>NZ_JBHTBZ010000034.1:0-105513 GCF_042665235.1 Hydrogenophaga defluvii | reverse complement strand
ATGCCGCTGTAGTCCTCCAGCCAGAGCGAGGCGGGGGCAAGGTCAAACATCTGTTCAAAGTCGGAGCGGGCGGGCATGGTGGTGGGGCAGGGGGGGGGGCTGCCGGTTTGGTCGGAGGTAGTCACTTTAACAATCTGCCGGCGTGTGTCCGATATGCTGCGGGGCGTTTGCATTGGTTTTATGGGTAAAGCATGAGCACCTCGTCCATTCTTCTCACCGTCGCGGCGGCGGCATGTGTTGTGGCTGCGCTGCTCCACTTTGTGTGCATTCCATGGGGTGCTGCGGGCTATCGGTTTTTGGGTGCGGGTGAGAGTGTGGCCAATGCGGTGGCTGCAGGCGATTGGCGACCGCATGTGTCTGCCGTGCTGGTTGGAGCCATGTTGTTGGTTTGGGCTTGGTGTGCACTGGCAGGCGCCGGACTGGCTGCGCCGCCGCCGCTGCTTCAGCCTGCACTTTTCACGATCGCGATCGTGCTGATGCTGCGCGCGCTCGCATTTCCATGGCTCCGTCCGATTTTTCCAGGCAACAGTGAGCTCTTCTGGTGGGTCTCTTCAGCGCTGGTCGGTGCACTTGGCCTCTTGTTTTTGGTTGGAGCCATTTTGGGCAGCAAGCCATGACATCTTGCAACCGACTGGCACAGGTGCTCCACTGCGCTGTGCATCGTTGAGCAGAAACGCAAGTCTCATGATCTCGGTCCAGTTGAACGGCCAGCGCTTTCAAGTGCGCGCTGCGGCGATCATTCTTCACGAGGACTTCGTCCTCCTCCATCGAGCACCAAGCGACGACCATTGGGCATTGCCCGGGGGAAGGGTTGAGGTTGGCGAGTCGGCCTCAACGACCATCGTTCGGGAGCTGAAGGAAGAACTGGGCGAAAACGTTGAATGTGGACCGTTGCTGCATGTTGTCGAGAACTTCTTTGAACTCGCGGGGGCACGGAACCATGAAATCGGTTTCTACTTCCAGGTCTGCTTGGCTGAGTCTTCCGTTTTCTTGGACACATCCCGCACATACCGCGGTGTTGAACCCGAGCTGAATCTCGAGTTTCGGTGGTTTCCTTTGCAGGAGCTGGTGTCTGTCAACTTGAGGCCGGCATTTTTGCGAACCTATCTGTCGGCCAGCCCGCTTGCATTTGGGCATGCTGTTTGCAAATGACCAAGTACGTTGCGCTGTCCATCGTTTCGCCTCATGGCGGAAACATCGCTGCGGGAAGGAAGACGATGGAGGTTCGCTCATGGGTGCCGCCGACGCTGCTGATCAAAGACCTGCTGATCGTAGAGAACGCAAACTTCCTGACCGATGGGTTTTAAGTCGATCCGAATGGGCGAGCCGTCGCGCTGGTGGATGTGCGACTTGTCGAACCCTGGTTACCGCCACAGGTGGAGCCTGCCTGCTCAAGTGGGTGGCAACCTGGGTACTTTGCTTGGCACCTTGAGAATGTGCGGCCATTGGCCTCCACGGGTCGGGTATGGGCCAAATGGAAGCTCTACGAGGTTGAGTTGCCTCATGCAGGGTGTGGGCATTCCGCCGGAACTGCATGAACGGTTCGCCATCGCCGCACAGGCCGAAGGCAAGAGCATCAACGTCCTCGCTCAAGAGGCGCTTGCTCAGCGTGTCACTGCCTGATCAAGGTCAAAAGCGCCACCCATGAAAAAACCCGCCAGCCAGAAGGCGGGCGGGTTGTTCGTTGCAAGAGGCTCGCGGCTTATTGCGGTTCGATCTTGGCTTCGCGGATGGCTTTTTCCCACTTGACCGTTTCGATCTTGTTGCGCTCGGCCAGTTGCTGCGGCGTGCCGGGGTCGATGGCGAAGCCGTTGGGGGCGAACTTGTCCTGGATGTCCTTGCTGTTCGCCGCAGCATTGACGGCCGCGTTCATCTTGTTGATGGCATCGGCCGGGGTGCCGGCTGGGGCGAACACCGCAAAGTAGGCGGTCAGTTCGTAGTCCTTGAGGCCCAGGGCCTCGTTGACGGTGGGCAGGTCGGGAACGGCGGCGGCGCGTTTGGTCGAGGTCACGGCCAGGCCACGGATTTTGCCGCCTTTGTGCTGGGGCACGGTGACGCCAAAGTCGGCGGTGAACACCATCACCTGGCCGCCGATCAGGTCGGTCATGGCGGTGGGGCCGCTCTTGTAGGGGATGTTGTTGAACTGCACGCCGGTCATGCTGGCCAGCACGGCCGAGCTGACCTGTTGCGAGGTGCTGGCGTAGGCCACGCTGACCTGGCCGGGCTTGGCCTTGGCGAGGTCGATCAGCTCCTTGAGGGTCTTGGCCGGCACGTCGTTGTTGACCGCGACCATCAGCGGCACCGAACCCACGTAGGCCACCGGCGCAAATGCGGTGTCCTGGTCGTAGGGCAGTTGCTTCATCAGGAACTTGAGTGCCGCGTTGGTGCTGTTGGTGCCCAGCAAAAAGGTGTAGCCATCGGGCGCGGCCTTGGCCACGTCGGCCGCACCCAGCATGCCGTTGACGCCCGGCTTGTTCTCTACCACCACGGTCTGTCCCAGGGTCTCGGAGACCTTGGCCATGAAGGCGCGACCGATCTGGTCGGTGGCGCTGCCAGGGGCAAAGGGCACCACCACCCGGATGGGTTTGCTGGGGTAGCTCTGGGCCTGGGCCAGTGGTGCAGCGAAGCAGGCTGCGACGGCGGTGGCCATGGCGAGGCGGCGGGTCAACTGGGGCATGCGTGTGTCTCCGTGTGTTTGAGGTGAAAAATTCACATTTGAGTGTAGTGGCTGCCGAACGTGTGTGCTCTCATGGTTAGTGCGGAGGCCCGTCGCCGATGGTGATGGCCATCGCCAGCAGCAGAAAGCCAAATGACTTGCCGTGGGCGTCGAGGTTGAGCGACGCGTTGACGCCGCCTTCCAGCGCCTCGTGGAACACGAAGTTGATGCCCTGCAGGTGGGGCAGCTCAAAGCGCTCGATGGCACCGCGCCACAAGCTGGGGTGGGTGGCCTTCAGGCGTTCCACGGTGAGCGCGGCCTTGACCGCTTCATAGTGGCGTGGCTCGTACACCCACACGCACACGTTGGAGATGTTGCCTTTGTCGCCGGAGCGCGCGCCTGCAATCTCGCGCAATGCCACCGTGTGTGTGTTGGTCATGATGTCAGCACCTCGATGTTGAGCGCGATCGCCTCGCGGCCCACGTACATGGGTTGGGTGGTCACCGAGGGCGTGATGTGGCCCCGGTAGCCACCGCCGCCGGCCGGGCCGCCCAGCCACAGGCTTTCCACCTCTTCGAGCAGGTTCTCGGCCATGGCACGCGAGGGGGTGCGCAGGGCCGCGCGCAGGCGCACATCGGTGCACAACGCGGCGTGGGCGGGCAGGCCGTTCATGGCCGTGCCATGCAGGGCGTTGAGACCGATGAGGTCCAGCCGCAGCGGCTCGGTGTTGCCATGCACCTGGGCCATGCGTTCGCGCACGATCTCGGCCGCCAGCTGCGCGCGCGCGGCGGCACCCGGGCCGGCGTAGCTGATCTCGCCCTCGGCCAGAAAACCGCCGTCAAAGCCGACGATGGCCTTGAGCTGGCGCGGCCGTTCGCGCCCGCCCACGCCGCGCACGGCCACGCGGTCGGCGCCGGCTTGCGCGATGCGCGCGGTGGAAAAATCGGCCGCCACATCGGGTGTGAGGTAGGCGGCCGGGTCGTGCACCTCGTACATCAGTTGCTCCTTCACGGTCAGCTCGCTCACCAGGCCACCGGTGCCGTCGAGTTTGGTGATGACCGCGCTGCCATCGGCCGCCACCTCGGCCAGCGGAAAACCCAGCTGCGCGATGTTCGGCACCACCTTGTGCGGCGGGTCGGCAAAGTAGCCACCGGTCACCTGCATGCTGCACTCCAGCAAATGCCCCACGGCCGTGCCGGCGCCCAGGCGCGCCCAGTCGTCGCGCGCCCAGCCCAGGCGGTGCACCAGCGGCGCCAGAAACAGCGAGGGATCGGCCACACGTCCCGTGATCACCAGATGCGGCTGCTCGTCGAGCGCGGGCAACAGGGCATCGATGCCGAGGTAGGCGTTGGCGCCAACCACGCGCTGGCCGTGCTCGCGCAAGGTCTTGCCCATCTCGGGCAGCCAGGTGTCGCCGTTCACCTGCGTGGTCACGTCATCGCCCGTGACCACCGCGATGCGGATCTTCAATCCCAGCCGCTGCGCCAGTGCCTGCGCCGCGCGCCCGGCCGCGCGCGGGTTGGCCACGCCCATGTTGGTGACGATGGTGGTGCCGTGTTGCACACAGGCCGGCAGCACCGCGCCCAGGCGTTTGTCGAGCGCGGTGTGAAAGCCCTTGTCCGGGTCGGCCGCGCGTTGCAGGTGGCCGTAGGCCAGGGTGCGTTCGGCCAGGCATTCGAAGGCGATGAAGTCGAGCCGGCCACGCTCGGCCAGGTCGCGGGCGGGGGCGATGCGGTCGCCGGCAAAACCGGCGCCCGCGCCGATGCGCAGGGTCATGGGGCGTCCTCTGGGTGTGCCTATGGGGGTATGCACCGGCATTGTGCCTGCCCACCTAGAATGTCAAAAAAACATTGGAGATCCGCATGAAGTCTGCCCACGATCTGGTGGTTGCCGCCAAAAGCCGAGTCACCGAAGTGCCGCTGGAGCAGGCGGAGCAGGCCATCCGCGAGGCCGATGTGCTAATCGATGTGCGCGAGGCCGACGAATACGCGGCCGGCCACCTGCCCGGCGCGGTCCACATCTCGCGCGGTTTGCTGGAGTTCAAGCTCAGCGGCACACCGACCCTGGCCGCACGCGACCAGAAGGTGGTGCTGTACTGCAAGACCAGTGGCCGTGCCGCCCTGGCCGCTTGCGCCATGGCCGACATGGGTTACCTGAACGTGGTGTCGCTGGCCGGGGGCTTTGACGCCTGGCTGGCGGCAGGCAAGCCGGTGCAGCGGCCGGTGCCGCCGTCCTTCGATTGAGCCCGTCTGTGCTGGTGCCGCGCTTACGCTTGTTGCCTGCCCGGTGGCTGGCCTGGCTGGTGGGGTGGTGCCTGGGTGCCGCGGTGTGGGGTGTGGCGGCGTCGGCCGTGGCACAAACCCCGACGCCGTCGGTGCAAGGGGCTCCGGCCGAACTGGTGCTTGGGCCCAGCGCGCCTTCGGTCGCCGTATGGCCGGCGCTGCGCCGCTACCAGGGCGACACGCCCCTGCGCGACTGGACGCAGGCCAGCCTGTTGCGCGACAACTTTGTGCCCATGCCAGGAACCCATGCCACGCTGGGTCTGCAGCCGGAGCCGGTGTGGCTGCACCTGCCGCTGCGTGTGTTGCCCGGCGCCGAGGGCGTGTGGGTGCTGGACATCGACTACCCGCCGCTGAACCACGTGTCGCTCTATCTGGTGCGCAACGACATGGTGGTGGCGCAGGACAAGATGGGCAGCCGCGTGCCACGCGACGAACGGCGGCAGCCCGCGCGCGCACCGACCACCCAGCTCACCCTGAGCGAAGGCCAGTACGACCTCTGGCTGCAAGTGCAGACCAGCGGCGCCATGGTGCTGCCCATGACGCTCAGCCGCCCGGCGGTGTTTTATGCCCGCACGCTCGACGAGCAGATGCTGCAGGGCCTGCTCACGGGCCTGGCCCTGTGCCTGCTCTGCTACAGCCTGGCGCAATGGCTCTCTTTGCGCGACAGCCTGTTCCTCAAATACGGGTTGCTGTTGAGTGGCAGCCTGGCGTTTTCGCTGCACATGTTCGGCGTGGGTCGCCAGTACGTGTGGGGCGCCTGGCCTGGGGTGGAGGTCTATGCCTCCGGGGTGGCCGCCCTGGCGGCGGCGGCAGGCTCGTTTCTGTTCATCGAGCACACCTTGCGCGGGCCCGATCAGGCACGCTGGTGGCGCCTGGCCATGCGCGGTGGCGCTGCCCTGTGTGGGGCGGTGGCGTTGGGCTACGTGCTGGGGCTGCTGCCACTGCGGGTGGTCACGGCGCTCATGAGTGTGCTGGGCGTGGTGCCCGCGCTCATGGGGCTGCGCGGGGCCTTTCGTCGCGCGCGCGCGGGCGATCAGGTCGGCCTGACCCTGCTGCTGGCCTGGGCGGTGTACGGGCTGGGCACGGCGGTGATGATTGGCGTCATTCGCGGCTGGATGCCGGTGAATTTCTGGACCCAGCACGCCTTCCAGTTCAGTGCCACACTGGACATGTTGCTGTTCATGCGCGTGCTCGGTCTGCGCACCCACGCCATGGCACAGGCCGCCCTCCAGGCGCGGCACGACCTGGGCGTGATGGCCTCGCTGGCCCACACCGACCCCCTCACCGGCCTGCCCAACCGGCGTGGGCTCAATGCGGCACTGGCCGAGGTGTTGCCCCACGCCAGCCCCGGCCGGCTGGTGGCCTTGTACGCGCTGGACCTGGACGGCTTCAAACCCGTCAACGACCGCTTTGGCCACGACGTGGGCGACGAACTGCTGGTGGCGGTGGCGCAACGTCTGCGCGCCCACATCCGCAGCAGCGATCTGGTGGCGCGTGTGGGCGGTGACGAATTTGTGCTGGTGGCCCACGGCTTGCCCGACGAGCGCAGCGCGCACGAACTGGGCCTCAAGCTGTGCGACGCCTTTGTGTCACCGTTTGAGGTGCTGGGCGCGCCGGTGCGGGTGGGCCTGACCGCCGGCTACGCGCTGGCGCCGGTGGACGGCCACGACGCGGTGGACCTCCTCAGACGCGCCGATGCCGCCATGTACGCCGGCAAGCAGGCGGGCAAACAGCGGCTGGTGCGGGCCCAGCCGGTGCCGGTTTGATGTGGTAAAAACATGCCAATTTGAACCTGAAATTGACAATAAAATGATAATTTATTACATTTTCGGTTTGTGCCGGATGGTCCGGCCCGCCCGCCCCCATGCCAGATTCCCCTCCCCCGCCTGAGCCGGCTTCGGCAGACGATCCACTGCGCGTGCAACGCGAGCGCGAGTTGCAGTTGGCGCGCGCGTTGATCGCCGGCTCCAACGACGCCATCGTGGCGCAGTCGCTCGACGGCATGATCGAGTCGTGGAACCCGGGCGCCGAGCGCCTGTACGGCTACAGCGCACAGGAGGCCATCGGCCGCCACATCCAGCTGCTGCTGCTGCCGCAAGACCACGCGGCCGAGAGCCGGCTGCTGAGCCGGGTGCGCAAGGGCGAGGTCGTGCCCAACTACGAAGCCACCCGGCGGCGCAAGGACGGCAGCCTGGTCGAGGTGTCCATCAACGTGTCGCCCATGCGCGACGATGCGGGGCAGGTGGTGGGTGTGTCCAAGATCGCCCGCGATGTGGGCTACCGCCGCGTCCGGGCCGAGTTGGAGCAGGCGCGCGAGCGCGCCGAGCAGATGGCCGCCACACGCTCCGCCTTCCTGGCCACCATGAGCCACGAACTGCGCACACCCATGAACGCCGTGCTGGGTTTCACCAGCCTGCTCATGGACACGCCGCTGAACGAGGTGCAACGCGGCCACCTCGTCACGGTGCAAAACGCCGCACGCAGCCTGCTGCGCCTGCTCAACGACATCCTGGACGTGGCGCGCCTGGAAAAAGGCAAGCTGCAGCTGGAGGAGAAAGACCACGACCTGCACGAACTGCTCAACGGTCTGCGCCACGACTTCGGTGCCATCGCCCAGGCCAAGGGCCTGACCTTGTCGGTCCAGGTGCGGCCCGCCGTGCCCCAACGCGTGCATGGCGATGCCGTGCGGGTGGGGCAGATCCTGAGCAACCTGCTGGACAACGCGATCAAGTTCACTGCGGCCGGGCAGGTGCAGCTGCGCGCGCAGGTGCTGGATGGTCAGTTGTGTTTCGAGGTCAGCGACACCGGGCCGGGCATGGCGCCCAACCAACTGGCCCGCCTGTTTGAACCTTTCACACAGGGCGATGCTTCGCTGGACCGTCGATTTGGGGGCGCCGGCCTGGGCACCGCCTTGTGCAAACAACTGGCCACCCTCATGGGCGGCGACGTGGGCGTGCGCAGCACCCCCGGCGAGGGCAGCGTGTTCACCGTGCGCCTGCCGCTGCGCCATGCGGCGGCAGCGGCGCCGGCCGAGAGCACCCCATCGGTTTTTTTGGCCGAAGACCTGCCGCTGGTGAACGAGGCCGAGGCGCTGGAGATTTGGGGCGACATGCGCGATGTCTGGGTCGATGGCCTGACGCTGTTTGTGGAGCACCTGCCGGGGCACCGCGCCAACATTTTGGCCGCCTTGGGCAACAACGACCTGAGCGCCGCCGTGGCCCCGGTGCACGCCCTGCGCGGCAGTGCCGCCACGCTGGGCTTGCAGGCCCTGAGCCAGTTGCTCGCCATCGTCGAACACGCCTTGCGGCATGGCGACATCGCGCACGCCCAGGCCTTTGCCGCCGAACTCGGCCCCTTGCTGGACCGCACCGAGCAGGCGGTGTTGCCCTTGCTGGCGCCCACACAGAACCAGCCGCTGGACGTGCTGGGTGCGCCGCCCCGTGTCGTCGACGCGCTGGCCGCCATCGACCAGGTGGTGAGCACCTTGCAACGCGGCGAAGCCCCGCTGCGCCAGGTCGAGGTGCTCAAGGACGCCCTGGGGGCCGGCGTCGTGCAGGCCAGTTGGCAGGCGGCGGCCAAAGCGCTGGACAACTTCGAATTTGACCGCGCCGAGCTGGCCCTGGCAGACTTGCGTGCCTGGCTGACCCAGCAGCCGCAGACCTGACGTTCACACGGAGATGCACATGGTTGCGCAAGCAGAACAAGACGCCCGCAAGCTGTTGCTGCTCGTGGATGACGAAGCGGTCAACCTCAGGCTGTTGCAGCAAATCTTGCAGGACGACTACCGCCTGCTGATCGCCAAGGACGGCGCGCGGGCGCTGGAGCTGGCCGCCAGCGCTTTGCCCGACCTCATCCTGCTCGACGTGATGATGCCGGGCATGACCGGCCACGAGGTGTGCGAACGCCTCAAGGCGAGCGACGCCACACGCCACATCCCGGTCATCTTCGTGACCGCGCTCAGCGACGAGACCGATGAAACCCAGGGCTTTGCACTGGGCGCGGTGGACTACATCACCAAGCCCTTCAGCAACCCGGTGGTGCGTGCGCGCATCAAAACCCAGCTCTCGCTGGTGCGCGCCGAGGTGTTGCTGGCCACCCGCCAGCAGGTGGTGCAATGCCTGGGCGCAGCGGCCGAGTTCAAGGACAACGAAACAGGCCTGCACGTGGTGCGCATGAGCCACTACTCGCGCCTGATTGGTCAGGCGCTGGGCATGCCCAAGGTTTTGCTCGAAGACCTGTTCAGCGCCGCGCCCATGCACGACGTGGGCAAGATCGGCATCCCCGACGCCATCCTGCGCAAGCCGGGGCGGCTGGACGAAGACGAGCTGCTGGTGATGCGCCAGCACCCCGAAATTGGCGCCCGCATCATTGGCCGGCACCAGGACGGCATGTTGGCCATGGCGCACCGCATCGCGCTCTACCACCACGAAAAGTGGGATGGCAGTGGCTACCCCTTCGGCCTGGCCGGCGAGGCCATTCCGCTGGAAGCGCGCATTGTGGCGATCGCCGATGTGTTCGACGCACTCACCAGCGTGCGCCCTTACAAACGTGCCTGGACCTTCGACGAGGCACTGGGCCTGCTGCGCCAGGAGGCGGGCCGGCATTTCGATCCGAGCCTGGTGGCCGTGTTCCTGGGCCTGCTGCCGCAGGTGGCGGCGGTGGCGGCCGAATTCGGCGAGCCGCTCAACCACCCCAGCGCGTGAGCGCCAACGTCACCATGCTGCCCACGCAGACCAGGGCCAGCGCAAACCATGGGGCCTGGTGTTTGGCCGGCAGGTCGGCGCGCAAGGCCTGCTTGCCCGCCACGATGTAGGCCAGCAGCAGCACCAGCTTGGCCGCCAGCCACGGGTGTTGCGCGCCGGGGTACTGCGCGCTCCACACCATCAGCCCCACGCCGGCCGCCATCAGCACGCTGTCGTTGGCATGGGGCAGCCAGCGCAGCACCGGCCAGCGGCGGCGCCAGTCCACGCCCCACAGCCCCAAGCCACCGCGCAGCACAAACAGCGTGACCGACACCACCACACAGGTGAGGTGCAGGTGGCGCAACGCCAGGTAGCTCATCGTGCAGGTTTCAACGGTGGATGCGCAGGTCCGGCAGCCGCCAGTCGCGCCACATGGCCAGCAGGCGCAGGCCGCTGGCGGCCGACGCACCCAGGGCCAGGGCGATGCCACTGTCCAGCACGAGAAAGTGGCACGCCACCACCACCCAGCCGCCGGCAAACGCGCACACCGCGTAGGGCTGGTGGCCGTGGAAGGCCGAGGGGATTTCGTTGCACACCACGTCGCGCAGCACACCACCGAACACGGCCGTCATCACGCCCATCAGCACCGCGATGAGCGGGGGCATGTGGGCGGCCAGCGCGATCTGTGTGCCGCTGGCCGCAAACAGGCCCAGGCCCAAAGCGTCGGGCCACTGCATGGCGCGTTCGGTGAGGGCCAGGTGGTGGCCACGCAGCCACGCGCCTGTCACCACACACAGGCCCAGCACCGCCCACACGTACCAGCTGTGCTCGACCCAGAAGAAGGGCCGGCGGTCGAGCAGCACGTCGCGCAGCGTGCCACCGCCGAAGGCCGCCAGAAAGGCCACCACCGTCATGCCGACCACGTCCAGCTTTTTGCGCACGGCTTCCAGGATGCCGGAGAGCGCAAAGGCCGCCGTGGCCGCGATCTCGATGGCAATCTGTGCGGTTGTCAGCGTCTGGGTGACCAGCGGGTTCAGCGTCATACGGCCCGATGGTAGTCGGGGATGACCATGCCGGGGTGGTGAAGGGGCCGTCAAGTGCGCGCGCCAGCGGCGAGTCGGCCGAGTGTGGCGAGCCCAACAAGGCCGTGCTTTTGTCGGCCTGATCCGCGTCCACTTCAGCGCTCTGTTCAGCCCTCGCCGCAGCCCAGCTTCTGCGCCAGCGCAATGCGCTGGCGCATCTGGGTGACCAGGTGGTCCAGAAACGCGCGGCTGCGCGCCGGCATGAACTTGCGGCTGGGCAGGGCGGCATAGAGCTCCAGGCGGGCCGTGATCCAGGGCGACAACACGCGCACCAGGTCGCCGTTGCAAAGGTGTTCGGCAATCAGTTCGATGGGCTGCGAACTGATGCCCGCGCCCTCCAGCGTGGCGCGCAGCAGGGTGTCGGTGTGGTCGGCCAGAAAGGCCGGGCTCACCTCCTGTTCCACCACCCGGTCGCCTTCTAGCGGGTGCATCAGCCGCCACGGCGCCAAGCGCGCACCCGGCGTGCGCAGCCGCAGGCATTGGTGTAGCGCCAGGTCTTCGGGGGTTTGGGGCGCGCCGTGTTGGGCGATGTAGCTGGCCGAGGCGCAGACCACCGCCTCGCTGGAGGCCACATGCCGCGCCACCACCTGCTCGCCCAACTGATCGGTGGAGCCCACCAGGGTGATGTCGTGGTCCTCGACCGACAGCTCGTAGGCGGTTTCGACGTGCAGGTCGATGGTGATGCGCGGGTACTGGGCGCGAAAGCCTGCCACCAGCGGAGCCACGATGTTGACTGCCAGCACCGGAGGCGCCAGCACGCGCAACACACCCGACAGCTCCGAGGTGTGCGACTGCGTGACCGCAAAGGCCTCGTCTACATCCTGCAGGATGTGCCGGCTGCGCTTGAGCAGTGCATCACCGGCATCGGTCAGCGAAACCCGGCGCGTGGTTCGCTGCAGCAGCCGTGTGCCCAGGTGTTCTTCGAGGTCGGCCACCAGGCGGGTGACGCCGGCGGGGGCCATGTCCAGGGCGCGCGCGGCGGCCGCAAAGCCGCCTTCATCCACCACTTTCTGGAAGGCGCGCAGGCTTTGGAGTCGGTCCATGGGAGGGCTTTCGGTTTTTCAAGGTCTCTATTATTTCAAAATCAACAATAGAAAATTGAAAATGTGGATATTTATCTCGAAATAAAACGGTAATAAAGTACACCCCATCGATGAGGCAAACACCAGCGCGACTCACCGAGCAACGGGCAACCAGACGCTGTACCGGCGGATCAAGCCCGAAGGAAACACCCTCAACCTTCTAGGAAATACCATGAACATGACTTCGAAAATCACCTCCGCCATCGTTTTGTCTTTTGCCGCACTGGGTGCCGGCCATGCCATGGCTGTTGAAGGCGGCGACCGTGGCGTGGGTCTGGCCCAACACTTTGCCGCCACCAGCAATCAGACCCGCGACGCCGTTCGCGCCGAGTACCTGCGTGCCGCCGCTGCCGGCGAAGTGGTGGCCAGCGGCGACCGCGCCAGCCGCCTGGCAGCGCCGGTGGTGGCCCAGACCAACACCACCCGCGAGCAGGTGCGTGCCGAATACTTCCGCGCTGTGCGCAGCGGCGACATCGTTCAAAGCGGCGACGCTGGCGTCAAGCTCAATGAACTGTATCCCTCGCAATACCCCCAGGCCGAGCGCGCCAGCCGCGTGGCCGGTACGGCAACTGCCACCCAGCTGTAATCCGCACTTGTGTTTTGAGGCACGGGGGTGATCCCGCCGTGCCCTCGCCACACCCACGGCGCCGGTCATCCCCGGCGCCGTTCGTGTTTGTGGGGCGCCGTTTTATCGTTTGCCATCCAGCATGCGCACGGCCTGGTGTTGCAGCAGGTGCCGGCACAACACATGGCGTTGCTGGCCAAACGGCGCTGCGGCCGATGGGGTGGTGATCACCGCCAGCTCCGAGACCTGGTTGTTGCTGATCGCGGGCCAGCAGCTGCAAGAGCCCATCGTGCAGTACGGCCCGTTCGTGATGAACACGCAGCAGGAGATCTGGCAGGCGCTGAGTGATTTTTTGCGCCGGGCGCTTGGGCAACCAGCGGGTTGAGTGTCATGGCCCGCGATGGTAATCGGGGATGACCATGCCGGGATGGTGCAGCCACACGTCGAAGGGGATGGACTGGTCCATCACGAAGCGGTCGCCCCGGTACCAGAAGCGACCGGCCAGCACCACCTGGCCTTGGCGGTCGAGCACACGGCGCGTCATCTGCAGCACCGGTGTGCCGAAGGGGCAGTCGAGCGCGCGCGACAGTGGCAGGTCGGCCGGGGCCACGCTCAGCGTCTGTTGCACCTCGTGCAGCCGGCCGGGCGCGTGCTGGTTGATCAGCCAGGCGATCTTGTGGCGTTTTTCAGCGCCACGTGGAAACAGCGCGCGCACGCTGCTGTCCACGTGCATTTCGATCAGGCAGAAGGGCTCACCCTGGTGGATGTGGCGCTTCTTCACCATGTCGTAGCTGGCGCAAGGCTTGAAAGGGCCCAGCAGATCGGCCGGCAGCGGTTGGCGGCGTTGTTGCTCGATCAGGTCGATGCGCAGCTCGGCAGCGGCGGGGTCGTTGATGGCCGCGCGCAGGTGGGCGTCCAGCCCGGCGCCACGCTGCGTGGGCGCGTCGGCCACAAAGGTGCCGCGCCCTCGCGCGCTGTGCACCAGACCTTCGCGCGCGAGCACGCCGTAGGCCTGGCGCGCGGTGATGCGGGCCACGCCGTGGGCCTCGGCCAGCTCGGCCACGGTGGGCAGACGGGAGCCTGCGGGGATTTCGCCTTGGGCGATCTGGTGGCGCAGCACACTGGCCAGTTGCGCGTACTGCGCCACACCGGCTTCCACCGCCGTTTTCATGAGGTCTCGATGTTCATGGCGCGCACAAAAGGCACCCAGCGCGCGCGTTCGCGCTGGCCAAAGCTGTCGGCATCGGTGGGCGTGCTGGGGCCCAGGGCCTCGGAGCCGCCTTGCGCCAGCCGCTGCAACAAACCCGGTTGCGCCAGGGCCTGGTTGAGCGCGCGGTTGAGGCGGTCGATCACCGGCTGCGGCGTGGCGGCGGGCGCGAACAGGTTGTTCCAGGTGTAGGCCTGGTAGTCGGGCAAACCGGCCTCAGCAAAGGTGGGCACCTGTGGGCCCATGGCACTGCGCTGGGGCGCCGAGAGCGCGAGGATATGCGCCTTGCCTTGTTGCACCAGCGGGTTGGTGGCGAGGAAACCGTCGAACAGCAGATCCACGTGGCCGCCGGCCAGGTCGGCCAATGCCGGGCCGTTGCCCTTGTAGGGCACGTGCATCAACGAAATGCCTGCCGCCTTGGCAAAGGCCTCGCCCACGATGTGGCTGATGGAACCCGGCCCGCCCGAGCCGTAGGTGATCTTGCCCGGTTGTGCCTTGGCCTGGGCAATGAGCCCGGCCAACGTGGGCGGCATTTTGCTGCTGGCCACCAGGATCATGCCGGTGCGTGCCACCAGGCCGATGCTGCGCAGGTCGCGCTCCACGTCGAAAGGCAGGGTTTTGTACAGGCCCACGTTCATCACCATCTGAGAGCTGGTGCCCAGACCGATGGTGTAACCGTCGGCAGGCGCCTTGGCCACCGCGTCGGTGCCTACCGAGCCGCCTCCGCCAGGGCGGTTTTCCACCACCACCGGCTGACCCAGGGACTCGCTCATGTGTTTGGACAACTCGCGCGCGATCAGGTCGTTGCCGCTGCCCGCGCCAAAGGCCACGATCAGCTTGATGGGTTTGCTGGGAAAGTCCTGCGCCCACGAGGTGGCGGGCGCCAGGGTGGTGGCGAGCAGGGCGGTGAGGGTTTGGCGGCGGTCCATGGGCTTGTCTCCTTGTTCTACAGCAGGTGGGGGGGGACACGTAGGGGCATGGAAAGAAGGATCTGGGCCATGCCTTTGCCCAGCGGGTCGTTGCGCAGCGAGGCCATGCCCCCGCCGCCCAAGGCCTGTTCGCACACAAAATTGAATGCGTGGATGCCGGGCACTTCGAAGCGCGTGACCGGGCCTTGCACGAGGTGCGCGAGCCAAGTGGCCACGCGCTCGGGCGTGAGTTGTGCCCGCAGCAGCGGCAGCAGCTCGGGCCGGCGCGCAATCACGCCGATGTTGGAGGTGTCGCCCTTGTCGCCGCTGCGCGCCCAGGCCAGGCGCACCAGGGGCACGTCTACCGAGTCGGGTCCGGCGTCGACTGTGTGGCTGTTGTGTGTGGGTGCGGGCGGTGTGATGGGGGTGCCGGCGGGCACCGTCACGGCGATCGTTTCGCCATCGAGATGCACCTGCGGCATGACCCGTGACTTGTCGACCAAAAACGCGTACTGCCGGATAGAGGGTGACACCGAGGGCCGCCCGGCCGCGCCCGTGGTGCCGGGCGACCACGAGGTGCCGGCCGGTGCGATTTCGCGCGCAAACAGCTCCAGCGCCTCTTTGCTGCGGTGGGTCACGGTCAGGCGCAGGATGGCCTCGCGCGTGTCGGCGTGGCGCGCGTGTGGGCCGTAGCACGACTCGGCACCCAGCACCTCCAGGTGGTGTTCCTTGAACGCGCCCAGGCCCAGTGCAGCCAGCATTTTACCGGTGCGGATCAGGATGGCTTCGCCCGTGCGGCGCGCCTTGGCCACCGCGTCGATGCCGACGATGGTGAGCTGCGCCGAACAACGGAAGCCCGCCATGTGGGTGGCGCTGACCTTGTAAAAGGGCGTGGGCGGACGGCCCCGCGCGCCTTCCACGCGCACGCGGTGTTCGCCGGTCTGCGCCATGTGCACCTGGGTGAAGTCGCACACCACGTCGGGCAGCAGGTAGGCGGCGGGGTCGCCAATCTCGTACAACATTTGCTCGGCCACCACGGCGGGCACCACCAGGCCGCCGGTGCCCGTGGGTTTGGTCACCGTGAAGGCGCCGTTGGCCTCGCATTCCACGATGGGGTAGCCGATGTGTGCCCAGTCGGGCACACGGTCCCAGTCGGTGTGCAGGCCGCCCGTGCCCTGGGCGCCGCACTCGATGATGTGGCCGGCCAGCGCGCCGGCGGCCAGCAGGTCGTGCTGCTCGGGTGCCCAACCGAATTCGTGCATCAGCACGCCCAAGGTCACGGCCGAATCCACGCAGCGCCCGGTGATGACCACTTGCGCGCCCGCATCGAGCGCGGCCTTGACCGGCAGGGCACCCAGGTAGGCGTTGGCGCTGACCAGCTTTTCGGGCAACGGCGCGCCGCTTTGAAGCTCGCGCACGGGTGGCTGGGCTTCGCGCAGCGCGCCCACCTGGGGCATCAGGTCATCGCCGGTGACGACCGCGATTTTCAGCGCCACACCTTGCTCGGAAGCCAAGGCCGCCAACGCATCGGCGCAACCTTGTGGGTTCACGCCGCCGGCGTTGCTGACCACACGTATGCCCTGATCCACCACGTCTTTGAGAACTTGTTTCATGGCCACCGTCACGAAGTCGGTGGCGTAGCCCAGCTCCGGCTTCTTCAGGCGCGCGCCGGCCAGCAGCGACATGGTGAGTTCGGCCAGGTAGTCGAACACCAGGTAGTCGATCTGGCCACTGCGCACGAGCTGTGGGGCGCCCACGGCGCTGTCGCCCCAGAAGCCGCTGGCGCCGCCTATGCGTACCACTTTGCTCATCGGCCACTCCAGTTGGGTTGGCGTTTTTCGCGGAATGCGGCCTGGCCTTCGGCGGCGTCCTCGGTCAACGCAAACAGCGCGATCTGGCTTTCGGTGAAGGCCATCGATTGTTCGAAGCTCATGTGCTCGGTGTGTTTGAGCGTGTAGAGGCCGCGCCGGATGGCGGCGGGCGATTTGTCGAGCAACTTGTTCAGCACGGTTTGCAGCGCCTCGTCCACGTCGTCGGACACGCCGTTGATCAGCCCAACGTTCAACGCGCGTTCCGCGCTGAACGGTTCGCCCGTGAGGCACAGTTCGTTGAGCACACGCCGGGGCAACAGATCGCCCAGCACGCTGAGCACCTGGGCCGGGAACACGCCCACCTTGACCTCGGGCAGACCAAAAATGGCGTGGCGTGCGGCCACCACCAAATCGCACATGCCCATGAGGCCCATGCCACCGGCCATGCAGGCGCCGTTGACGCGGGCGATCAGCGGCACGTTGCTGGCGCGCGCCTGCCGCAGCACATTCGCAAAGCCCTGGTGTGGCTCCGAGTAGTCGAACTTGAACGAACTGCCGGTCTGCAAATCGGCCCCGGCACAAAAGGCCTTGCTGCCCGCACCGGTGATGACGATGGCCCGCGCCTCGCGTGTCTGGTTGACACGAGCGATGGCCGCGCCGATACCGTTCAGCACGGTCGCATTCATCGCGTTGCGGCGTTCTTCGCGTTGTATGGTCAGCCACAACACGTCGCCGCGTTGTTCTTCCTGCAGTTCGGAGATGTTGCTCATGGTTGTCCTTGTCAAGAAGTCATTCGCGCAGTGCGCCGCTGGCCAGCAGGGCCTTGATGCGCGTGTCGTCAAATCCGGCCTCGCGCAGCACGCTGCGGCTGTGTTCACCCGCGCGCGGTGCCGGCGTGGCCGGGCCGGGCGGTGTGCCCGACCACTCGCTCGGCACGGCGGTGTTGCGCACCGTGCCCACTTGTGGGTGTTCAAGCTCATTGAAGAAGCCGATGTCTTGCAGGTGGGGGTCGCCCAGCACCGACTCAAAGGTGTGCATGGGAAACACCGGGATGTCGGTGCCGCTCAGCAGCGCCTGCAGCTCGGCCGTGCTGCGCTGCGCGATTTCGTCTGATACCCACTGGTACAGCTCGGTGATGTGGCGGGTGCGGGTGCCGATATTGGCCAGGCGCGGGTCGGTGTCAAAGGCCTCGGGCTGGCCGATGGCGTTGAGGAACTGGCGCCACTGCTGGTCGGTGTAAATCAGGCAACACACATGGCCATCGCGCGTGGCGTAGGGCCGGCGCTCGGGCGACAGCAGGCGTGGGTAGCCAAAACCACCCTGTGCCGGCACAAAGGTCTGGCCGTACAGGTGGTCGCCCAGCACCTGCGGCAGCAGCGTTTCGAACATCGGTACGTCCACCCGTTGGCCCACGCCGGTTTGTTCGCGCGCGTACAGCGCCGCGCAGATCACACCGAAGGCGTGTTGTCCCACCATGCGGTCGGCCAGGGTGAAGGGCACGTAACGTGGCACGTCGCCGCTGCCCAGGGCCACGGCCTGGGGCAGGGCACAGGCCGCCTGGATGAGGTCGTCAAAGGCCGCGTTGCCGGCGTAGCGGCCGCGTTCGGAGAAGCCGAACATGCCCACATAGATGAGCCGCGGGTACAACGCCGCCAGCGTTTCAAAGTCCAGCCCCAGGCGGCGCATGGCGGGCGGACGCACGTTGTAGGTCAAGACGTCGGCGTCTGCCAACAGGTCCAGCAAAGCCTGTTTGCCCTCGGGGTGTTTCACGTCCAGCACCACACTGCGCTTGTTGCGGTTCAACCCCAGGAACAGCGGCCCCAAACCTTGCGCGCCTTGCGGGCCAATGCCGCGAATCACATCGCCGCCCGGCGCTTCGACCTTGATCACGTCGGCCCCCAGGTCGGCCAGCATCTGCGTGGCCGACGGGCCCATGAACACGGCCGTCATGTCGATGACGCGCACGCCCGAGAGTGGGCCGGCGCGGGGTGGTTCTGAGGGTTTCAATGCTGCACCTAAAAACCTATCAATAGGTTTAATGGGTGCATGTTATGAGGCGCTGGGTATCTCGCGTTTTAGGGGAAACCCGAGCCAGCTTCCAAGGCCCAGCGAAATCGGCGCCTCACCGCTCCGCAATGTAGTGCGTCATCTTCGCACTCTCACCCTCGGCCAGAAAGGCGCGCAACTGGGCTTCGAGTGACTGGTCGGCCACGGTGGCGCGGGCGCGCTGGTGCAGGTAGTCGGCCCAGGACTCGACGATGAAGCGTTCGGTGTAGCGCGCGGGCTGGCCCAGATCTTTGTAGACCCGCCAGAAGGTGGCGCCGTCGCGTTTGCGGGGTGCGCGCAGGCGGGCGGCGGCGTCCAGAAAGGCTTCGTCGGTGCCGGGGCGTATGCGGTAGCTGATCTCTACCGCGATGGGGCCGGCCTCGGGCGCAGGTTCGGCTTCGATGAAGAGTTCGTCCCAGGGCGTGCTCTGGGTCACCTCGTGTGTATCGCCCACACGCAGCGGGAAGGGTTTGACCAGCAGCAGGCCGGCGGCCATCAGGGCGGCGGCGCTCAGCAGGGCGGTGTTCAGCCCGAGGATGTCGGACACCGCCCCCCAGAAGGCCGAACCCATGGCGTAGGCGCCCAGAGCGGCCACCATGTGCAAGGCCACGGCGCGCGAGCGCACCCAGGGCGGCGCGCTGGCCTGGGTGGCGCTGTTGAAGATGGACATGGAGGTCATCCATGCCGCACCACCGGCGCCCATGGCCAGGTAGATCAGCCAGGGCACACGCACCAGCGCCGACAGTGTGAGCACCAGCGCAAACACCACGACGGTCACGATGACGATGCGGTCGAGCGAGAAGCGGGCGCGCAAGCGGCCCGCCACCATGCCAGCCATCACCGCGCCGGAACCCATGCAGCCCATCAGCAGGCCAAAGCCCTCGGCGCCGGTGCCCATGCGCTGGGCAATGGTGGGCAACAGCGCCCACAGGGCTGAGCCCGCCGCGCCATAGGCCATGACGCGCACCAGCTGCGCCAGGATGATGCGCGAGTGCCAGGCGAAGCGCAGGCCGCTGAGGGTGCCACCCCACAGGCGCTCGGCGGGCAGGCGGCTGGGCGGGTGGGGCTTGGGTGGCCAGCGGCGGGTGGCCTCCCACATGAGCGCGGTGGTGAGCACCGTGACGAGAAACACCCAGCCCGCCCCCAGGCGGGTGAACATGAGGCCGGCCAGTGTGGGACCGACAGCGCGTGCGGCGTTGTAAGCGATGCTGATGACGGTGATGGCTTGTGGCCATTCCTCGCGCGGCACCGGGTCCACCACCGAGGAGTTCCAGGCCGGCGTGAGCATGGCTAGGCAGCAGCCGCAAACAAACACGAGGAACAGCACCGATGCCGGCCCACCCCAGTGCCCCAGGGCCAACACGGCCAACAGGGCGCTGGCCACCAGTTGCGCCACCAGCGAGATGCTGATGAGGCGGCGGCGGTCGGTGGTGTCGGCCAGCACGCCGGCCGGCAATGCCAGCACAAACATGGGCAGGAACACGGCGGTCTGTACCAGCGCGGCCAGGAAGGACGAGCCGCTGAGTTCCATCATCAGCCAGGCCGCCACCATGGCCTGCATGCCGTTGCCGATGAAGAAGGCGGCGCCACACAACCACAGGCCTCGGAAGGCGGGTTGGCGCAGGGGGCTCCAGATCGAGGCGGTGGTGGACATCACCGCATTATTCATGGATCGACTGCGGCGATGTGCGGCGACGGGAGTTCAGAGACCCAGCGAGCGCGGGTCGTTCGGGTGTTCGGCCAGGGCGTGCACCTGAATGTTCATCCACGGGTACAGGGGGAGCGACGTCAGACAGGCGTGCAGCTCGGTGGCGTCGGCCACCTCGTACAGGGTCCAGTTGGCCCAGCGGCCGGGGATGCGCCACAGCCGCTTGAGCTTGCCCTCGCGCGCTAGCTTCTGGCCCTGCAGCAGCTCGGCGGCAAAGATTTCGTCTTTCAGCTTGGGGTCGTTGCCGGGCGGCCACTCGATCTCGATGTGCACCAGGAATTCCATGGTTCAGCCTTCGTAGGTTTTGCCCAGCGCCAGCAGTTCGGGCGTGCCGATCAGTTCGTTGAGCTGGTCGAAATCCAGCATCTCGTCCTTGAAGGGTGCGGTGGTGCGGTGCTGGTGCAGGCTGCCGTAGTAGCGGCGCAGGGTGTGGGCCACGGCGCGCGCGGTACCGCCGGGGAAGATGACGATGCGGTAGCCGATCTCGCCCAGCAGGTCGGCGCTCTGCACCGGCGTCTTGCCGCCTTCGACCATGTTGGCCAGCATCGGGATGCGGTGGGCAAAACGGCCGCAGGCGGCGTCCATCTGCTCGCGGCTGCGAACGGCTTCGATGAACAGCGCGTCCACGCCGCAGGCCAAGTAGGCCTCGGCGCGTTCCATCGCGGCATCAAAGCCTTCCACCGCTACCGCGTCGGTGCGTGCGAGGATGAGTGTCTGGTCCGACTGGCGCGCATCCAGCGCGGCGCGCAGCTTGCCACACATCTCGGCCACGGGCACCACGCCCTTGCCGTCCAGGTGGCCGCAGCGTTTTGGGAAGGTCTGGTCTTCCAGTTGCACCATGGCCGCGCCCGCGCGTTCGAAGGCGCGCACCGTGCGCTGGGTGTTGAGCGCGTTGCCAAAACCGGTGTCGGCATCCACGATCACCGGCGTGCGCACCCGCTCGGTAATGCGCGCCAGCGTGTCGGCCACCTCGGTGGCGGTGGTCAGGCCGATGTCGGAGCGGCCCAGGCGCGTGTAGGCGATGGAGGCACCCGAAAGGTACAGGGCCTCAAAGCCGGCCTGCTCGGCCACCAGAGCGGTGAAGGCGTCGTAGATGCCCGGGGCCAGCACTGCGCCGGGGTGTTGGAGGCGTTGTTTGAAAGGGGTGGGGGTGTTCATGGCGTTGGCATCAGGCCTGGAGTTGTTCAATGAGCGTGGTGGCCGCCACCCAGCCGCCGCCCACGGCGCTGAGCAGCCCGTTGCCGGCCAGGTAGCCCCAGGCGTCGTTGCCCGAGACACCGCGCGCCGCACCGCCCGCGGCCAGCAGGTTGGGCAGCACCGAGCCATCGGCGCGGCGCACGCGGCAATGGGCGTCGATGTCGAGGCCGCCCTGGGTGTGGAACAGCGCGCCGGTGACCTTGACCACGTAATAGGGCGCTTGCAGGCGGCGCTTGAACCGGCGCCCCAGCGGATCGGGCCGGGCCGGGTCCACGCTGTCCAGCGTGGCTTGCAGCGTGGCCTCGTCGCAGCCAATGATCGCCGCGAGCTGAGCCACGTCGTCGGCGCGCTTGAGGGCGCCGGCGGCTTCGGCCGGAACGAAGTCCGGGAAGCTGCGGGTCAGCGGCAGCAGCGCTTCGTCAAACACCTCCCAGGCCACGCTGCCGGGCTGGTGCAGCACGTGCACGGCCGCTTCCGAGTAGCCCTGTGACTCGTCCTGAAAACGCTCGCCCCGCGCATTGACCTGGATGCCGCCTTCCATGATGGTGGCCCAGCTCATCAACGCGCCCTGCGGTGTGATCCACGAGCCGTGGCCCTGGTAGCCGTGCAGGTCGGCGAGCGCCGCGCCGAGGCCGCGGCCCCAGGCGATGGCGCTGCCGTCGTTGCCCACATGGCCGCCGAAAGCGGCATCGGCCATCGGGGGCAGCAGTTCGCGCACCATGTCGGCGTTGCCGCCAAAGCCGTTGCAGGCCAGCACCACCGCGCGGCAGGCCAGGTGCTCGAGGCTGCCGTCTGGGCGCTGATAGCCCACGCCGATCACGCGGTCGTTGTCATCGGCCCAGACCTCGCGCACCAGCGCTTCGGTCAGCAGGTCGGCGCCCAGGCCGGTGGCGGTGCGCTCCAGCGCCGCCATCAGCGCAGCACCGGTGTGTTCGGGCACGCCGTGCATGCGCCGCACGCGGTGGCCGGGGTACAAAAAACCGTCCTGTACCTCAAACGCAATGCCCAGCGACTCCAGCGTGTCCAGCGCCTGCGGCACCGCGGCCACGTAGGCCTGCACCAGGTGTGCGGGCGCCTCGCCATCGGTCTTGGTGATGATGTCCTCGGCCAGCATCGCCAGCGAATCATCAATGCCCAGCGACTGTTGCAGCCGCGTGCCCGCCGCCGGGATCAGCCCCGAGGACAGCGCGGTCGAGCCGCTGGGCAGCGCGTCGCGCTCCAGCAACACACAGTCGATGCCGGCCTGGCGCAGGCGGATGGCAGTGGTCAGGCCGCAGGCGCCAGCGCCGACGATGGCCACGGCCACCTCGGGCGCATCGGCGGGCATGGTGGTGGCGCGCACCACGCGCGGGGCAGAAGTCGTGTCCTGGGTCATGCGGGGGTTTGCAGTCGCTGTCGGAGTTGGTTGAGCAGGCCGCCGGCCTCGACCATGTCGAGCAGGAAGCCTGGAATGGGTTCGCACGGCAGGCGGCTGCCGTTGGCGCGCAGCACGCGGATGTCGGGCAGGTGCTGCAGGTCCAGCGCCACCTGTTCGCCTTCCTGTAGTTGTTCGGCCTCAGCGCAGGTCAGCAGCAGCAGGCCCAGGTTGAACGCATTGCGGAAATACAGCCCGCTGAACGAAGGCGCAATCACCGCCTTGACGCCCAGCTTCACCAGCGCGCCCACAGCTTGTTCGCGCGAGGAGCCGATGCCGAAGTTGGGCCCGGCCGCGATCACGTCACCCGGCTGCACTTGCGCTGCAAATTCAGGCCGCACACCTTCAAGGCAATGCGGCGCAATGCCTTCAATGCCCAGCTTCATGTAAGCGCCGGGCGCGAGCTGGTCGGTGTCGATGTCGGCGCCGAGCTTCCATACCTTGTGTGCCGTGTTCATGCCATCACCTCGCGGGGGTCGGCGATGCGCCCGCGCAGAGCGGACGCCGCCACGGTGTAGGGCGAAGCCAGATACACCTGCGCGGTGGCCGAGCCCATGCGGCCCTTGAAGTTGCGCGCGGTGGTGGCGATCACGTTGGCGCCGTCCGGTATGTTGCCGCCGTAGCCCGAACAGGCGCCGCAGGCGGTGGGCAGCAGTTCGGCGCCGGCCTCGCGCAGCACGCCCATCACGCCTTCGGCCTCAGCCTGTTGCTGGTCTTGCTGGCTGGCCGGTGCCACCATCAGGCGCACCCCGCTGGCCACGCGCTGGCCGCGAAACACGTGGGCTGCGGCGCGCAGGTCGTCTAGCTTGGCACCGGTGCAGGCGCCGATGTAGGCCACCTGCACGGCAACGTCATCGAAATGGCCGACCGGGTGCGTGTTGGCTGGGCTGTGGGGCGCGGCCACCTGGGGCGCCAGCGTGCTGGCATCAAAGCGCCAGGTGCGTGCGTCGGCTTCGCCCACGTCGTCGTCGGTGAACCAGGGCGTGATGTCGATGGCGTCGGCGGGCACGCCGGTGCCCAGCAGCCAGTCGCGGGTGACGTCGTCGGGTGCGATCAGTCCGGCCTGGGCGCCCAGTTCGGCGCTCATGTTCGAGAGCGTCATGCGCTCCTGCATCGACAGCGCGATCACGGCCGGCCCGCCAAATTCCACCGCCTGGTAGGCGCCGCCGTTCATGCCGAAGCGGCCAATCATGTGCAGCATCATGTCCTTGGCGCTCACGCCCGCGGGCAGGCGGCCGTCCCACCACATGCGGTAGGTCTGCGGCACGCGCACCCAGAGCTCGCCGGTCACCACCACGCCCAGCATTTCGGTGCTGCCGATGCCGAACATGTAGGCGCCAAACGCACCGCCGGTGGGCGAATGCGAGTCGCCACCGACGCAGAACATGCCGGGGCGCAGGTGTCCTTTTTGCGGCAGCACCACATGGCAGATGCCCTGGCTGTCGTACACGTGCGGCAGGCGCTGCTCGGCGGCCCAGTCGCGCGCGATGCGCACGATGCGGCGCGAGTCGTCGTCCTGCTCGGGCACGTAGTGGTCCATCACCAGCACCACGCGGTTCTTGTCCCAGATCTGTGCGCCCAGCTCCTCCAGCATAGGCTTGAGGCGGCGCGGGCCGGACGAGTCGTGGAACATGGCCAGATCGACTTTGCAGCTCACGATCTCACCGGTGGCCACATGGTCGCGGCCACAGGCTTTGGCAATGAGTTTCTGGGCCAGCGTCTGGGCCGGCCGCCGTGGGGTGTTCATGAGAGGCACCTTGTCATGGGAGGATTTCCTTGGCGACGATGCGCGCGTCGATGGCACCGACCTGCGACAGCTCCATCTGGTATTCGTAGCGGTCCGGGCGGTACAGGCCGTGCAGCAACTGCACCGGGCGGTCCTGCGTGTCGAACACCAGGCGGCGCACCTGCAGCAGCGCGGTGCCCACGGCCACCTGCAGCTCGGCAGCCACTTGCGCGTCGGCCTGGCGGGCCGAGATGGTCTGGCGGGCGCGGCCCGGCACGATGCCGGATTCCTCCAGCAGTTGCAGCATGGGCTTGACCGCCAGCTCTTTGCGGCCGTAGCCGCGCACCAGTTCGTCGGGCACGTAGGTGGTGATCAGCGACACCGGGCCGGCGCTGGCGCTGCGCCGGCGCACGGCCTTGCGCAGCTTGGTGCCCTCGGGAACCTGCAGGGCCTGCGCCATGTCGGGAGAGGCCTGGATGATGCGCCAGTCCAATACCTTGACCGAGGTGCTGCGACTGACCTGCACCAGGTTCTCCAACAGCCCGTTCAGGCGCGAGCCGGAGTGCTCCAGCGGCGCTTGCGCGGGCGGGTTGCGGCCCTGCTCGGCGCGGGTGGTGGGGCGCGTGCCGCGGCCCGCCTCGCGAACGATCAGGCCCTCGTCCACCAGTTGCTCCAGCGCGCGCCGCACCGTCACCCGGCCGACGCCAAATTGTTTGGTCAGCTCCAGCTCGCCCGGCAGGCCATGCACAAAACGGCCCTCTTCCAGTTGTTCGCGCAGTACCAGGTAAATCTGGTGGTATTTGGTCAGTGGCAGCGATGCCGGCATGTGTTTCCCTCCCTTTTCAGTGTGTCGTACTGCCGTTGATGTCTTCAACGGTCACGGGGAAGAGATTGTCCAGGGGCGCCTGCGCCATCACGTGGTAGAGCACAAAGCGGTGGCTGTCGTGGGCGTCCATCTCGCTGGGTGTGAAGGCAAAGGCCAGATTACCGGCGGTGCTCACTCGGCCTGGGTAGCCGTGGTGCAACAGGTTCTGTTTGAACACCGCCGCCACCGTACGTGCGAGTTCGGAGTCGGGTGCGATGCATTCCACCACCAGCCCCGCCTCGTGCTGGCTGCGGTGCTCGGGCGGCAGCGGGCGCACCGCGCCATGGCCGTACACATGCGGGAACAGTTGCCATGGACCGGGCACCAGCTCGCGCACTTTGGCCTCCACGGCCGCCAGCACCGGCCCGATGTGCTGCAGCAGCGTGGGGTCGGCCACACCGGCCACAAGCACCGCGCGCGCGCCCACGCGGGCCGCGCCTTCGATCTTGAGGCTGGGCAACGCGCGTGGCACAAAACGCGCACCGCTGACACGGGTGCGGTGTTCGTCGAGTGCGGTGTAGCGGGCTTCGCGCAAATCCAGCGTGCCTTCGGGCTCTTCCACAAAGTGCGGGTCGGCCTGTTCATACAAGGCATGTGCCGCCACCGACGCCGGTGTGGCGTGGCGCTGCGGGTGCATGCTCTCCAGCGTGAAGCCGCCCATGTCCAACTCTGCCAGCATGGCGTCGCGCCCGCCGGGCACGCAGCACAGCGAGGTGCATTCGATGATCTTGGCCATGTGCAGCGCCAGCGCCAGCGGGTAGCCCAGCAACTGCGGCAGCGCGGCAAAGATGGCGGTGTCGCAGGCGCGGCCGGCAATCAGCACGTCGGGGTCGGTCTGCAGCGCGCGGGCCAGGGCGTCGGTGCCGCACTGGGCCACGATGTGGCGGCAGGCGCGGATGTCGGCTTCGCTGGGCTCGGCCATGGGGCCGATGGGCGCGAGCCGGCCTTCGTTCAGCGCCTGCACCACGGTGTCGGCCGGCACGTCGCTGTGCACGGTGGCCAGGCGCAGGCGCAGCCCGCGCTCGGCCGCCAGCTCGCGCACCACGGCCACGGTGGCTGCCAGGTGCGGCGCGGCGCCTGCGGTGCCTGCACTGCCGATCACCAGCGGAATGCCCGCGCTCAGCGCGGCTTCCAGCACCAGGGCCAGATCGCGCTTGACCATGCCCAGCGGCGCGGCCAGGGTGCCCGAGCCCAGGTAGTGCGGCCCGGGGTCGATGGAGCCCATGTCAGCGCCGATGCAATGCGGTTGGCGTGCCATGCCGCGCGCCAGGCTGTCGGCTGGAATGCCATAGCCCAGTTGGCCCGAGGCAGACAACACCCGCAGCGGCTCGGCACCTGGGCGGTGTCCTTGCAGCAGGCGCTGTGTGGCGCGGGTTGCGCGGGCAGTGGGCAGCGCTGCGTTCAAAGCCACACCTCCAGCAAGGGGCCATGCTGCTGCGCGCCGTACACATCGCCGTCGCCTGGCGAGCCGGCGCACACACGGCGCGGCAAGGTGAACTTGATCGCGCGAATGCCGGGCAAGGCAAAGCGCTGCACCGCCTGCGCCGGGCAGCGGTACAGATGCGCCACCGCATCGGCCTGCAAGGCAGGGCTGCTGGCCGCGCGCTCGAACGCCTGCGCGTCGCGGAAGAACAGGTCCAGCGTGAGCAAGGTCGGGCCCGCGTTTTTGCTGCGGATCACCGGCGCGAGTTCGGTGAGGGCCACGAGAGCGGTGGTGGGCTCAGTCATGTCAGCGGGCCGTGAAGCCGCCATCGGCACAGATGAGCTGGCCGGTGATGAAGGACGCCCGGCTGGAGAGCAGAAAGCTCACCAGTTCGGCAATCTCTTGCGGCTGCCCCAGGCGCGCCATGGGAATGCTGGCCTGCATGGCGGCCAGCGCGGCGGGGTCGGCCTTGGTCGCTGCCACCATGGGCGTGTCCACCGGGCCGGGGCCCACCGCGTTGATGCGCACACCTTCGGCCGCCCACTCCAGCGCCAGCGAACGCACCATGCCGTTGATGCCCGCCTTGGACGCGGCGTAGGCCGCGCCGCGTGCGTGGCCCACATGGCCGATCTGGCTGCTGATGACCACCACGCTGGCGTTGGCCACACGCTGTGCGCGCATGTGCGCAATGGCTGCGCGGCTCAGCACAAAGCTGCTGGTCAGGTTCACCTCCAGCGTGTGGCGCCATTCGCCCATCGAGGTGTCGTCCGAGCCTTTTTTGTAGAAGATGCCGGCGCAACAGGCCAGCCCATCGAGCCCGCCCAGCGCCTGTGCGGCGCGGCCGGGCAGGGCGGCGGTGCCGGCGTCGTCTAGCAGATCTTGCACCAGCACCACCGCGCCGGGCGCGGCGGCCGTCAATGCGCCGCGCTGCTCCTCGCTCTGCACCACCGCGGCCACGCGGGCGCCCTGGGCGGCGGCCACGGCCACGCAGGCCAGGCCAATGCCCGAACCGGCCCCCGTGACGAGCACGTGGCGGTCTTGCAACTCGAGGGCAGGCTGTGTGTTCATCTCAGAGGCCCAGGTAGTTCTTGCGCAGGTCTGGGTCGTGGATCAGGTCGGCCGCCTTGCCCTGCATCGCCACATGCCCGTTTTCGATGATGTAGGCCCGGTTGGCAATCGCCAGCGTCTGTACCGCGTTCTGTTCCATCAGCAAGATGGACTGGCCTTCGCGGTTGATCTTCTGGATCAGCGCAAACATCTCCTCCACCAGCAAGGGCGACAGGCCCAGCGAGGGCTCGTCCATGATCAGCAGCTCGGGCTCGCTCATCAGACCGCGGCCGATGGCCACCATCTGCTGCTCGCCGCCCGAGAGCGTGCCAGCCAGCTGCGTGAAGCGTTCTTTCAGGCGCGGGAAGATGCTCACCACATGCTCGATGTTCTGCTTGCGCCGCGCCGTGCCGCGCACCAGGCTGCCGAGTTCGAGGTTCTCCAGCACGTTCAGGTTGGGGAAGATGCGCCGGCCTTCGGGCACGTGGATCACGCCGCGCTTGACGATGTCGGTCGAGCTGCGCCCCACCAGTTCTTCGCCCTTGAAGCGGATCGAGCCCGAAAACGGCCGGTACAGGGCCGAGATGTTGTTGTTCAGCGTGGACTTGCCCACGCCGTTGCTGCCCAGCACGGCCACGATCTCGCCCTGGCCGACATCGAGGTCGATGCCGCGCAGAATTTCCACCGAACCGTAGCCGGCCCGCAGGCCGCGAATTTCAAGCATGGGAAGCCTCCACATGGCCGGCGGCCATCTTCTCGGCCGCACCGCGGCCCAGGTAGGCTTCGATCACGGCCGGGTTGCTCACCACCTCGCGTGGCGCCCCCTCGGCAATGATCTTGCCGTAGGACAAGACGTAGATGTGTTCGGACAGGCTCATCACCGCCTGCATCACGTGCTCGATCAGCAGCACGGTCACGCCGCTGGCGCGGATCTTCTGGATGATCTCGATGATCTCGACGATCTCGGAGGGATTCAGGCCCGCCATCACCTCGTCGAGCAGCAGCAGCTTCGGCCCAGTGGCCAAGGTGCGCGCCAGCTCCAGGCGCTTGCGCCCGGCCACCGTCAGGTCGGCCGCGGGCTGCTCCAGCATGGCGCCCATGCCCACCTGTTCGCCGATGCGGCGCGCGTGTTCCCAGGCCTCATCGCGCCGCGCAAAGCGCTGGTAGGCGCCCACAGCAATGTTCTCGTGCACGCTGAGCTTGGCAAACGGCTGCGTGATCTGGAAGGTGCGCACCATGCCGCGGCGCGCGATGTCGTGCACCGCCATGCCGGTGATGTCCTGGCCCAGCAGCGTGACCTTGCCCGAGTTGGGTTTGTGAAAGCCCGCGATGGCCGCGAACAGCGTGGTCTTGCCGGCACCGTTGGGGCCAATCAGGGCCACGATGCGGCCTTCGGGCACCTCCAGGCTGGCGTTGTCCACCGCCCGCAGGCCGCCGAAGATTTTGGTCAGTCCTTCTACCTTGAGCATCATTTCTCCCCTTGGCGCGCCACCGCTTTGCTGCGTTTGAACATGCGCTGAAACAGATCGATCAGGCCGTTGGGCAGGAAGGCAATGATGATCACCAGCAAGGTGCCGTAAATCACCAGCGACAGGCCCTGCACATTGGTCAGCACGCGGGCACCATCGCCCACGGCGGCCAGCAGCACCGCACCGATCAGCGGGCCGTACACCGTGCCCGCACCACCCACCATGCTGACCAGCAGCATCTCGACCGACTTGTCGACGCCGAACACGATCATCGGGTCGATGTAGAGGAAGTACTGCGCAAAGAACGCGCCGCCCATGCCACACAGGGCACCCGAGAGGATCAGCACCTTGACCTTTTCCTGGAAGATGTTGATGCCCAGGGCACGCGCGGCGTCTTCGTTCTCGCGGATCGCAGCCAGTTGCGCGCCAAAGCGCGAGTTTTTGAGCCACACCGCTACCGCAATCGAGCCCACGGTCAGCACCAGAATTACCCAGTAAAAACCAATGCGTTCGGAGAACTGGAAGTTGGCTGCGCTGGGCTTGGCCGGAATCAGCATGCCCAGGCCGCCGCCGGTGATTTCCACCGAGTTGGCGACGATGCGCAGCACCTCGGCAAAGGCCAGTGTGATGAGTGCAAAGTACGAGCCCTTGAGCCCGGCACGGAAGGACAGGAAGGCGATCACGAAGCCCACCACACCGCCGGCCACGGCGCTGGCCGGCAGGCCCCACCAGGGGTTGAAGCCGAAGCGGATTTGCAGAATGACGGACGCGTAGGCCCCGGCACCAAAGAACACCACATGGCCGAAGGAGAGTTGCCCGGCAAAGCCGCCGGCGATGTTCCACGACTGCCCGATGAAGGCGTAGAACAGCGCCAGCACGCCGAAGTTGACCCAGAAGGGCGACGAAAAAACCAGGGGAAAGGCGATGGCGACGGCCAGCAGGCCACCGTGCAGCATCCAGCCCTGGCTGCGGTTGAGCGTGTTCATTGTTTGGCTCCAAACAGGCCCGACGGACGGAACAGCAGGATGAGGATGAAGATGAGCGAAATGCCGATCTGGCCCAGGCTCTCACCCAGGAACAGGCCGCCAAAGGACTCGGTCAGGCCCACCAGCAGGCCGCCCACCATCGCGCCCACGAAGCTGCCCATGCCGCCCAGCACCACCACGGTGAAGGCCACCAGCACGAACACATGGCCGGTGGAGGGCGAGACGTAGAAGATGGGCATCAGCAGGCAGGCCGCGGCACCCAGCGTGGCCAGGCCAATGCCGTAGGAGATGGCAAACACCTTGTCCACATCAATGCCCACCAGGCGCGCGCCCACGCGCTCCTTGGCCACGGCGCGGATGGCCTTGCCCACGTCGGTGCGCTGGATCACCAGGCCCAGGATCAGGCACAGCAGCATGGCCGCGCCGAACGAAATCAGCTTGGGCAGCGACACCAGGTGCGGGCCGAGTTCGACCATGGTGTCGGAGTACGAGACCGAGATGGTGCGGGTGTCGCCCTTGAAAAACATCAGCGCCAGGTTCTCGATCAGGATGGACAGGCCCAAGGTGATCAGCAGGATGTTTTCGTCCTTGCCCTTGGCCAGCTTGCCGATCAGGAATTTGTAGAGCAGGTAGCCGACCGCAAACATCAGCGGCACCATCACCAGCAGTGACAAGTAAGGGTCGATGCCCAGTTTGGTCAGCAGGTAATAGACACCGAACATCGCCAGCATGAGCATGCTGCCGTGGGCGAAGTTGATGATATGCAGCACGCCGTAGATCAGCGTCAGTCCGGAGGCCACCAGGGTGTAGATGCCCCCGATGAGCAGGCCGTTGAGGGCGGCCGAAACAAGTATGGTCAGGTCCACGTGCAGTTCCCGATGGTGTAGGGGCGCAATAGGCCACCGCCCGCTGGCGTGAGCGGGCTGGTGGTCTTGAATATCAGGTGCGCCCGGGCGGCCGGGCGCTCGGGGGTCAGCTCAGCTTGGGGCGCGGGAAGACCGCCTTGGCCGAGGCGAACTGGTTGGGCCACACGGTTTCGATGTCGGTGGTGCTGGCCTGCAGCAGCACGCCGGTGCCGCCGGTGTTCTGGCCGTTGACGAACTTGGTGGCGCCGTAGGGCATGAAGTGGTTGGACCAGGTGCTGCTTTCCAGCGCAGCGATGACCTTTTCTTTGTCGGCGGTGCCGGCACGCTCCAGCGCATCGGCGTAGAGCATGACCGAGTTCCAGCCGCAGTACACCTCGAAGGTGAACAGATTGCCGGTGGCTTCGACCTTGCGCTTCATCTCCAGCGCCTTGGGGTTCTTGGGGTCGAACCAGTGGTTGAAGTCCATCATGTGCTGGGCCACCTGTGGCTGCTCCTTGACCAAGCGGTAGTTGAAGCCGCCGCCCAGCACGCTGAACATGGCTGCCACGTCGATGCGCTGCTGGTGCAGCGTGCGCGCCAGCAGCACGTATTCGTTTTGGTAGTTGCTCATGATCACGACATCGGGCTTGAGGCTGCGGATGCGCAGCGCCACGTTGGAGAAGTCGCGCGTGGGGTTGGCGTGCTTGATCGTTTCGATCGGCTGGATGTTGATGGAGGGCAGCTTGCCGGCCAGCAGGCGGGCGGTGCCGGTGCCGAATTCCGACTCTTCGTGGATGAGCACCGCGGTCTTGGCCACGTTACCGGCGGCGCCGTTGACCTGGCCCAGTGCCACGATGGCGTCATCCACACATTTGCCGAAGCCGGGTGCCAGGCGGAACACGTTCTTGAGGCCGCGGTTGACGATGTTGTCGGACACGCCCACGTCGATCAGGAATGGGGTGTTGTACTTGGCTGCCGCCTGGGTGGCCGGCAGTGCGATGGCGCTGGAGAAGCAGCCCACGTAGGCCGACACGCCGTCTTGGTGCAGACGCTCGACTTCGGACACGCCCACTTCGGGCCGCGACTGCGAATCCCCCAGCGCCGCTTCCAGCTTGGCGCCGCCCATGGACTTGATGCCACCAGCCGCGTTGATGGCGTCGATGGCCAACTGACAACCCAGGCGGCCTTGGCCTCCGCTGTAGGCCAGGCCACCGCTGACCGGATGGACCAGACCAATTTTGATGGGACGGGCTTGCGCAAACAACAGGCCGGGCGCACCCAGCACGGAAGTGGCGGCACCGGCCTGTAGCACCAGGCGACGGGAAATGCGAGCTTGGGAAGTCATGGCGTGTCCTCGAAAATGGGATGTGGATTAATTGTTCTAAACATAGAACAATTGGGCTAGACTATGAATCGATGCCACGGCGGTGTCAAGACCCGCGAACGAAAAACCCCCCAATAGGTTGGCCCATGGATCACGCCCATCACGGCTACTCGGCTTTGCCACATCGCCCGGCGGTGTCGTTTCCGAACGGGCCCAGGCTGCACGCCTTTGTGGTGCTGTGCCTGGAGCACTGGGACGCCGAGCCGCGCCCCGATGCGGTGCGCGACCCGCGTTTTGTGGGCGAGTTCGGCAGCTTCAGCCCCGACTACCGCAGCTGGACGCAACGCGAATACGGCCTGCGGCTCGGGCTGTTCCGGGTGCTCGATGCGCTGCGCGAGTCCGGCATCACCCCTGCCGTCGCGGCCAATGCGCACGCCTTGTTGCGTCTGCCCGAGCTGGCGCGGCAACTCGCGGTCCAAGGCTGCGAGTTCATCGGGCATGGCCTGGCGGCCAACGACCTCATGCATGGCGACATGCCGCTCGACACACAGCGCGACCACATCGCGCGCAGCCTGGTCGCGTTTGATGATGTGCTGGGCCAGCGCCCCACCGGCTGGCTGAGCCAGGACTGGGGCACCAGCCCCGACACCTTCGAGCTGCTGGCCCGGGCCGGCTTGCGCTACACGCTGGACTGGTGCAACGACGACCAGCCCTACCAGCTGAACACCACCCCGGCGCTGACGGCGGTGCCGCTGTCGGCCGAATGGGACGATGTGCAATGCCAGTGGCTGCGTCAGATGGCCCCAATCGACCACGCCGCGCTGGCGCAGCAGGCGTTCGATCGGCTGCACCACGAATGTGCCGCGCACCGCCGCGGCGCGGTGTTTGGCCTGGCCTTGCACCCCTGGGTGTGTGGCATGGCCAGCCGCATCGCTGCGTTGCGCGGTCTGCTGCAAACACTGCGCGCGTGCGACGGCGTGGCCTGGGTGCAACCGGCCCAACTGTTGCTTCCGATTCCGTCGCATGCCATCAACCCTTCTGCCTGAATCCGATACCGTGACCACCTCTGTCGATACCCTGCAAACCCTGAGCGAGTGGGCGGCCAGCCTGCGTTACGACGCACTGCCTGCCGATGTGCACAACCACACCGGTTGGATCCTGGCTGACACGGTCGCGGCCATCGTGGGCGGCTCGGCCGAACCCGAGTTGCGCCGCTGGGTGGCGCGGCAGACCGGCGGCGGCAGCGCCACGCTGGTGGGCTTGGGGCAGCGCACACAGCCAGCCACCGCGGCACTGATCAACGGCACGGCCGGCACCTTCCTGGAGATGGACGAGGGCAACCGTTTTTCGCGCGGTCACCCAGCCGTGCATGTGCTGCCCGCGCTGTTGGCCCTGGCCGACACGCAACGCCTGGCGCGTGCTGACTTTCTGGCCGCGCTGGTGGTGGGCTACGAGGTGGGATCGCGCATTGGAGCCGCCTCACAACTGCGCGGCGACATGCACCCGCACGGCACCTGGGGCACCATTGGCGCGGCCGCCGCCAGCGCGCGCGCCCACGGCTACAGCGCTGCCTTGATGCAGGAGACCATCAACGTCAGCGCCTCCATGACCATCGCCACCTCCAAAAAGACCATGCTCGAAGGTGGCCTGGTGCGCAACCTGTACGCCGGTCTGAGCAACCACAACGGCCTGCTGGCCGCGCAACTGGCGGCCTGCGGCTTCACCGGCGAGCGCGACGGGGTGGCCTCGCTGTTCGGGCAGATCGTCTCTGAGCGCTATGACAGCGCCGAGGTGCTGCGCGACCTGGGCACCGACTGGCACCTGATGCACAACTACTTCAAGCGCCACTCCTGCTGCCGCTACAACCACGGCACGCTGGACGCGCTGGACGTGATGGCGCAGCGCGAAGGCTTGCCCGCCCCTGAGCAGATCGCGAAGGTGGAGGTGCGCACTTACGGCCTGGCGGCGGAACTGATCGACCCCGCGCCGCGCAACACGCTGGCGGCCAAGTTCTCGGTGCCTTTTGCGGTGGCCACCCGCATCGTTCGGGGCAGCAGCGGCCTGGCCAGCTTCACCTGGGAGGCGGTGCGCGACGAGCGCGTCTTGGCGCTGGCCCAGCGTGTGACGGTGACCGAAGACATCGCCATGACCGCGCGGCTGCCGCAGGAGCGCCCGGCGCAGGTCCGCATCACCACCACCGATGGGCGCGTGTGGCAGGCCGAGGTCGGCGTCAACCGCGGCGACGATGCCTCGCCCTACACACCACAAGAGCTGAGCGCCAAGTTCATCGAGCTGTGCACCCGCGTGTGGCCCACGGCCCATGCCGAGCAGGTGCTGCACACCACGCTGTCGCTGGCCCAGGACGACGGCACGCTGGACGACTGGTTGCAACTGCTGCGGCACCCGCCTTTGTAGTAACGCCGCTGTCAAATGTTCTATTGACAGAACAAATAGAGGCATGCAGTATGCCCAACCACTTCGACGCCTGATTGTTTCATTCGAAAGTTCCAGCCATGCAAACCTCCGACAAAACCGCCCGGCAACTGTTTGCCGAAGTGAAAGCCAACCCCACCCGCAAGCGCTTCGGCTTTGGCCGCATGCCGGCCCTCATCAACGTGGATCCGCAAAAGGCCTACACCTGCGTGGGCGAGTTCGCCACTGCTTACGAAACCGATCCCCGCCAGCTGGAGTACATCAACGCGCTGGCGGCCGAGTTCCGCGCGCGCGGCTTTCCGGTGGTTTGGACCTACGTGGCCTACATGGATTCAGGTGAAGACTGCGGCGTGTGGGGCACGCGCAGCAACACGCCCGATTCGCTGCAGAACATCAAGGTGGGCAGCCGCCGCTCGGAGTTCGACGACCGCCTGGTGATCGACCACAAGCGCGACATCATCATCAACAAGCGCATGGCCTCGGCCTTCTTCGAGACCAACCTCGGCTCAATCTTCACTTACCACGGCGTGGACACGGTGGTGGTCACCGGCGGCTCCACGTCGGGCTGTGTGCGCGCCACCGTGGTGGACAGCTTGCAGCGCAGCTTCCGCACCATCGTGCCCGAGGAGTGTGTGGCCGACAAACACGAAAGCCCGCATTTCGCCAACCTCTACGACATGGCCCTGAAGTACGCCGACGTGCTTACGTTCGAAGAGACCATGGCACAGCTCAAGCAGGTGCCTGCGCGTGCCGCCACCGGAGGCTGACCATGGCCCGCGATCCCGGCTTCTACGACTACCTGCCCTACGACGACCGCCGCCCGCCCATCCGATGGCCCGGTGGCGCGCGTGTGGCCTTCTGGGTGGCGCCCAACGTGGAGTTCTACGAGCTCAATCCGCCGCGCAACCCGGCGCGTGCGCCCTGGGCCCGCCCCGCACCCGATGTGCAGAACTACAGCTACCGCGACTACGGCAACCGCGTGGGTTTCTGGCGCATGCTCGACGCCATGAAGCGCTGCAACATGCGCGGCAGCGTGTCGCTCAACGTGGCGGTGTGCGAGCACCACCCCGAGGTCATCGAGGCCTGCGCCGACAACGGCTGGGAGTTCTACTCGCACGGCACCTACAACACCCGATACCTGATGGGCATGACCGAGGCGCAGGAGCGCGCGGTGATTCAGGATTCGATCGACACCATCAAGAAACACACCGGCCAGAAGCTCGACGGCTGGCTGGCGCCTGCGCTGACCTACACCGAGCGCACCATGGACCTGGTGGCCGAGATGGGCCTGACCTATGTGTGCGACCTGTTCCACGACGACCAGCCCGGCCCAGTGAAGGTGAAGCAGGGCAAGCTCACCAGCATTCCCTATTCGCTGGAGATGAACGACACCATCGTCTACAACGTCAACCTGGTGTCGCCGCGGCGGTACGTCGACATCCTCAAGCGACAGTTCGACCGGCTGTATGCCGAAGGCGAAAAGTCGGGCACGGTGATGTGCATTCCGCTGCACCCCTACCTGATCGGTCAGCCCTACCGGCTGGCGGCGTTTGAAGAAGCGCTGTCCTACATCACCAGCCACGACAAGGTGTGGCTGGCCACCGGCCGCGAGATCGCCGCCCATTACAACGAGCATTACCACGACGCGTTTGCCGCTTCGGCGCTGCCGGTCGGAGAAGCCCCATGAGCGCTGTGTTGCCCAACGACTACCTTGAGTACCCCCTGCGCCGCCATGGCATGGACCACGAGCGTTACGACTGGTCGATGTTGCCGCGCCGCGCACCCGTGCGTTGGCCCGGCGGCGCGCGCATCGCCCTGTGGGTGGTGCCGGCGCTGGAGTGGTTTCCGCTGGACATGAAGGGCCAGCCCTTTAAGCCGCCAGGCGCCATGCAGACCGCCTACCCCGACTTGCGCCACTACACGCTGCGCGATTACGGCAACCGCGTGGGCATTTTTCGCATCATGCAGGCGCTGGAGCGCCACGGCATCCCGGCCACGGCGGCGATCAATGCGGCGGTGGCCGTGCGCTACCCCTCGCTGATCGAGGCTTGCACGCAGCGCGGCTGGGAAATCATTGGCAACGGCCTGGACATGGACCACCTGCACCACGGCGGGCTCGACCCCGAGCAGGAGCGCGTCTGGATTGCGCAGACGCTGGACATCCTGAATCGGGCCACTGGCCAGAAAGTGCGCGGCTGGCTCTCGCCCGCCAAGTCCGAGTCCTTCAAGACGCCCGATCTGCTGGCCCAGGCCGGCCTGGACTACCTGTGCGACTGGGTCAACGACGACATGCCCTACGCCATGCGCACCGAGCACGGCCCGCTGGTGGCCATGCCGCACCCCATCGACATCGACGACACCACCATCCTGGTGCAGAACCACCACGCCGAGGACGACTTCCGCGATGCGCTGATCGACCAGTTCGACCTGCTCTACCGCGAAGCCAGCGAGGACAACGGCCGCGTCATGGCGATCTCGCTGCACCCCTGGGTGATCGGCCAGCCTTACCGCATCGGCGCGCTCGAGGAAGCGCTGGCCCACATCATGCGCCACCGCGGCGTGTGGGCCACCACCGGCAGCCAGATCCTCGACGCCTGGCGCGCGGCGCAACCCCAGACCTGAACAGGAGCAAGCCATGCCCGTGATCGACATCACCCTGCTGCCCGGCTACGGCCCTGAGGTGGAGGGTCGGCTGGTGCAGCGTGTGGCGCAGGCCACGCGCTCGGTCATCGCCGCGCAGGCGGCGGGCACGGTGGTGTTTGTGCGCAACGCCAGCACCTACCAGCGCGACGGCCGCGTGTTCAGCGGCGGAGGCCCGGCGCGGCCCGATGCGTCGGCTCTGGTGCGGCGCTTTCTGGAAACCATGCAGGCGCGCGACCTGCCCGCCGCGCAGCAGATGCTGGCGCCGGGGTTCGTGATGCATTTTCCCGGTGCAGTGCCCATGCAGCGCCTGGAAGAACTGGTGGCCTGGGGCCGGGGCCGCTACCAGCGTGTGGGCAAGACCTACGAACGTTTCGACGAGAGCTGGGGCGACGAGGCCACGGTGGTCTATTGCAGCGGCACACTGCACGGCGTGTGGCTCGATGGCAGCGCGTTCGAGGGCATTCGCTTCATGGACCGTTTCGAGATCGTGGACGGCCTCATCACGCGCCAGGACGTGTGGAACGACCTAGCCGAAGTGCGGTCCCGAGCTTGATCGAGGACGCCGCCGTGGTGGCCATGCACGAGCGCATCGCCTACTCGGCCTGGCCTGAGCGTGCGCCCATCGTCTGGCCCCAGGGCGCACGCATCGCGCTGTGGGTGGCGCCCAACATCGAGCACTACGAGTATCTGCCGCAGGTGGTGCGCGTGCGCAACCCCTGGCCGCGCGTGCCACACCCCGACATCCTGGGCTACGGCCTGCGCGATTACGGCAACCGCGTGGGCGTGTGGCGGCTGATGGACGTGTTCGATCGCTTCGACCTGCGCTGCACTGTGTCGCTCTCGATGGCGGTGCTCGACATGTACCCCGACATCGCCGAAGCCATGCTGGCTCGCCGGTGGGAGTTCATGTCGCATGGCCTCTACAACACGCGCTACCACTGGGGCATGAGCGAGGACGAGGAGCGTGCTGCCATCGACGAATGCCAGGCCATCCACCGCCGCCACACCGGGCGCGATTTGCCGGGCTGGTTTTCGCCGGCGGCGTCCAACACGCTGCTCACGCCCGATCTGGTGGCCGAGGCCGGCATCGCCTACCTCTGCGACCTCTACCACGACGATCAGCCCACGCCCATCCGCGTGCGCCGTGGCGAGCTGTTCTCGCTGCCGTACAGCATGGAGATCAACGACAGCATCGCCTGGCGCCGTGGCATGGAGGGAGCGGCCTTTGCGCAAAAAATATGCGACGAGTTCGACACCCTCTATGCCGAAGGCGGGCAGGTGATGAACATCGCCGTCCACCCTTTCATCATGGGCCAGCCGCACCGCATCGAACACCTGGCACGCGCGCTGGAATACATCCTGGGCCACAGCGGCGTGTGGTGCGCCACCGGCTCGCAAATCATCGACTGCTACCGGCAGCAAACCACCGCGACACCCACGACATGAGCACCTCCAACGACTACATCCGCGCCTACCAGGCCGAACGCACGGTGGAAGCCGCGCGCGCCGCCCTGGTCATCATCGACATGCAGTACGCCACCGGCTCGCGCCAGGGCGCGCTGGCGCGCAAGCTGTTGGCCGAAGGCTCCAGCGTGGGCGATTACCGGTTTGACCGCATCGAACGCTTTGTGCTGCCCCACACGCTGCGCCTGCGCGAGCACTTTGCCGCGCTGGGCCGCCCGGTGCTGCACGTGACGGTGGGTGCCGCGCTGCCCGACGCCAGCGACGCCCCGCTGCACATGCGCAAGCTGTTTGTGGAGTTCAAGAACCACCTGGGCAGCCGCGAGCACGAGATCGTGGACGAACTCAAACCCCGACCCGGCGAGCACGTGCTGCGCAAGACCACCATCGGTGCCTTCGCCTCCACCAACATCGACAGCCTGCTGCGCGCGCTGGGCTGTGAGCAGCTCTACATGACGGGTGTCTCCACCAACATGTGTGTGGAGACCACCGCCCGCGAGGCCGCCGATCGCGGCTACGGTGTGACGCTGGTGGAAGACGCCTGCGGCACCACTCACGAAGATCTGCACCACAACACCATGCGCAACTTCCAGCGCCTGTTTGGCCGCGTGCGCAGCACCGCCGAATCGCTGGCCGAACTGGGGGCAGCCCATGTCTGAAGGCACGGTTCAGCGCGTGCTGGTGGTCGTGCCGTTTGCCATGTCGGCCGACAACCTGCTGCTGCGCCAGGCGCAGTTGCAGGGCCTGTCGTTCGGCGATGGCATCCGCTTCGAATACCGCGCCGTCAAGGTCGGCCCGCTCAACTATTCGAGCCACCACGACTTCGTGCTGGCCGATGCCGCCAACTTCGAGGCCGGCTGTCGCGCGCAGGAGGAGGGCTATGACGCCGTCTGCATCGACACCATGAGCGATTCGGGCGTGGCCGCACTGCGCTCGGTGCTCGACATCCCGGTGTTCGGGCCCGGTAAAACATCGATGCTGGCCGCGCTCATGCTGGGCGACCGTTTCTCCATCCTCACCATGGCCAGCCGCTGGAAGCCGCTGTACAAAAAGGCGCTGGACGAACTGGGCCTGCACCACAAGTGCGCTTCGGTGCGCGCCATCGAGGTGCCGCCCGACAGCCAGAACCTGCTCTCGGGCAAAGAGGAAGACGTTTTCCCGCTGCTGGAGGCCGCCGGTCGCCGCGCCATCGAGGAAGACGGCGCCGAGGTGCTGATCCTCGGATCGACCACCATGCACCAGTCGCACGCCTACCTGAGCGCGCGCCTGCCGGTGCCCGTCATCAACCCCGGCCCGCTGAGCTACAAGATGGCCGAAGCCGCGCTGGCGCTGGGCCTGCGCCACAGCCGCGTGGGCTACCCGGCGCCCATGCACCCGCGGCTGGACATGCTGCACCACATGTTCGATGCCGCCCAGACCTGGGCACCCAAGCCCTGAGGAGTGCCCCCATGCCCCGACTGCTGAGCGATGCACAGGTGGCCGCCTACGCGCGCGACGGCTTTGTGTTCCCCATCGACGTGCTCACCCCCGACGAGGTGCGCAGTTACCGCGGCGAACTGCAAGCCTGGGAGGCAGCGCAGGGCAAGCCCATCGACTTTCCGGAAAAGTCCAAGTCCTACCTGCTGTTCAACTGGGCCGACCAGTTGGTGCACCATCCCAAGGTGCTGGACGTGGTGGAGGACGTGATCGGCCCGGACATCCTGGTCTATCACTCGACGCTGTTTCTGAAGGAAGCCCACACGCCGGCTGCATGCGCGCGCTGCCGGGCAGCCACACCTGGGGCGCCTTCGCGCACGACGACCGGCCTGAGCCGATGAACATGATCCGCCGGGGCCAGGGCATCAGCGACCGCTTTGACCACGAGACCGGCACCTTCATGCCGGTGCGGGCCGGGCAGATGTCGCTGCACCACACCGACCTGGTGCACGCCAGCGGATCGAACGACAGCGACGACCGGCGCATCGGCTTCGCCATCAGCTACATCCCGGCGCATGTGCGGCCGACCGGCCTCATCCGGCCCTCGGCCTTTTGCGTGCGTGGGCGTGACCATGGCCACTTCGTGCCCGAACAACGACTGGGCATCCCGCTGTCCGACGAGGCCCGGTGCGCCCACGCCGAAGCGCTGGCCCACTTTCGCGCACTGCAGGACGCCGGTTTTGCGTCACACTAGCACCTGAAGGCGCGTCCGAGCGCGCGCATCGCTGAACGTTTATGAGGACACCGACGTGCTGCAGATGCTGATCACGGCCCGCGAGGGCGACCTAGGAAATGGCCTGAAAGTGCGACGCGTGTTGCCCTACGCCAAGCGCCGCATGGTGGGGCCTTTTGTGTTTTTTGACCACGCCGGCCCGGTGACCCTGCCGCCCGAGGCGGTGCGTGCGGCCGACGTGCGGCCCCACCCTCACATTGGCCTGTCCACCATGAGTTACCTGCTCAGTGGCGAGATCGTGCACCGCGACAGCCTGGGCGTGGTGCAGCGCATCCGCCCGGCCGAGGTCAACTGGATGACCGCAGGGCGTGGCATTTCGCATTCCGAGCGTTTCGAACACCCGGCGTCGTTTGCAGGCGGCGGCCTGGAGCTGATGCAGTTCTGGGTGGCCCTGCCCGAGCTCGACGAGGAGTGCGAGCCCACCTTCACCCACTATGGCAGCGAGGCGCTGCCGGTGATCGAGCGGCCCGGACTGCATTGCCGCGTGCTCGCGGGTGAGGCCATGGGCCAGCGCAGCGCGGTGCGCACCTCATCACCCTTGTTTTGTGCCCATGTGGCGCTGAGCGCCGGCACGCGTTTCACCCTGGACGGTGTGTACCCCGAGCAAGCGGTGTACGTGGCGCGTGGTGCCATTGCCAGCGGCGGCCAGACCGCCGAGCCGGGCCAGCTGATGGTGTTCAACCAGGGTGCCGACGAGGTGTTGGCCGAGCAGGACAGCGTGCTCATGCTGCTGGGCGGCGAACCCGTGGGGCCACGCCACATCTTCTGGAACTTCGTCTCGTCGCGCCCCGAGCGCATCGAGCAGGCCAAGGCCGACTGGCGTGCCGGGCGCATCCCGCTGCCGCTCGACGACCACGACGAATTCATCCCGCTGCCCGGCTGATCACAGGCCCGCCAGCAACGTGGCGTTGCCACCTGCCGCCGTCGTGTTCACCGTGACGGTTTGTTCGGCGCAGAAGCGCAGCAGGTAGTGGGGGCCGCCGGCCTTGGGGCCGGTGCCACTCAGCCCTTCGCCACCGAATGGCTGCACACCCACCACCGCGCCAATGATGTTGCGGTTCACATAGACGTTGCCGACGTGGGCGCGTGTGGCCAGGGCCTGGGCGCGGCTGTCGATGCGGGTTTGTATGCCCAACGTGAGGCCGTAGCCCAGCGCGTTGATCTGGTCGATCACCGCTTCGGGTTCGCCGCGCCAGCGCAACACGTGCAGCACCGGACCAAAGATTTCCTGTGTCATGTCGGCCACGGCCTTCACCTCGAACATGCGCGGTGGCACCAGGTGCGCGGGCTCGGCCGGCAACGCCTGGGGTGGCAGCAGATCGTGTGCTTCGCGCGCCAGCCGGGCCACATGGCGCTCGATGTTGTCGAAGGCTTCGCGGTCGATCACGGGCCCCACATCGGTGGCCAGCTGGGCTGGATCGCCCACCACCAGTTCGCGCGCGGCCCCGCGGATCATCTCGATCACGCCATCGGCAATCACCTCATGCACACACAGGAGCCGCAAGGCCGAGCAGCGTTGGCCGGCGCTGCGGAACGCGCTTTGCACCACCGCGTCGGCCACCTGCTCGGGCAGGGCGGTGCTGTCCACCAGCATGGCGTTGATGCCGCCGGTTTCGGCGATCAGCGGCACGATGGGGCCGTCTTTGGCGGCCAGGGCGCGCTGGATGATTTTGGCCACCTGCGTGGAGCCGGTGAATACCACACCGGCCACGCCGGGTTGCGCCACCAGGGCGGCGCCCACCGTTTCGCCCGCGCCGTGGTGCAGTTGCAGCACGTCGCTTGGCACGCCGTGGCGGTGCAGCAGATCGACCATGGCTTGGGCCACCGCAGGGGTTTGTTCGGCCGGCTTGGCCAACACGCCGTTGCCGGTGGCCAAGGCCGCTGCCACCTGGCCGGCGAAGATGGCCAGCGGAAAGTTCCATGGGCTGATGCAGACCCACACGCCGCGCGCGGTGAGAAGCAAGGTGTTGCTTTCGCCGGTGGGGCCGGGCAGTTCGATGGGCGCCATCACGCGCTCGGCTTCGACCGCGTAGTAACGCAAAAAGTCCACCGCCTCGCGCACCTCGGCCACCGCGTCGCCCCAGGTTTTGAAGGCTTCTTGCACCAGCAGGGCGCAGAAGCGGGGCAGTTCGGCTTCGAGCGCATCGGCGCTGCGACGCAGGGCCTGGGCGCGTTCGCCTACCGGCACCTCGCGCCAGACGCGGGCGGCGGTGGCGCAGCGTTCAAACGCGGCGGGCAGGGCTGCAGGGTCGGTTTCGGTCACCACCGGTACGGGCGTGGTGGGCAGGGCATCGAGCAAGGGCTGGCGCTGGCTGGTCACGCTCAGGTCCACCCCCATGCTGTTGGCCCGCTGCGCACCGAACAAGGCGACCGGCAGCGGCTGGCTGGGCTCGGGCGCCAGGTGCAGGGGAGAGACCAGCAGGTCTTCCAGGCCCACCGTGGGGTCGGCCAACTGGTGCACAAAAGAGGAGTTGGCGCCGTTTTCCAGCAGGCGGCGCACCAGGTAGGCCAGCAGGTCGCGGTGGGCGCCGACGGGCGCGTAGACGCGGCAGCGCACCAGTGGGTTTTTGAGTACCTCGCGGTACACGCCTTCGCCCATGCCGTGGAGTCTTTGAAATTCAAATGGCGTTCCTGCTTTGGCAGCCATTTGTTGTATGGCGGCAATCGTCGCCGCGTTGTGCGTGGCGAACTGCGGGTAGATCACGTCGCTGGCATCCAGCAACGCGCGCGCGCAGGCCAGGTAAGAGATGTCGGTGTGGTGTTTGTGGGTGAACACGGGGTAGTGCGGCAGGCCCAGTTCCTGGGCGCGTTTGATTTCGGCGTCCCAGTAGGCGCCTTTGACCAGGCGGCACATCAGGCGCACGCGGTGCTGCCGTGCGAGCAGGGTGACATGTTGGATCAGCTCCAGCGCGCGTGTTTGGTAGGCCTGCAGCGCCAAGCCAAAACCGGTCCACTGTGGCTGCTGCTTGGCCACTCGGGCCAGCAGGGCGTCGAACACATCGAGCGAGAGTTCCAGCCGGTCCACCTCTTCCGCGTCAATGGTGAGGTTGATGCGCGCTTGGGCCGCCTGCTCGCACAAAGCCCACACGCGTGGGACCAGCTCGGCCATCACGCGGGGGTGTTGCGCGTCTTCGTAGCGCGGGTGCAGGGCACTCAGTTTGATGCTGATGCCGTCGTTGTTGCGCTCGTCGCCATCCGCTTGCGATGCGATGGCCGCGATGGCTTGCTGGTAGCTGTGGAAGTAACGCTCGGCATCGTCCGCCGTGCGCGCCCCTTCGCCCAGCATGTCGTAGCTGAACGTCAGGCTGGGCGTGTCCTTTCGGGCTTGGGCTGCCGTCTTCATGGCCGACTGGATGGTTTCGCCCAACACAAACTGGTGGCCCAGCAACTGCACCGCGCGCAGCGTGGCAGCCACCACGGTGCGGGCGCCGAGTTTGCCCAGCAAACCGCCCGATTCACCGCCGGGCAAAAAGCGCTTGCTCAGACCGATGGCGCTGGAGGACAGCCGTGCGAGCGCCGGGTGGCCGGCGGCATCGAAGTCGGCGCGGCCCAACTGGTCGGCGGTGAGGGCGATGGCGGTTTCGGCGTCGGGCACGCGCAGCAAGGCTTCGGCCAGGCGCATCAAAGCCAGGCCCTCGGCGCTGCTGATGGGGTATTCCTTGAGCAGGCTTTCCATGGCCCAGAAAGGCGGCGGGTTGTCGCGCACGGCCTGCACCCAGGGCGCGGCCACGCGCGCGGCGGCCTGCCAGTCGAGCCGGCCATCCAGCTGGGCCAGGCGGTGGACGACGGTCACCGCCTCGGGGCGGTAGGGGGTGGGCAGGCGCATGACAGAACTCCGTGAATTTGGTGAATGAACGGATGTTCTGCGTTTTAGTGGTGAATAATTCACCAAAAAATGGCCATGATGTAGTTAAAAAATGGAAGACCTGGACCGCACCGACCGCCGCATCCTGCACCTGCTGCAGCAGGACGGGCGCATCAGCAACCTCAAGCTGGCCGAGGCCGTGGCGCTGTCGCCCACGGCGGTGCTGGCCCGCACCCAGCGGCTGGCGCGCGAGGGCTACATCCTGGGTTACGAGGCGCGGTTGGATCCGCTCAAGCTGGGCCGGGGCATGCTGGTGTTTGTGGAGGTGCTGCTGGACCGCACCACGCCCAACGTGTTCGAGCAGTTCAAGGCGGCGGTGCAGGTGCGCGACGAAATCATGGAATGCCACATGGTGGCCGGCGGCTTTGACTACCTGCTCAAGACCCGCGTGGCCGACATGGCCGCCTACCGCGACTTTGCTGGCACCGTGTTGTGGCAGCTGCCCGGCGTGCGCGAAACCCGCACCTACGCGGTGATGGAGGAGGTAAAAAACAGCACGCGGCTGGCGTTTTGACCTGTCGAACGCGAGAATGGGGCTCTGTCGAACTGTGAGGAACTGCGCATGAACACATCACGCCCCATCGCCGTGGCCGGTTTGGCCCTGCTGCTGGCCAGCGGCGCCGCCTGGGCCCAAAGCACCAAACCCGGCCTGTGGGAAATCCAGCACAAAATGGGCGGCAACCCCGAGATGGACAAGGCCATGGCCGAGATGCAAAAGCAGCTGGCGGCCATGCCGCCCGAGCAGCGCAAGATGATGCAGGACATGATGGCCAAACAGGGCGGCGCCATGCCCACCGTGGGCGCGGGCGGTGGCATGGCCATGAAGATTTGCATCACCCCCGAGATGGCCGCGCGCAACGACATGCCCAAACAAACCGAAGGCGACTGCACCACCACCGTCACTTCGCGCAGCGGCAACACCATGAAGATGAAGTTCGTTTGCACCAACCCGCCCTCCAGCGGCGAAGGCACCTACACCTTCATGGGCGACACGGCTTACAACATGAAGATGGTGATGACCAGCCAGCACCAGGGCAAGCCACAAAACATGACGATGGAAGGCCAGGGCAAGTGGCTTGCGGCCGACTGCGGCAACGTCAAGCCCATGCAAGGGCCTGGGCCGAAAAAGTGACGGGGCCGCGTCAGGCCGTGGCGTAGCTTCGCGCGCCAAACACCCCCCGCCCCACCCGCACCATCGTGCTGCCGGCGGCCACGGCGGGTTCCAGGTCGTCGCTCATGCCCATGGACAGTGTGTCCAGGCCCAAACCATGTGTGTTGAGCGCCTCGAACAGCACGCGCACGTGGGCAAACACCGCTCGCGCCGACTCGGCATCGGGGGCGGGCTCGGGAATGGCCATGAGCCCGCGCAGCTTAAGGCGCGGCAAGGCGGCCACGGCGCTGGCCAACGCGGGCAGTTCGGCCGGGGTGACGCCGGATTTGTTGGCTCCGCCATCCACGTTGACCTGGATGCACACCTGCAGGGGTGCCAGGTGTGTGGGGCGTTGCTCGCTCAGGCGCTGGGCAATTTTGAACCGGTCCACGGATTGCACCCAGTCGAAGTGTTCGGCCACGGGGCGCGTCTTGTTGCTTTGTAGGGGGCCGATGCAGTGCCATTCGATGCCCGGCACAGCACCCACCGCAGCGATCTTGTCCACCCCCTCTTGCACGTAGTTCTCGCCGAAAGCGAGTTGACCGGCCGCCAGTGCATCCCGCACGGCGTTGGGCCCGAAGGTCTTGCTCACCGCCAACAGCCGCACCGCATCAGGCGGCCGCCCGGCTTGTTCGCACGCACGCCACAGCCGTGCGCGCTGGCTTTGGAGATTGTCGCCAATCGTGGTCATAATGGGATTGTCAAAAACAATTTGAGGATGGGGCCCTAGGGAATGGACATCACCCAACTGCTCGCGTTCAGCGTCAAGAACAAGGCGTCGGACCTGCACCTCTCGGCCGGCTTGCCGCCGATGATACGGGTGCACGGCGACGTGCGGCGCATCAACGTGGATGCCCTCGACCACAAGCAGGTGCATGCCATGGTGTACGACATCATGAACGACACCCAGCGCAAACACTACGAGGAATTCCTCGAAGTGGACTTCTCGTTCGAGATCGATGGCCTGGCGCGTTTTCGCGTCAACGCCTTCAACCAGAACCGGGGTGCGGCGGCGGTGTTCCGCACCATTCCGAGCAAGATCCTGACGCTGGAACAGCTCAACGCGCCCAAGATTTTTGCCGACCTGGCGCTCAAACCTCGTGGGCTGGTGCTGGTGACCGGGCCCACGGGTTCGGGCAAGTCCACCACGCTGGCGGCCATGGTGAACTACCTCAACGAAAACGAGTACGGCCACATCCTCACGGTGGAAGACCCGATCGAATTCGTGCACGAATCCAAGAAGTGCCTGATCAACCAGCGCGAAGTGGGGCAGATGACGCTGAGCTTCGCGGCCGCGCTCAAGTCAGCGCTGCGCGAAGACCCGGACGCCATCCTGGTGGGCGAAATGCGCGACCTGGAGACCATCCGCCTGGCCATGACGGCCGCCGAAACCGGCCACCTGGTGTTCGGCACCCTGCACACGTCGAGTGCCGCCAAAACCATCGACCGCATCATCGACGTGTTCCCCGCCGAGGAAAAAGAGATGGTGCGGGCGATGTTGTCCGAATCGCTGCAGGCCGTCATCTCGCAGACGCTGTGCAAGACCAAGGACGGTCAGGGCCGCGTGGCGGCGCACGAGATCATGATTGGCACACCTGCCATCCGCAACCTCATCCGCGAGGCCAAGGTGGCGCAGATGTATTCGGCCATCCAGACCGGCAACGCCGCCGGCATGATGACGCTGGACCAGAACCTGACCGAGCTGGTTCGCCGCAACGTCATCAGCGCCGGCGAGGCGCGCGGCAAGGCCAAGATTCCTGAGAACTTTCCTGGGTGAACATGGCCCCCACGCTCCGCCGCTTCGCGGGTCGCTGCCCCCCCAAGGGGGCTGGCCTTGCTTGGGGCGGCCCTGCGCTGCGGCCGGCCCTGCCGCTGCTGACCACAAGGACACCACACAATGGAACGCGATCAAGCCACCAAGTTCATCAACGACCTGCTCAAGCTCATGGTCAGCCGCAACGGCAGCGACCTGTTTCTGACGGCCGAATTCCCGCCCGCCATCAAGGTGGACGGTAAGATCACCAAGGTTTCGCCCCAGCCGTTGACCGGGGTGCACACCCAGGCGCTGGCGCGTTCCATCATGAGCGACAAGCAGGCGGCCGAATTCGAGCGCACCAAAGAATGCAACTTCGCCATCGCGCCGGGTGGCATCGGTCGTTTTCGCGTCAACGCTCTGGTGCAGATGGGCAAGGTTGGACTTGTTTTGCGCACCATTCCCAACACCATTCCCACACTCGATGGTCTGGCGCTGCCGCCCATCCTCAAAGACGTGGCCATGACCAAGCGTGGCCTGTGCATTTTTGTGGGCGCCACCGGTTCAGGCAAGTCCACCTCCTTGGCGGCCATGGTGGACTGGCGCAACGACAACAGCTATGGCCACATCATCACGGTGGAAGACCCGGTGGAGTTTGTGCACCCGCACAAAAACTGCATCGTCACCCAGCGTGAGGTGGGCGTGGACACCGAAGGCTGGGAAATCGCGCTCAAGAACACCTTGCGTCAGGCGCCCGACGTGATCCTGATGGGCGAAATTCGCGACCGCGAAACCATGGAGCACGCCATTCAGTTTGCCGAGACCGGCCACCTCTGCTTGGCCACGCTGCATGCCAACAACTCCAACCAGGCGTTTGACCGCATCGTCAACTTCTTCCCCGAGGAGAAGCGTCAGCAACTGCTGATGGACTTGTCACTCAACACCCGCGCCTTCATTTCGCAGCGCCTCATCCCCAAACAGGATGGCAAGGGCCGCACGGCCGTGATCGAAGTCATGCTCAACAGCCCGCTGATCGCCGATCTGGTGCTCAAGGGCGAGCTGACCGAAATCAAGGAGGTGATGAAGAAGAGCCGCAACATCGGCATGCAGACCTTCGACCAGGCGCTCTACGACGCCTTCGAAAACAACCTCATCAGCTACGACGAGGCCATCCGCAACGCCGACTCGGCCAACGACCTGCGCCTGCACATCAAGCTCAACAGCCAGCGCGCCAAGAGCATGGACCTGGCGGCCGGGACAGAGCACCTGACGATCGTCTGAGCCACCGTCGCTGGCGCATCACCAGCACTCGGTGGATTGGACAAAGTTGCCACTCACAGGGTCGAGGTGGCCTTTCTGAACCCCGGTGAAGCTCACCAGGATCGCGATCTTTTTGCACGCAGCGGTCGAGTCGGCGTTCTGTTTGCCTGTGCTGACGGCCGTGGCCGATGCACGGTAGCCAGCGCGGTTGGCCGTGCCTGCGTCGATTTGCACCTGGTAGAACTGGCGCTCTGAAAAGTAGTCACTCCCCACCTTGGGCAGCTTGGTCTGCAGGCTGTCTGGGGTGCTCGCGTAACTTCCGTTGGTGGTGCGAAAACGCTCTTGCGCCAGCTGCAGCTCCAGCAAGCCGTTGCGCGCGTCGGATCGATCGGAGCGGATCAGGATTTGCCGGAAGCTTGGGAAAGCGACAACCACCAATATGCCAATGACGGCGATGACGATCATGATTTCGATCAGCGTGAATCCTCGGCTGTTGCGCATGGCCAAATCCTCTTGAGAAGGCCGCAACGGGCGGCTGGCCGACGCCTCATCTGTGTCCCGTTGCCCGGCGGCGACCACAAGGTCCAGAGGGTGGTTGTTTTGCATTTTTTGACTTGCAAGAAGGGGCGTTGGCGCATTTTGTCATTTAAGACGCGGGGGTTGGCCCATGAAGCCGCCTGAAAACCGCATCCAACGGGACGACCGGTTGACATTGGTTGATGAATGGGGGTGCATCAATGTCATAAACAGTTAAATTTCTCCCGTACAAAGTTGCCAGTGTCTTGGCCGAATCGGTGTGGGGTTCGCCTGGGGTTGGCAGTCGTGTTGTTTCACCGGGGCTCGATTTTGGCTGTCACCTCTCCCATCGGATTTGCATTGCCTGCCCACGTGGCGGGGAGGCAGGCCTGCCTGTGGCGCCAACGGCGTGTGGCGGGGTTTACCATGATCGAGTTGATGATCGCGCTGGCGATTTTGGCCACCCTGCTGATCCTGGCAGCGCCCTCTTTCCGCGACACGATTGACCGGCGCCGTGTGACCAATGCCGGCGTGGAGCTCAAGGACCAGCTGCAGCAGGCGCGGTCGTTGAGTGTGTTGCTCAACCGCCCGGTGGCGCTGGAGTTTCGGTTTGCAGACGCCAACAACTGGTGTTTTGGCATCACCGACCGTGCGGGGTGCGACTGCAGCAACGCCGCCCTGGGGGTGGCCGATGCCGGGAGTTGTTCGTTTGCCAAGCCCGATGACCTGAACGACCGGGTCATGGCGGTCACCAGCAGCGCCTCCTATCCCGGTGTCCGCTTGCTGGAGTCGGATGCCACCAACACCACCGAGCGCATTGTGTTTGAGCCAACCCGGGGCGTGCGAGACGATTTGCTCACACCAACCGTGTCCTACAACCTGACCTCCACGCAGACCACCCGGAACGTCAGGGTGTCCGTCAACGTGATCGGGCGCACCACCTTGTGCTCCACCTCTGGCGCCATGATTGGGGGGGTCAACGCATGTTGAACCGCAGTTTTGCCCGTGCCCGACAGGGGGGCGTGACCCTGATCGAGCTGATGGTCGGCCTGAGTGTCGGGGCGATTGTGGTGGTGGGCCTGCTGGTGGCCTGGTCCGTGTTTGTCCAGCAGAACGACTACCTGTTGCGCTCGGCCCGGCTCAACCAGGAAGTGCGCGCGATATTTCAGGTTGTGACGCAAGATTTGCGGCGTGCGGTGAGCCCCGTGGGCGCGTCATCGGTTGAATTGGTGTGCCTCAATGCCGCCAGCGGTTGCGACCCTGGCGCCGCCGTGCCAGAGATTGGCGACTGCGTGGTGTTCAACACCAACGTGGACCAGAGCGATGTGGTGGACGTCGTGGTCACGGTGCCCGCTGGCTACCGGGTGCGCAACGGCGTGCTCGAAATGTGGTGGCCAGGCAAGCGCGACACGACCAACCTGACGACCTATGGTTACGCCTCGTCCGCCGGCCAGTGTGCGGTGGACGACCCGAACCGGTGGATACCCATTGTCGATTCGGCCGATTCGGGTCTGCAGAATTTCAGGTTGCAGGTGGCGGCCACCGACACACGTTGCCTCGACCTCTACGTGGCCGACGTGGAAGCCGCGGGGCGCTGTGGTGCTGCCCCGACGGAAAAAATCGAAATGACGCTGCTCAACGTGGTGCTGTCTGGCGATGCCAGGGTGGCCACCGGGGGCTTCCAGCAGTTTTCCTTTTCGGACACCGTCAAGGTCCGCAACGACGCCGTTTTTCAGTAGGAGCCCATGATGAACCCCCTGTCCTCCAATCGGGCCGTGCCACGTGGCCGTCAGCGGGGTGCCGTCACCCTCGTGATCACCATGCTGATTCTGGTGGCGGTGGCGCTGGGCATGTACTCCATGGTGGGCACCACGTCCATCGAGTCGCGCATGACCGCCAACGACAAACGCGGCCGCCAGGCCATGCAGGCGGCGCAGGCGGGCATTGACTACCTGTTGGCAGGCTTGCAAGGCAACGCGTTGGACCGCACTTACCTGTGTTCGAACACCACCAAGGCCACCCACAGCTTTGTGCTCGATTTTGGCCCCACCCCATGCGATGAGATCCCTTTCGAGATCATCACCAAACTCGACAAGGTGCGCTCCTGGGGCTACTCGCCCGATGGCGATGCGGTCCGTGTCATCGAATCCACCATCGACCTGACTTCGGCCTGGAACTGGGGCATGTCGGCGGCCAGCCTGCCCAACTCCGGCGGACTCGCACCCGTGGTGACCCGCAACAACGTGGACTTTCAAGGTACACCCGAGGTGGCCAACTGCAACCTCACGGGATCGGCGCCGCTGTGTTCCAGCCTGGCCACGCCGGGCAACAAGAGCGGCATCATCTCTGGCACCCTGGTGCGCGCAGGCGGCTCCATCATCGAAGGCGGCAACGTGCCCATGGGCCAGGAAAACTACGCTGCCAGCGACAGCACCCTGGCCAACATGGGCAGCGAGCAGCTGTTCCAGGATTTCGCCAGCGGTGGCATGACGCAGGCCGACTTCAAGACCAAGGCCTACACCTATGGCCAGACCAGCGGTGTGCCCAATGCGGGCAACAACCAGCTGATTTATGTGCCGGGCGACCTCACCTTCAACAACGGCGAACTGGGCAGTCCGACCAAACCCGTCATCCTGTTTGTGGACGGCAACCTCCAGTTGAAGGGCAACGTTGTCATCTGGGGCGTGGTCTACACCAAAAGCACCGACTTTTCGGTGGGCACCAACAAGATCATGGGTTCGCTCGTCTCGGAAGGGGCGGTCAACATGAAGGGTAACGCGTCGGTGTACTACAACGCCGACTTGCGGCCTAACCCCACCACCATCGATCCCGCCACCCTGCTGGCCAACCAGACCGGCAAGACCACCACCGTGCGCGTGGGCTCCTGGCGTGAACTCACGCTGCCGGCCACCGCTGCACCGGTGACCCCCTGACCTGAAACCGACAGAGCGCCCTGGAGCGCGGCTGCTCTGCCCATGGCCTCGTTCATTTGCCCCAGTCCCGTGAGGTGATCACATGATCCGCAACAAACCGTCCCAACCCACCCCACTGCGAACGCGGATGTCGGGCATCGCGCTCATTGAGGCGATGCTGGCCCTCGGTGTGGTCATGGCCGCTGTGGTCGGCGTGTTGTGGTTCAACGCCACCATCCTGGGTGCCAGCGCCGGTGGGCGTGTGAATTCGGCCGGCATGTTGGCCGCGCAGGCCAAGCTGGAGGAGTTGCGCAACACCCCCTTCACCGCTATCGCCGGCGGCAACGACGTGGTGGCCTTTGACTCCCCCGGTTTTGTCGGCCAATCCTCCGTCAGCGTGAACCGTTGCTGGTCCGTCCAGGCCTTGCAGCACGGTGGCGCAGCCGTGCCCGACATCGTTCGTGTGATCGTCTCGGCGGTGGCCCAGGGCACCGCCTGCGACACCTCGGACGCCGACGCCCCGGTGCGTCTGGTCTCACTGCTGGCCAAAAGCGACCCGCGCCTGGCCGCCCAGAACAGCATTGCCAACGCACCCGCCGACGGCAAGGGCAAGCTGGTCAGCGCCTACACCCCGCCTTCTGGTGCGGACGCTCCCCAGCCCATGCCTTCTGGTTTCAACATCATCACCAAAGACGGTGTGGTGGTGGCGATCACCCCCCCTGCAGGCGGGCCGGCCCTGGTGTCGGAGGATGGCAGCAGCCTGAAGTTCGCCACCATCAGCGGCAACATCATGTTCGATGGTGCGCGCACAGCGGCCGAATTCAGCAAACTGCTGCTCCGCATTGAGGGCAACGCCATGTGCCGTGTGTACTACCCGGCCTACAACCCGGCCACACCCACGGCCACCGTGCCTCCCACCATCACAGACGGTGGCAGCAACACCATGGCCTACGTGCAGTACGCCTGTGTGGTGGGTGATGGGTGGCGACGCTCCATCTCGGTGCTCACTGGCAACGTCGATGAAAAAGTGTGTGTGGGCTACCCCGCCATGCAACCGGTGGATGAATTGACGGATTTGCTGGAGTCTTCGGGGCGCCAATACGTGGGGCGCAAGGCCGGTGCCACGGCGGGCGAATGGGTGTGGGAAGGTGTGCGTGGCGCCACCGACGGCACGGCCGCCATCGGCAGCGTGTGCTCCAGTGACGACGCCTCGGGCTGCTGGGCCAACGACAGCCCCAATGGCACCCGGGGCTGGGTGCCCGGTGGCCACCACTATTTTGTGATGGACAAATCGGCCGGCCTGTGTGCCGACCGCATCGAAGCCTTGGGCACGGCCATCGACAACGCCAGCGCAGGCCAGTCCAGCGTGGCGTCCTCGCTTTTCACTAACTACTTCTTCCGCAATCCGCACAAGGTGTACTGCACCAACGACAAGGCCTACACCAACACCTTGCCGGCCATCCCGGCCAACGAAGATTTCACCACCAGCGACTGCTATTCGTATACCAAGGTCAGTGGTTTCATCAACCAGAACACCGGCATCGTCATCAATGGCAATCAGATCGTGTTCGGCTCCAGCTCGCCCTATTACGCGCCGTGCCGGGCCATGGGGGCGTATGGCAACTTCGGTGGCGGCTACGTGTGTGGTTTTCCTGAAAACGTGACCACCTCGCTCACGCCTTTGTTGAGTGGCTACACCTTCACCCCGGGCAGCTATTCCGGCCTGTCTCCGTTGAGCACGCCGTTGGATTTTGTGCGCAAGTCGTTTGCGCTGGGCAGTTCAGGGGGAACGTGTGGTTCTGAAACTAAAACTTGGACGGTGGGTGCAAACACATGCCAAGGGACGATCTCTGTGGCAAATAACGGCCAATCGATGGTCGCGAATTCCTCTACTTCTGGCCTAACCGGTCAGGCTACGTATGCTTGTGGGGCGTCGGGTTGGGCTTCGACGCCGACTGGTGCGACTTGTAGCAGCAGTTCTACGCCCCCGCCAGTGACGGAGTGCAAGCCGTTGGAGGCGAGTGTCGCGCTTGCAAAGAATAATTATTCGGCCACCATAACGTACGGTGCGACTTCAATTGCATGCACGCAGAATTCCAATGGTTCAAAGAATTTCACTTGCAAAATTGGTGCGATTGCTGAAGGTATAGGCTACACAATTACGCAAAAGAACAACAAAGGTGTCAATGAGGGAACGCCAAAAACCGGGGTTGTTTCCTCAACGAATTGCTATCCATCTCACGGAAGCTTTTGAGTTTCCCCGTGAGGACAATTCATCGCGAACGTATTCGGAGAGACGGTAGTCTTGGCGGCTTGTTTATTCCGATTGCAATGATGTTGGTTCTGTTGTCATCTGTCGCCGTCATTTTCTTGAACCGCCCCCAGATCGCAGAGCAGCGCGCCGCCACGAACACGTACCATGCCGCCCGAGCCGCCCATGCCGCGTCGGGCGGGCTGGCTTGGTCGCTCGCCACTCTGAATGGCCCCAAGCCCGCTGGCCGTGTGTGCGCGCCCAGCGGGCAAACGCCTTGGAAGGCGGCATGCGAATGGACCGAGCAGGGTGGGTTGTCTTGTGATTGTGCTGCGCCACACGGCGGCGATCAGGCCCGCCTGGGTGTGGGGTTTCAGGTGGCTGTGTCGCCAGTCAATCGGGCAGTGGCTCAGACCGACGCGTTGGCCCTGTGGGATGTGGCCGTCACCGGCTGTTCGGTGCCCTCCGAGCGGAACGCTCCCGGCGGGTGTTCGGCGTCAGAGGGGGTGGCCTTGTCTGCTCTCAAAACCCGGCTTCGGTTTGTGTCGTTGTTGGGCCAACGCCCTGACGTGGCGTTGACCGCTGGTGGCCCCATCACGTTGCCGTCGCCATCCGCCAACCACGGGCTGGCCTGGGGGGGCTACGCCATGGGGGTTTACTGGACGCCCACGGTGCCTGATGCCGCCACCCAACCGGGGTCTGCCGCGTCGGAGGTGGCCAGCGCCCTGTTGCCGCGCGACAAGCTGCTGGGTGTCGGCAAGGCTGCGCTGCGAGATGTGGCATGGCGCCTCGCGTGCGAAGCCGACTGCAGCGAACAGCTCCAGCGTGTGGTGCAAAGCGGGCACGCGGTCATATGGGTGGATGGCGATCTGACCTTGGCGTCGGCATTGACGCTGGGCAGCGACGAACACCCGGTGCTCTTGTGGGTGGAGGGTGACGTGCGCCTCGGCCCCCGGGTGTCTCTGACCGGCCTCTTGTTGGCACGTTCGGTGGTGTGGGGGGCTTCTGATGAGGGCGAATCCCATGTCAGGGGCGCCATCGTGGCCGACGGCCCGATCACCGTGACCGGTTCACCCGCCATCGAGTGGGCGCCCCAGGTGCTGGACCGCCTGGCCGCCTCCGCAGGCTGGTTCGAGCCGGTGCCGGTTGGAAGCAGGGTGAACTGAATGGACAAGCCCACGGGTTCACGGCGATTGGCCCACAGGGGGGTGGCTTTGGTGGAGGCCTTGGTGGCGCTCCTGATCCTGGGGTTGAGTGCGCTCTCGTTGTCGGGCGTGCAAAGCCTGCTGTGGCTCAATGGCGAGACGGCCCGGCAGCGCGAGCATGCCCTGCTGGTGGCCACCCAGCAGCTTGAAGCGCTCCGAATGCAGGCGCGCACCGTTTACGACCAGGTGGACAGCCTGCCACAAGCCGACACCCAAACCGACGCCGCAGGCACCGCCTATGCACTCACCCAGACGGTGGTGGCTGGCGAGCACTTGCCCTACAAGACGGTCAGCGTGGTGGTGCGTTGGAACGACCGCTCGGGCCGACCGCAGGACGTGGTGCTGGGCACGGTGGTGTCGCGGCCCACGCCCCATGCGCCAGGCTGACTGATGTGGTGGAGGCGGTAAACATTCCCGATACATTTCAGGTATGAGCACCATCTCCTCCAAAACCTACGATCCCACCCCTTCCCAATCCGTCGCCTTCCTGGGCCTCGGCGTCATGGGCCACCCCATGGCCGGGCACTTGGTGTCGGCCGGACACCGTGTCACCGTCTACAACCGCTCGGCCGCCAAAGCCCAGGCGTTTGTGGCCGAGTTCGGCCCCACCGGCCGTGCCATCAGTGCCGCCACGCCGCGCGAGGCCGCCGTCGGCGCCGATATCGTGTTTTGCTGCGTGGGCAACGACAACGATTTGCGCTCGGTGGTGCTGGGCGCCAACGGCGCGCTTGCGGGCATGAAGCCGGGCGCGGTGTTGGTGGACCACACCACGGCCTCGGCCGATGTGGCGCGCGAGCTGTACACCGCCGCGCGCAACCTGGGCCTGCAGTTTGTGGATGCCCCTGTGTCGGGCGGTCAGGCCGGGGCGGTCAATGGCGCGCTCACGGTGATGTGTGGTGGCGACGCCGCCGCGTTTGACGCGGTCAAGCCGGTGGCCATGGCGTTCTCGCGTGCGTTCACCCTCATGGGTGCCAGCGGTGCAGGCCAGCTCACCAAGATGGTCAACCAGATCTGTATTGCCGGCTTGGTGCAAGGCCTGAGCGAGGCGGTGGCCTTTGGCCAGAACGCTGGCCTGGACATGAACCAGGTGCTGGACGTGATTGGCAAGGGCGCGGCCCAGAGCTGGCAGATGGACAACCGGGGCAAGACCATGGTGGCCGACAAGTTCGACTTCGGTTTTGCCGTGGACTGGATGCGCAAAGACCTGGGTCTGGTGCTGGACGAGGCCAAGCGCAACGGTTCGCGCCTGCCGGTCACGGCGCTGGTGGACCAGTTTTATGCCGACGTGCAGCGCATGGGCGGCCACCGCTGGGACACGTCCAGTCTGATCAAACGCTTGAAGTGAGCGCCTCGCGGGCCGACATGGCGTGAACACACTCAAATGTCACAGATGTGGGCGTTTGATTTAACTAAAACACCTACAGTTGAGCCCAAGGGAGCAAGAACAAGAAGCACCAAAAAACGGCAGACCGACACAGCGCACACAGGGAGTGGACACAACAACAGCGCGTGACCGGGCAAGCCCAGAAAAGCAGGGAGTTGGGGTTGGGACGTCAGGGGGAAGGAAACGGAAGGCGCCACAGAGCGACCGAAATCACAAGAAGCTCAGGGAGAAAAAGTGAGGCACCGCAGAGTGCCACAAGAAGCAGCAGGGATACAGGCGGGCTGCCACGGGAGCCGGTCGATGCGAACGACATCGACCGAACTCCGGGAGGCGTGGCGGACCCGCCCTGATCCTGGCCTGTGGTTCAGACTGTGGCCCCAGCGGCCAAGCCCAAATAACCTTACTGCAGGGGTCGGTTTTCCACCGGCGCCTGTGTGGCTGCGGCCGCCTGGATGCGGCGCAGCTCGTCGTCGCTGATGATTTCCAGCACGCGCACCACACGCGACACACCGGTGATGTTGCGGGCCACTTCGGTGGCTTTGTCGGCTTCGCGTTGTGTCACCCGGCCCATGAGGTACACCGAGCCGCGTTCCGTGATGACCTTGAAGGCGCTGGCCGACAGGTCTTTGGCGTCCACCAGGCCGGCTTTGACCTTGCCGGTGGTCAGGGTGTCGTTGGCTTGCTGGGTCAGCGTGGGGCTGGCGGTGATGGACAGCTCGTTCACCAGGCTTTGCACGTTGTCCACCTGCGAGACGATTTCTTCGGCCAAGGCTTTGTCGCGGGCGTTGGCCACTTCGCCGGTCAGCAGCACACGGCGGTTGTAGCTGGTCACGCTGATGCGGGCGCGGGTGCCGATCTGATCGCGCAGGCGGTTGGCCGCGCGCAGTTCAATGCCCTGGTCTTCCAACTGTGCGCCCGAGGTGCGGCGGTCGGTGGCCACCAACACACCGGTGCCCACGGCACCGCCCACCAGCAGGGGGGCGCAGGCGCTCAGGGCCGCACCCAGCAGGGTGGCGGTCAACACAGAACGAAAAGGAAATTTCAGGCTCATGCGGAGGTCTCCGGTTCCGGGCTGTCGCCCAACAGTTGTGCATCGACGCCATCAAACAGGCAGTGCAAGGTGAGCAACTGCACTTCCTGGGCGCGTGCCAGGCGGTCGTGTGGCACGCTGACCAGCACGTCGGTGTCTTTGAGCAAGGCGCCCATGGGGCCGGGGCGTGGGCCGGTGATGGCCACCACGGTCATGTCGCGTTCGTGGGCGGCACTCACGGCGTCGCGCAGCGATTCGCCATTGCTGCCCACGGCCAACACCAGCAACAGGTCGCCGGTCTGGCCCATGGCGCGCACCTGGCGGGCAAACACCGCCCGCGGCTCAAAACCCTGGGCCAGTGCGGTCAGCACCGTGGTGTCGGCGCTGAGCGCGGTGGCGGCGAGTTCGGGGCGGTCGCGTTCGAAGCGGCCCACAAAACTGGCGGTGAAGTACTGCGCCGCCGCGGCTGAGCCGCCCAGGCCACAGGCCAGCACCTTGCCGCCGCTGGTCACACAGGCCAGCAGCGCATGGACGGCCGCCTCCACCGGGGCGGCCAGCAACTGGGCGCATTGGTAGTTGAGATCGGCGCTGTCGATGAAGTGCTGTTGTATGCGTTGGGAAAGCATGTTGGGGTGGTGTGCGGTGGGGTGTGCGCTGCTGCGCTGCCGCAAAGGCTTGAATGATAGCGGTGGCGGCTATGGGGCCTGAAAGAGCGCCAGCAGCGCCTGCACTTGAACACCCAGTGTGGGCAGATCGTGTGTGACGGTTGTCCAGACGATAGGCAGGTCCACCGTGAAGTAACCGTGGGCGAGCGCATTGCGCATTTCGTACGCAAACCCCCAGGGCACCTGCGTGTGAAGCTGCGCAAACGCCGGGTCGTGCTTGAGCACGTTGCGGCACGCCTCGCCAATGATCTCCAGATTGCGAATCACGGCGTCTTGCGTCTTGCGGTCGCCCAGGAAGTCGCTGGCGTCCATGCCAGCGGTATAGGTTTGGATGAGGGCGATGGCCTCAGCAATGTGGGACAGGTAGTCGGGTGTGCGCAAGGGCCGAGCGCGCGTCACAAGCGAACCGCCTCACGCAGCACTTGTTCACGAAACTTGCCTGGCAATGCTGCGGGCGTCAACACGTCCACGTCCATGCCGAGCAGTGCCTTCAATTCATGGCGGATGGCCCCAATGTCCAACAAGGTGGTCGCCTCGGTGGGGTCCACCAGCACATCCAGGTCGCTGCCTTCTGTGTCGTCGCCGTGGACGGCCGAGCCAAACACACTCACGCCAGCCACACGGTGGCGCAGCGCGATTTCGCGTATTTGCAGGCGGTGCCGGGTCAGTGCTTCGGAGGGGCGCATGGCGGTAGTCTAAGTGGTGGTTTTCACTTGGAAACCGATTCTATGCAGCGTCGGCGTCAAACGCGGCGCGTATCCAGTCAAGCGACGGTAAAGCCTGGTGACCGTTTGCATCGCCCTGCACCAGCACCACGTCAAACCGGCAGGGCGGCACCTGGCCCAGGCGCAGCAGGTAGTGCCGCGCGGCAAACACGATGCGGCGCTGCTTGGTGGCGCCCACGCTGGCGGCTGCGCCGCCATGTGTGCTGCTCGCGCGCCGGCGCATCTCCACAAACACCAGCGTGCCGTCGCGCTCGCGCATAATCAAATCGATCTCGCCGCCGCCCCGTCCGGGCGTGCGGAAGTTGCGCGCCACCAGCCGCAAACCAGCCGCTTGCAGATGCGCCAGCGCCGCGTCTTCGGCGGCGTCGCCCACCGCCTTGGTGCTGGGGCCGTTGTTTTTTGTCTTGAACCGGGGCCATGCCATTGTCTGCCGCCTTCCTCCCTGCCCGCAGTGCCGCCGAGGCCGCTGCCGGTGCCCAGCATTATCCGCAGGCCAGCGTCTACATGGTGGCCACACCCATCGGCAACCTGGCCGACCTGAGCCTGCGCGCCCTGCATGTGCTGGGCCTGGTGGACGCCATCGCCTGTGAAGACACGCGCCACACCGCCGGGCTGTTGCAAGCCTTTGGCCTGCACAAGCCCTTGCTCGCCTTGCACCAGCACAACGAACGCGAGGCCGCCCAACAGGTGCTTGAACGCCTGCGCCGGGGCGAGCGCGTGGCCTTCGTCAGCGACGCCGGCACGCCCGGTGTGAGCGACCCTGGCGCGCGCCTGTGCGCCGAGGCGCAGGCACAAGGTTTTCGTTGTGTGCCGGTGCCGGGCGCCAGCAGCGTGACCACCTTGCTCAGCGTGGCCGGCCTCACCGAGGGCGAGGGGCGGTTTGCTTTTGTGGGCTTTTTGCCCGCCAAAGGGGCGGACCGGCAGCGGGCGTTGGATCAGCTCGCCCAACAGCCATTGGCCAGCGTGTTGCTGGAGGCGCCGCACCGCATGGCCTCACTGGCCAAAGACCTGGCAGCGCTGGGCGAGCGCCGCCTGACCGTGGGGCGCGAGCTGACCAAACAGTTTGAACAGGTGGTGCATTTGCCGTGTGAGGGCTTGGCCGCGTGGCTGTCGGCCGATGCCTCGCATGGTCGAGGCGAATTTGCCCTCTTGCTGCACCCGCCCGTGGCCGCCGGTGAGCACACCGAGGCCGCCTTGCCCCCTGCCACAACGCGTGCCCTGGATTTGCTGTTGCAGGAACTGCCCCTGAAAACCGCCGTGCGGCTGTGTGCCGAGATCACCGGCACGCCCCGCAACGCGGTGTACCAAGCGGCGCTGGCGCGGCGTCAGCAGGCCGGCGAAGACGACGACTGATCAGCGGTCGGTGGCGGGTGTGGCCGGCGGCAGGCTGTGTCCGCCCGTGTTGTCGTGCACCTCGCGCACCTGCACGTCCACCACTTCATCGGTGGTGGCTGGGGTGGCACCACGGCGACCGGGCCACACGCGTTCGCGGGCGTAGGTCTGGAACTGGTGTACGTACACCGGCCGCACCGGGCGGCGCCCGCGCAGCAAGGCCCACACCACGCCGACCAGCAGCAGCACGGCCACCACGCCCGCCAGCAGCAGGCCCAGCGCGGCAGCAAACAGCCAGAAGATCAGGCCCAGCACGGCGCTGAACAGGCGGCCCAGCGCGTTGAATAAATCGTTCATCAAGTCCGGCGCCTCAGCGGCGCGTCAAAAGGGCACGGAATGTGCAACACGGGGAATGCAATTGTGGGCGAAAAGCGCCTTCTCAAGGACCGCCCGTCATGTCATGACCCGCTGCTATGCTCAATGTTCCCTGGAGCCCCCATGAAACGCCTGTCCCAGTACTTTCTTCGTGGCCTGGTCACCATCCTGCCGGTGGGCGTGACCCTCTACCTGCTCTACATCTTCCTGGCCTGGTCCGAGGCGTTGGCCATGTGGGTCATCCGCCCGATGGTGGGCGATTTCTACCTGCCCGGCATGGGCCTGGTGCTGGGCGTGTTGGCCATTCTGGTGCTGGGTTTTGTGGTGTCGCAGCCCTTCATGGGCCGGCTGCTCACCTTGTTCGAATTCCCCTTCACCAACCTGCCGGTGGTCAAGAGCATTTACTCCTCGCTCAAGAGTTTTGCCGACTACTTTTCGCCCAGCCACGAACAAAGCCCGCAGCAGGTGGTGGCGCTGCGTTTGCCCGACCACCCGTTGGAGATCGTGGGCATGGTCACGCGGCAGTCGCTGGACGACCTGCCCGATGGCCTGCTGCGCGGCGACCGGGTGGCGGTGTATTTGCCCATGGGCTACATGATCGGCGGCTACACCGTGTTTGTGCCGCGCGCGTGGGTCACGCCCATGGATATGTCGGTCGAAGAAGCCATGCGCCAGTCGCTGATCGCCTGGATGGCCTTGAAACAAGGAAAACCCACATGAGCATCCGCAACCTCGACGCCTTGTTTGCCCCCAACACCGTGGCCGTGTTCGGGGCGTCCGAGCGCCCCGGCAGCGTGGGCGCCACCATCTGGCGCAACCTGCGCGCGGAATTCAGCGGCCAGCTGCTGGGCGTCAACCCCAAACGCCGCGAGATCGATGGCGTGCCCGTCTATCCCAATGCGGCCGCGCTGCCCGCCGTGCCCGACCTGGCCGTGATCTGCACGCCCGCGGCCACCGTGCCCGGTCTCATCGAGGAACTCGGTCGCCTGGGCACCCGTGCCGCCGTGGTGGTAACGGCCGGGCTCGATAAGGCACAAAAGCAGCGCATGCTCGACGCCGCGCGCCGCCACACCCTGCGCATCCTGGGGCCCAACTGCATCGGCATGCTCGTGCCCCACTGGGGCTTGAACGCCAGTTTTGCCCACATCGGCGCACAAAAGGGCGACATCGCCTTTGTGTCGCAGTCGGGCGCGCTGGTGACGGCCATGCTCGACTGGGCCGGCTCGCGTGGCATCGGTTTCTCGCACTTTGTCTCGCTGGGTGAACACGCCGACGTGGACTTTGGCGACATGCTGGACTACCTCGGCAGCGACCCGCGCACCCGCGCCATCCTGCTCTACATCGAGAGCATCGAGGCGCCGCGCAAGTTCATGTCGGCCGCGCGTGCGGCGGCACGCAACAAGCCGGTCATTGTGGTCAAGGCCGGGCGCTCGGCCCAAGGCCAGAAGGCGGCGGCCTCGCACACCGGCGCGCTGGCGGGGTCCGACGACGTGTTCGACGCCGCCATCTCGCGCGCCGGCATGCTGCGCGTGTTCACCTTGCAGCACCTCTTCCTGGCGGCCGAGCTGCTGGCGCGCTTTCGCGACAACAAGAGCGAGCGCATGGTCATCCTCACCAACGGCGGCGGCGCCGGTGTGATGGCGGCCGACGCCGCCGCGCACGCGGGTGTGGAGCTGACCGAACTCGACGAGGCCATGCTGGCCAGGCTGGATGCGGTGCTGCCCGCCAACTGGTCGCGGGGCAACCCGGTGGACATCATTGGCGACGCGCCTGGCCAACGTTATGTGGATGCGCTCACCGCCCTGCGCGAAGACCGCCATAGCGCCATCCTGTTTGTGCAGGCACCCACCGCCATCGTGCCCAGCACCGACATCGCACGTGCCCTGCTGCCACTGGCCACGCTCAAGCCCTCGCGCCTCATGGGCTGCTGGCTGGGCTTTGATGCGGTGAACGAGGCGCGTGCCATCTTCCGCGGTGCCGGCGTGCCCGACTACGACACGCCCGAAGAAGCCGTGCGCGCCTTCAGCTTTCTGCAAGCCTACCGCCGTCATCAGGAAGAGCTGCTGCAAACGCCATCGTCAGCGCCGCTGGGCCCGGTGGCCGATCTGGCCGCCATCCGCGCCATCGTGAACGACGTGCTGGGCAGCGGGCGCGAGCTGCTGAGCGAACCCGAGGCCAAGGCCTTGCTGCACGCCGCTGGCCTGCCGGTGGTGCCCACCCACATCGCTGCCGCCGACGCGGAAGCCGCCGTGCGCGCGGCCCAGGCGGTGGGGTTTCCGGTGGTCATCAAAATCCTGTCGCACCAGATCTCGCACAAGTCCGACGTGGGCGGCGTGCGCCTGAACCTGGCGAATGCCGACGAAGTGCGCGAGGCCGCCCGCGCCATGCTGGCCCGCGTGGCCGCCGAGCGACCCGGCGCGTTGGTGGACGGTTTCACCGTGCAGCCCATGGTCAAACTGCGCCAGTCGCATGAGCTGATTGTGGGCGCCAGCGTCGACCCGCTGTTTGGCCCTGTCATCCTGTTCGGGCAGGGCGGCGTGTCGGTGGAGGTGGTGGCCGACCGTGCGCTGGCGCTGCCGCCGCTCAACGGCCCGCTGGCGCAGGCACTGATTGCCCGCACGCGTGTGGCCAAGCTGCTGCGCGGTTACCGCGACCAGCCCGCCGCTGACATGGCCGCCATCGAGCGCGTGCTGGTGGCCATCTCGCAACTGTTGGCCGACGTGCCCGAAATCGCCGAACTCGACATCAACCCGCTGGTGGTGAACGCCGACGGCGCGGTGGCGCTGGATGCGCGGGTGCGCCTGAGCGCCCAGCGCCCGGCGGGCGCGGCCAACTTCGCCATCCGCCCTTACCCGGTGGAGCAGGAAGAGCGCATCACCCACCTGGGTCGTGAACTGCTGCTGCGCCCCATCCGTCCTGAAGACGAGTTGCAGCACCGCGCCTTCATCGAAAAGCTCTCGCCCGAAGACGTGCGCCTGCGCGTGTTCTACAGCCGCCGCACCATCGAACATTCCGAGCTGGCGCGGCTGACCCAGATCGACTACGCCCGCGAGGTGGCCTTCATCGCCGAAGGCGAGTTGCCCGACGGTGGGCACGAGACCCTGGGCACCGTGCGTGCCGGCATCGACCCAGACAACGACAGCGCCGAGTTCGACGTCATCGTGCGTTCCGACATCAAGGGCGGTGGTCTGGGCCACATGCTGATGGACAAGCTGGTTCGCACCTTGCGCGCCCACGGCACGCGCCGTATCGTGGGCACGGTGCTCAAGGAGAACAGCCGCATGCGGCTGCTGGCCAAGCGCCTGGGTTTTGCCGAGTCGCCGTCGGACGACGACCCGGGGCTGGTCCACATCGAACTGCCGCTGCACACCACAGGCGCCCAGGAACCCTGAGCGGCGAACGGAGTCGCACCGGCTTCCACCCCGTCGGAGTGTTGCCATGAACCTGTTGTTGTCCCGCCGCCGTTTGCTGGGGGGTGTTGCGTCCGTGGTGGCCGCGCCAGCACTGCTCACCCCCGCGCTGGCCCAGGCCCGGCGCCTGCCCACGCCGGCACAGACTGAAGGTCCGTTCTACCCGCTGGATTTGCTCGACGACACCGACTTTGACCTGCTGCGCAACGGCACCGCCACCTACGCGCAGGGCACACCCGCCTGGGTGGAAGGCGTGGTGACCGACACAGCCGGCGTACCGGTGCGCGGCGCCCAGGTCGAGATCTGGCAGTGTGATCACCAGGGTCACTACCACCATCCCGGTGACGGTGGGCGCGCCGACCAGGCCTTCCAGGGGTTTGGCCGCGTGGCGGTGGACGCGCAAGGCGCCTACCGTTTCCGCACGATGCGCCCGGTCGCCTACAGCTCGCGCACGCCGCACATCCACGTCAAAGTCAAGCTGGGCGAACGCGCTGTGCTGACCACCCAGTTGTATGTGCAAGGCGACCCCGGCAACGAGCGCGACTTTTTGTGGCGCCGTCTGCGCAGCGATGCCGAACGCGCCGCGCTGACCGTGCCTTTTGTGCCCGGAGCCGACGGGCAACACGCCCGTTTCCCCATCGTGTTGGCACTTTGACCCCGCGTCACATGGGTGCACGCCGAGCCTGAGAAGATCGGCGCATGGATTCCTTGTCTCAACTGGCGCTGGGCGCCGCTGTGGGTGTGGCGGTGATGGGCCGGCGCACCGCCGTGTGGACATCGGCCGCCTGGGGCGCGGTGCTGGGCACACTGCCCGATCTGGACGTGGTCATCGACCACGGCGACGCCCTGCTCAACATGGTGTTGCACCGTGCCGAAACGCATGCCTTGTTCTGGCTCACGCTGCTGGCGCCGCTGGTGGGCGCGGCCATCGCGCGCTTGCATGGCGAGTGGGCACATTGGCGGCGCTGGTGGCTGGCGGCCTGGCTGGTGCTCGTCACCCACCCCCTGCTGGACACCATGACGGTGTATGGCACCCAACTCGCGCTGCCGTTCAGCAACCACCCGTTTGGCGTGGGCAGCATCTTCATCATCGACCCGCTCTACACCCTGCCGCTGTTGGTGGGCGTGCTGGTGGCCTTGGGGCTGGCGCGTCGGCGGCCGGTGGGCGCCTTGCGTGCCAATGCCTGGGGCTTGGCATTGAGCACCGCCTACCTGGCCTGGGGTGTGGCGGCGCAGCAGCACGTCACATCCATTGCCCAGGCCTCGCTGGCGCGCCAAGGCATTCAGGCGCAGGCGCTGCTGGTCACGCCCACCGCCTTCAACACCGTGTTGTGGCGGGTGGTGGCCACCACGCCCACGCACTACCACGAGGGTTTTTATTCGCTGCTCGACACCGGGCCCGAGCCGCAGTGGGACGTGTTTGACCGTGGTCCTGCGTTGCTGGCCGCTTACGCGCGCGACCCGGCCTTCCAGCGTCTGAACACCTTTGCCAAAGGCCTGGTGGCCATGCACGCTGTGGATGGCCGCGCGCACGTGAGCGACCTGCGCATGGGCCAGACACCCACCTTCAGTTTCACCTTCGACATCGGGCCGGCGGCTGGCCCCGCGCCTGATCCCCAGCCCGCGCTGCCGCGCGGTGGGCGCCCCGACGTGGACCGGGCGCTGCCCTGGTTGTGGGCCCGTATCCAGGGCCAGGTGTTGCCGCCGCCCCGCTGAGGACGGGCCATGGTTTGGAGTCCACCCCCTAATTCATTTGCTGCACTGCAGCAAAAAACGCTTGCATGTGCCTAGGGGTATCCCTATACTTCGAGTCATGTTGCAGTGCAGCAAAGCCGAATCCCCGGCGATGAACGCGAAGCAACACCCTCAACCCCTTTTTGAAGGAAAACACCATGCTGACCGTTGAACAAATCGCCGCCGCCCAACAAGCCCAACTGAACACCCTGTTTGGTTTTGGTGCCAAGGCCGTGGAAAGCGCTGAAAAAGTGATCGAGCTGAACCTGCAAGCCTCCAAGGCCCTGCTGGCCGACAGCGCCGAGTACACCAAGAGCCTGCTGTCTGCCAAGGACGCACAGGAATTCCTGAAGGTTCAGACCGGCTTTGTGCAGCCCCTGGCCGAGAAGTCGGCTGCCTACGGCCGCCACCTGTACGACATCGCCGCTGGCGCCAACGCCGAGTTCACCCAGGCCGCCGAAGCCCAGACCGCCAGCGCCCAGAAGCAGTTCGCTTCGGCCGTGGAAGCCGCTGTGAAGAACGTGCCCCAAGGTGGCGAAGCCGCCGTGGCCGCCATCAAGAACGCCATGACCGGCGCCAACAGCGCTTTCGAGCAAGTGCAAAAAGTGGTGAAACAAGCCACCGAAGTGGCCGAGTCCAACTTCAAGGCCGTGACCGCTACCGCCACCAAGGCCGCCAAGGCCAAGTGAGCGTGAAGCGCCGCTCGCGGCGCTGTGCATTCCAAGGTTGAAGAAGCCGCATCCTGAAAGGGGTGCGGCTTTTTTTCGTGCGGCGACGCGTGGGCTGTCGCCTCCCCGACGCGCCACGGGCGGGCCGCGTCACACAATCCCGCGCATGATCGAACTGCGCGCCCCCCTGCAAGCCCAACTCGTGTCCTGGCTGGTCAAACCCGGTGACACGGTGGCCGCCGGACAGCCTCTGGTGATCCTCGAAGCCATGAAGATGGAACACGAGCTGCGGGCCGAAGGCGCGGTGCGGGTGACGGACATCTTGCTGGCAGAAGGTGAAACGGTGCAGGAGGGCGAGCTTTTGATGCGTGCCGCGCCAGCGACGCTGGCCGACAACCCGGCAGCCAATTCTGCACAAACTGGTGCTGCCACCCAGCCAGACACCGGCCCGCGCCCCGATCTGCAGGCGGTGCTGGACCGCCACGCCTTCACGTTGGACGCCGCCCGCCCCGAGGCCATGGCCAAACGCCACGGCCTGGGGCAGCGCAGCGCACGCGAGTTCATCGCCAGCGTGTGCGAACCCAACAGCTTCATCGAATACGGCGCCCTCGCGGTGGCCGCTCAGCGCAGCCGCCGCAGTGACGAGGACTTGCAGAAAAACACCCCGGCCGATGGCCTGGTGGGGGGCATCGGCCAAGTGGGCACGGCGTCGGCCGTGGTGATGGCCTACGACGCCACCGTGCTGGCCGGCACGCAAGGCATGCGCAACCACCAGAAGACCGACCGCCTGCTGGGCGTGGCGCTGGCGCAAAAGCTGCCGGTGCTCTTGTGGGCCGAAGGTGGGGGGGCAGGCCTGGCGACGTGGACATGCCCATCGTCGCCGGCCTGCACGTGGGCACCTTTGCGGCGTTGGCGCGTTTGAGTGGCCAGGTGCCGCTGATCGGCGCCACCGGCGGGCGCTGTTTTGCGGGCAACGCGGCCCTGCTGGGTTGTTGCGACATCGTGATAGCCACCCGCGCGAGCAACATCGGCATGGGCGGCCCGGCCATGGTGGAAGGCGGGGGCCTGGGCGTGTTCAAGCCCGAGCAGATCGGCCCCAGTGATGTGCAGCATGCCAACGGCGTGATCGACGTGCTGGTGGAAGACGAGGTCCAGGCCGCCGCCGTCGCGCGCCAGGCCTTGTCGTACTTTCAAGGGATGCAGCCGGCCGGCGAGGCGCCCGATCCACAGGCCTTGCGCGACGTGGTGCCTGAAAACCGCCTGCGCGCCTACGACAGCCGTGCTGCTGTGACGGGCCTGGCCGATGTTGGCTCGGTGTTGTGGCTGCGCGAGGGCTACGGCCGCAGCCTGCACACCGCGCTGGCGCGTGTGGCCGGCAGGCCGGTGGGTGTGGTGGCCAGCAACCCCCAGCACCTGGGCGGTGCGGTGGATGCCGACGCGGCCGAAAAACTCACCCGTTTCTTGCGCCTGTGCGACACCCATGGCCTGCCCGTTGTGAGCCTGGTGGACACCCCCGGCTTCATGGTCGGCCCCGATGCCGAAGCCACCGGCCTGGTGCGCCGGGTGGGCGATTTGTTCAACCAGACCGCTCGCCTGCGTGTGCCCTACCTGGCGGTGGTGCTGCGCAAAGGCTACGGTCTGGGCGCCATGGGCCTGACGGCCGGGGGTTTTCACGCACCCGTTTTCAGCGTCGCCTGGCCCACCGGTGAGTTTGGGGCGATGGGCTTGGAGGGCGCGGTGCGCCTGGGTTTTCGCAAAGAGCTGGAGGCGGTGCCCGAAGGGCCAGCGCGCGAGGCCTTGTTTGAGCAACTGCTGGCCCAGCAGTACGCGGCCGGCAGCGCCACAAACATGGCCGCCACGCTGGAGATCGACGCGGTGATCGACCCGGCCGACACGCGCCGCTGGGTGGAGCGCGGTTTGGCCGCGCGCTGAATTCAGGGGCGCCAGCGCACCAACAGCCAGTAGCTCGGGTCGGTGTCTTTTCTGGCCAGACCGAGAGCGGCCGCCACCAGGCTCCAGCGCCGGTCGGCCGATTCCCAGCCCCACGCCACCGCCGCGCCCCAGCCCGCTGGCCTGGGCAGGGTGTTGTCGGCATCGGCCCAGCGTGTGCCGCGCCACGTGGCGCGCAGCAGGGCGAAATGGCGTGGGCCCAGTGCGTAGGTGGTTTGTGCGAGCACCGTGTGGCGGGCGAAGTCGGGCAGTTGCAGACCCTCCCGGCCGGGTGCGGTGTTGCGGGCTTGGGTATGGATGTAGCTGCCCAACAGGCTCCAGCGTGGCGACAGCACCCGATTGATGCTGGCCGACCATTCGCGGAGATCGCCGCTGGCAAACAGCGCGTTGCCCTCATGGTGGGACAGCGTGGTTTGTGAGTTCAACCGCACCGGCGCGATGGAGGTGACGGCATCGAGCATGGCGCCGGCGTCTTGTGCGTACAGCCGACCGGCGCTGTTGGTGGCGTTGCGCACTTGCAGGTCTTGTGCGCGCAGGCCCAGGAAGGTGGCGGCGTCGATTTGCCAGTCGAGCTGCAGCACGTTGCGCCGGGCGTAGCTGCCGGGCAGGGTGTGGGTGTTGTCGAGCGCGATGCCACCCGTCTGGGTGGGGGACAGCGTGTGTGTGCCCGGTGCCCTGATGTGCTGTTGGTGCGCCCAGTGCAAGGCGCGCGCCGCGCCCCAGCGGTAGCTCAGGCCGGCGCGGGGCAGTGCCTTGGAGGGCGCCCGGTAGGCCTGCGACTGTGGGCTCACAAGGTCTTCGTTGGTGAGGCTGTCGGTGAAGCGGTCGAGTTGTGAGAAGCGCAGGCGTGGCCAGTAGGCCTCCAGCGCCAGGCTCCAGGGGCCGCTGCGCCACTCGCCGGCCACCCAGGGCATGTGGTAGTCGGCGGTGTTCGTGCGTGGGCTGGCCACCAGCGGGTCGCTGATGTTGCTGTGCACGGTCTGCCGCACCGCCTCCCAGCCCAGGCTCAGGCGGTGTGGCCCGAAGAGGTGGGTGTGGCGCAGAAACTGCCCATGCTCGCGCGAGTGGAAACGGTAGTCCTGCGGGCCCCACTGCATGTCGTCGAGCGTCAGCGCCGAGCGGCTGTGAGCCCCATGCAGCTTGAACCAAGTCTGGGCGTGGCTGCCCCAGCGCCACGACAGGCCGGCATCCAGCCGTTGGGCGCGGTTGCGCGCCACGTCACCCAAACTGACGCCGTTGCCCAAGTCCAGGGGCGTGTCGAACTGGTAACGCAGGGGCGTGGTGTTGGCCAGCACAAACAGCGCCAGGCGCTCGGTGGGGCGCATGCCCACTGCCAGGTCCAGCCCCGGCGAGCTGAGGCGGTATTGGGTGGCGGCCGGGCCCTCGCGCGGCCGGTACTCGACGTCGGACGCGCGCAACAGCCACGCGGTGGGCGACGGTGCCAGGGTCAGGCCACGCCAGCTCAGATCGGTGGTGAGTGTGTGCCGCAGGCTTTCTTGCCCCACGCTGCCCGCCATGGACACCTGTTGCTGAGGTTGCAGCATCAGCGGCGGCAACTTTTCTGACGCACCGAGCGCCAGCGGGTCGGTCAGGTAGCCCTGGAACAGCTCGGACTTGCGGTCGTGGTCATTTTCGGCGCGGTCGGCCAGGAAGAAGTGGCTGCCGCCCCACAGCGGGTAGTACGACGCCTGGGCATAGGCGCGTGCCCAGTGTTCTAGCCCAAAGTCGCCGAGAGCCTTGCCCAGGTTGGTCGAGCCTTGGCTGTCGGTGGCCAGGGCGTTGAGCGATTTGAGGTAGGGCAGGCGCACCAGCGCTTCGCGCGATGCGGCAATGGCCTCGGCCGGACGACCCTGGTCGTTGAGCACGGTGGCCCGCATTTGCCAGGGCAGGGGGTCCAACGGGTCGGCCAGGCTGGCACGCGCCAGCGAATCCAACGCCGCGTTCACATGGCCCAGTTGCAGTTCGGCCACCGCCAGCCAGACCTGAGCGCGGGCGTGGCGCGGTTCGATGAGTGTGGCCTTGAGCAGTTCCTGACGTGCGCGTTCCGGGTCGCCGGCCCGCAGCGCCACCTGGCCGGCGCTGGCCAGGCTCAGGTAGTCGTCGCCGGTGTGTTGCAGGGCGCGTTCCAGCAGCGCGCGTGCCGGCGCCAGTTGCCAGGCTTCGGCCAGCGCGGTGGCCCGTTCGCCCATCACCGGTGGGTGGTTTGGGTGTTCTTGGTCGGCTTGCGCCAGCAGTTGCAGGGCCTGGGTGAGGTCGCCGCGCTCACCGAGCGCGCTGCCCCAACGGGCCAGCAGTTGTGCACGCAGTGGGGCATCGTCGGCGGGCACCTGGTCCACCGCTTGCCGGTAGCGGGTCAGCGCGTCGTCGCCCCGGCCTTGCAGGCGCAGCAGCTCGGCTTGTGCGGCCAGCAGTTCGGGGGCGTTGGGATGGCGCTGCAGCGCCTGGTCGAGCAAGCTTGCGGCGCCGTCGGTGTCGTCCAGTGCCAGCAGCAGTTCGGCGCGGCGCGCGGCCACGCGGGCTTCGGCGTGTTGGTCCCAGCGCTGGCCCAGCAGGGCTGCCGCAGCGGCCGGGTCGCCGGCCTGGGCCAGCAGGTCGGCCCGCAACAGGTGCAACACCTCGGGGGCATCGGGTTCGCGCAAGCGGGTGTCGACCAGGGCGCGGGCGCGGGCAAGGTCGGCGCCCGCCAGCGTCTGTGCGATGGCGGCCAGCGCCGGGTCAAGGGGCGTGGCGCGGAATTCGCGGTAGCGCGTGGACGCCACTGGCCACGCCGCCACCCATTGCACGCGTTCGCGCGGGCGCACCAGCATGCGTTTGATGGGCGCCTGGCCGGGCCGCACTTCGGCCTGCTCGGACGCGCCCACCACCACCGAGCCTTGTGGGTTGCTCACGTCAATTTGGCCGGACAACACCGTGAGCAAGGTCCGGCCATCGGCATCCACTTCCACGTCCCAGTCGGTGCCCCGCACGGCGGCCACGGCGGCGGGTGTGCGAAGCTCCAGGTCCGCCGGTTCGCGTTTGGTGCGCGACCACAGTCGGCCCACGCTGAGTTCGAGCGCTGTTTTGCCCTGGGGCTGCGGGTTCAGCCGCAACAGCGACAGCGGCCCCAGGCGCAGCTGGGTGCGGTCGGCCAGCAGCAAAGCAGCCGACGACTGCGCCAAGGTGCGCATGTCGGCGCCGGTGTCCAGCGTCTGGCGCAGTTGCGCCGCTTGCCAGGGGCTGCTGGCGGCGGGACGGCTCTCACCTTGGCCGCTGAGGCTGACGATTTCGGCCGCTGGCTGCGCCCACGCGCTGCCCATGCCGCCCCAGAAAACCGCAACCAGCCAGGGGGTGTGTTTGTGGCGCATGGCCCAACGATAGGGCAGCTCAGGGCGGCAGGCAAGCGCCGCCGCCGGGCGGGAGTGCGAAGTAAAAACAACTGCCTTCGCCGGGCGTGCTTTCGGCCCAGATGTGGCCGCCGTGGCGCTCCAGGATGCGGCGGCACAAGGCCAGGCCAATGCCGGTGCCTTCGAACTCGCTGGCGCGGTGCAGGCGCTGGAACACACCAAACAGCCGGTGTGCCTGCCGGGGCTCGAAGCCCACACCGTTGTCGCGCACCCAGTACACACAGCCCCGCTCCGCATCGGGATGCCAGCCCACCTGCACCACCGAGCGCTCGCGCTGGCGCGAGTACTTCAGCGCGTTGCTCAGCAGGTTGTCCCACACCTGGCTGATCAGCAGCGGGTCGCCCAGCACCGCCGGCAAATCGGGTGCGATAGCCCAGTCCACCTGCTGGGCGCCTATGTCATGGGTCAGGCGGTTGATGCTGGCGCTGACCTGGGTGGCCATGCCCACTTCGCGCTTTTGCAGCGGTGCCAGGCCCAGCCTCGAAAAGGCCAGCAGGCCTTCGATGAGCGCGCCCATGCGCTGGGCGGCGTCTGCAATGGTGTTGAGGTGTTTGCGGGTGGTGTCGTCGGCCTGCTCTGCCAGGTGCTCTTGCAGGATGGCGATGAAGCTCGTGATGTGGCGCAGCGGCGCGCGCAAGTCGTGCGAAACCGAGCTGGAAAACGATTCGAGATCGCGGTTGGCTTCCAGCAATTGGCGGGTGCGATCCTGCACGCGCACTTCCAAGGTCTGGTTCAGATCCTGGAGCAATTCCTGCAGGCGGCGCACCTCGGTCATGTCGCGAGTGAGGGCCGAAAAACCCAAGGGTTCGCCATCGGCGCCACGCAGCGCGGTCAGCACCGTGTGACCCCAGAAGCGGCTGCCATCCTGGCGCTGTCGCCAGCCCGTGCTTTCGAATTGCCCAAACAGCGCGGCCCGCTCCAGCGCCAGCTCGGCGTCCAGGCGTTCGTCCTCGCGCACATCGGGGGCGTCGAAGCGGCGCGCGTCGGTGCCCAACACGTCGTAGGCGGCGTGGCCCAGCAGCCGTTCGGCACTGGATGTCCACTCGCTCACGCGGCCCTCGGTGTCCAGAAAATACACAGCGTGGTCGCGCAGCCCATCCAGCATCAGGCGCAGGCGGCGTTCGCCATCCGAGAGGTGCTCGCCCAGGGGCTGTGTGGGCTGCGTGAGCGGTGCCGCCGGGGCATCGGGCAGGCGTTCTGCGCTGATATCGGCGATGTGGCAGTACAGCCCCAGCACGCGATCACCGTCCACATCGGGCACCAGTTGCCCGCTGGCCACCCAGTGGCCACGTTGGGCATGGCCCACCCGCGCCTCAAAGGCCTGTGGCACGCCGCGCAAGGCCTGTGCCAGCCCGGGCAGCATGGCCTCCAGCAGCTCGGGCACAAACACCTGTTGCACCGCCAGGCCCACCGCGCTGTCGGCCGGGTGCGGCAGGTGGCGCAGCTGCGCGTGGTTGGCGTAGTGGCACACCAGGTGGTGATCGAAATAGCTCACCAAACCCGGCAGGTGATCCAGCACCCGGGTCAGAAACCCGGCCCCACGCAAGCGCTCGTTTTCGGCCGCCGACAGCGCTGCCGCCGGCTCGTTGAACAGCTCGGTGAAAAAGTCCTCGGGCAGGTGATCGGCTGCTTCGGGCAGGCTCATGTGAGCGACTGTAACCGACCCTCCGCCGCGTCAAAACCTTGGCAGATCCGCGAACTTGAGCTGCCCGCCCCGCACCAGTTCCTTGCCGTATTCGGCGCAGCGGTGTAGCGTGGGGATGACTTTGCCGGGGTTGAGCAGTTCGGCGGCATCAAAGGCGCGTTTGATGGCGAACATCTGTTCGTTCTCGGCGGCGCTGAACTGCACACACATGCTGTTGAGTTTTTCCACGCCCACACCGTGTTCGCCGGTGACGGTGCCGCCCATGGCCACGCTGGTTTCCAGGATGTCGGCGCCGAACAACTCGCAGCGGTGCAGCTGGTCGGGGTCGTTGGCGTCGAACAGGATCAGCGGGTGCAGGTTGCCGTCACCCGCGTGGAAGACGTTGGCGCAGCGCAGGCCGTATTTCTTTTCCATCTCGGCAATCGCCAGCAGGATGTCGGCCAGGCGCTTGCGCGGGATGGTGGAGTCCATGCACATGTAGTCGGGGCTGATGCGCCCGCTGGCGGGGAAGGCGTTCTTGCGCCCGCTCCAGAACTTCAGGCGCTCGGTCTCGCTGTTGCTCACCGCAATGGCGGTGGCACCGCAGCCACGCAGCACATCGCTCATGCGGCCGATTTCCTCTTCCACCTCCTCGGGCGTGCCGTCGCTTTCGCACAGCAGGATGGCTTCGGCCGTGAGGTCGTAGCCGGCATGCACAAAGTCTTCCACGGCGGCGGTCATGGGTTTGTCCATCATCTCCAGCCCGGCCGGGATGATGCCGGCGGCAATCACCGCCGCCACCGCATCGCCGGCTTTGCGCACGTCGTCGAAGCTTGCCATGATGCAACGCGCCAACTGCGGCTTGGGCACCAGTTTGACGATGACCTCGGTGGTCACGGCCAGCATGCCTTCGCTGCCGATGAGCAGGCTCAGCAGGTCGTAACCGGGCACGTCCAGCGCATCGCTGCCAAACTCGATGGGTTCGCCTTCGACGGTGAAGCCGCGCACCTTGAGCACGTTGTGCACGGTGAGGCCGTACTTGAGGCAGTGCACGCCGCCGGAGTTCTCGGCCACGTTGCCGCCGATGGTGCAGGCGATCTGGCTGCTGGGGTCGGGCGCGTAGTACAGGCCAAAGGGCGCGGCGGCCTCGCTGATGGCGAGGTTGCGCACGCCGGCTTGCACGATGGCGGTGCGCGAGACCGGATCGACCTTCACGATTTTGTTGAACTTGGCCAGCGACAGCGTGACGCCCAGCGGGTGTGGCATGGCGCCGCCGGAGAGGCCGGTGCCCGCGCCGCGTGCCACCACCGGCGCGCCCACCGCGTGGCAGGCCTTGAGCACCGCGGCCACTTGCGCCTCGGTTTCGGGCAGCGCCACCACCAACGGGCGCTGGCGGTAGGCGGTCAGACCGTCGCATTCGTAGGGCGTGGTGTCCTCGTCGCGCCACAGCAGGGCGTGGGCAGGCAGGGCGGCCTGCAGGGCGGCCACGATCTGGCGCTGGCGCGCGGCGGTGTCCTGAAGGGCGGCGGGGTCGGCGACGGTGTTCATGGCGGGCAGTTTAGGCCAAGGTCGCGGCGCATGGTGTTGAAGAAAACCATGGCCTCTTGAAATCTTCTTGGGTCGTCGCTATTTGATGTGTACAGGGCAGCGATGCCTGCCTGGCCAGGGCAAATCACCATTGTTTTCACTCAAGCACTGAGGAGTTTGTCATGAACCAACTGATCGCCCGTTCCGGCTTGCTGGACGACTTTTTCAAGGACGTTGCGCCCGGCTTTTTTGTCAAGCCGCTGCACGGCGAAGGGCTGCCGGCCCAGATCCGTGTCGACGTGAAGGAGACGCCTGAGGCCTACCAGCTTTCGGCCGAAATTCCGGGGGTGAACAAGGAGGACATCCATGTTCACATCGACGGCAACATGGTCAGCTTGCGTGCCGAAGTGAAACAACAGGACGCCCAGACCGACAACGGCAAGCTGCTGCGCAGCGAGCGGTATTACGGTGCGGTGTCGCGCAGCTTTCAGCTGCCGGTGGACATCGACAACACCACCGCGCGGGCACGCTACGACAACGGCATCCTCAACCTCACGCTGCCCAAAAAGGGCGCCAGCGTCAGCCAGCGGCTGGCGGTGGAGTGATCAGAGGGGCCCACCGCCGGGCCGTGGGGGCTAGAGGGCCTTTGTGATCCAGTCCGCAAACGCCGCGCATTCCCAGCGGTCCATGTTGCCGGGGCGCCAGCACAGGTAGTGCGCGTGGGGGCTGGGCACGTTGCGGTCGAACAGGCGCACCAGGGTGCCGTTTTGCAGCCAGGGCGCGCCCAACTTCAGCCGCACCAGGGCCACGCCCAGGTGGTAGGCGGCGGCGTCACACATCAGGCCCACGTCGTTGAACTGCGAGCCGTCGCTGGGTTCGGGCCAGTCGAGTTCGTGGGCGGCAAACCAGGTGCGCCAGGGCTCCAGCGGCGAACACAACAGGGGCACCGCCTGCAGATCCTGGGTGTTCTCGAAGGGGCCATGTTCTTCGATGAAGGCGGGTGAGGCCAGCGGCGTCACCTCGTCTTTGAGCAGGCACACGTGCTCCACATCGGTGTAACGCCCCACACCAAAGCGGATGGTCAGGTCGGCGTCTTCGGCCACCACATCGAGCTTGGGGATGCTGACCTGGTGCAGCACCAGGTCCACTTCCGGGTGCAGCTGGGCAAACTGCTTGAGGCGTGGCATCAAGATGCTGCGCGCAAAGGTGCTGGTGACGGCCACCCGCAGTTTGCGACGGCCACTGCCGCGCGCGCTGCTGGGGAATTTTTGCAGCGTGGCCAAGCCATCGCACACGTGGGCCAGGTACTCGACCCCTTCGGGCGTGAGCGAAAAATCCGCCCGCGCAAACAGCGGCGTGCCCAGGATTTGCTCCAGCTGCTTGACGCGGTGGCTCACCGCGCTGGGCGTCACGTGCAGCTCTTCCGCCGCCTGCGTCACGCTGCGCAGGCGCGCCAGCGCCTCGAATGTCAGCAGGCACTGGATGGGCGGAATGCGTATCGCCATTACTTGAAAATCACCGTTTTGTGGCCGTTCAAAAGCACCCGGTGCTCGCTGTGCCATTTCACGGCGCGCGCCAGCACCTGGCTTTCGGTGTCGCGACCCATGGCTGTCAGGTCTTCCACGGTTTTGCTGTGGTCGGCGCGGGCCACGTCCTGCTCGATGATGGGGCCTTCGTCCAGGTCGGCCGTCACGTAGTGGGCGGTGGCGCCGATCAGCTTCACGCCACGGTCGTGTGCCTGGTAGTAGGGCTTGGCGCCCTTGAAGCTGGGCAGGAAGCTGTGGTGGATGTTGATCGCTCGGCCCGCCAGCTTTTTGCACAGGTCGTCGCTGAGGATTTGCATGTAGCGCGCCAGCACCACCAGCTCGGCCTGTTCGTTCTGGATGATTTCGAACTGCTTGGCCTCGGCCTGCGCCTTGGTGGCCGCCGTCACCGGGATGTGGTGGAAGGGCACGTTGTAGCTGGCCGCCAACTGGTAGAACTCGCGGTGGTTGCTGATGATGGCGCGGATGTCCAGCGGCAGCAGGCCACTTTTCCAGCGGAACAGCAGGTCGTTGAGGCAGTGCCCTTCCTTGCTGACCAGCAGCACGGTGCGCATGGGCGCGCTCAGGGGGTGCAGTCCCCAGTTCATGCTGAAGCCATCGGCAAACTGGGCCAGTTGGGTGCGCAGCGTTTCTTTGCTCAGCTGGTCGCAGGCGAATTGCACCCGCATGAAAAACAGGCCGGTGTCGTGGTCGTTGTACTGGGCGGCTTCTTCGATGTTGCCGCCGCGCTCGAACAGGAACCCCGACACCGCGTGCACGATGCCGGGCCGGTCGGGGCAGGACAGGGTGAGGACATAGGTGTGTTGCATGGGGCGTGATTGTCGCAGGGTGAGGAAACGCTCCCCCCGCGCCGCCTTTGGCGTCATCCCCCAGGGGGCGATGCCGGCCGACTGGCAGAGCCAGATCGGCGGCATCCCCGGCCGCTGACCCGTGCGTGCCCAAAGTGCCACAATGGCCGACGTTCCAATGTTTTCACCGCAGGAGACACCCATGGCCTACAACGATTTCCGCATGGACAACCACTGGTTGCCGTTCACCCCCAACCGCGGCTTCAAGGACGACCCCCGGGTTTTTGTCGCCGCCGACGGCATGCACTTCACCACCCACGACGGCCGCCAGGTCATCGACGGCATTTCCAGCCTGTGGTGCGTGGGCGCCGGCCACAACCGCAAGCCCATCAACGAAGCCATCAAGAAGCAGCTCGACACGCTGGACTACGGTACTGCTTTCAACGTCACCAACGACAAGGCTTTCCGCGCGGCGGAAATGATCGCCGCCATGGCGCCGGGTGATCTCAACAAGGTGCTGTTCTGCAACTCGGGCTCTGAAGCCGCCGACACCTCCATGAAGGTGGCACTGGCCTACCACCGCGCGCGCGGCGAAGGGCACCGCAATGTGTTCATTGGCCGCGAGCGTGGCTACCACGGCGTGGGGTTCGGTGGCATGAGCGTGGGCGGCATCCCGGCCAACCGCAAGGCCTTTGGCACCGCGCTGCTGCCGCGGGTGGACCACCTGCGCTTCATCCACGACCCGGTCAACCACGCCTACATCCACAACGCGGAGCCGGTGTGGCAGGAAGACATCCTGACCGAGCTGGAAAACCGCATCCTGCCCCTGCACGACCCGAGCAACGTGGCCGCGGTGATCGTGGAGCCCGTGGCCGGCAGCGCCGGCTGGTACCTGCCGCCCCAGGGCTACTTGAAGCGCCTGCGCGAGATTTGCGACAAACACGGCATCTTGCTGATTTTTGACGAGGTCATCACCGGCTTTGGCCGCATGGGCACCAACTTTGCGGCCGACTTTTACGGTGTCGTGCCCGACATGCTCAACTTCGCCAAGTGCGTGACCAACGGCGTCATCCCGCTGGGCGGCGTGATCTGCCGCGACCACATCTACGAAACGATGATGGGCGCGCACAGCAAGGCGCCCGAGCACGCCATCGAGTTCTTCCACGGCTACACCTACAGCGGCCACCCCGTGGCTTGCGCGGCCGCCATCGCCACGTTGGAACTGTTCCAGCAGGAAAACCTGTTTGCGCGCGCCGGCGAGATGGGCAAAGTGTTGGGTGACGCCATGCACAGCGCCCTCAAAGGCTTGCCCAACGTCATCGGCATCCGCAGCCTGGGTCTTGCCGCTGTGGTGGAGCTCGCGCCCGTTCCCGGTCTGCCCGGCAAACGCGCCTTCGACGTCTTCATGGATTGCTACCACAAGGGCGTGCTGGTGCGCAGCGCCGGCGACAACCTGGTGTTCGCTCCGCCCTACATCGTCGAGAAATCGCACATCGAGACCATGGTCTCGGTGTTGGCCGACGCGGTCAAGGCACGGGCCTGATCAAGGCGCCGGAGGTTTGCCCCAGCGCCGACGCAGCTCGGCGCAGTGATCTTGTGGGGCGGTCGCCGGGGTGATCCACAACCGGTCAACACCCAGACGCGCGTTGGCGTCGGGTGGGCCACTGTGCATCACCACCACCCAACTGTCCGCGTGGTCCCGAGCCGACCAGTGGGCTGGCACCCCCACGCTGCGCCGCACGTGCTCGGTGCCGGCGACCAGCACCACCACCCCGCTGGCGCTGGCGGCTTGCGCCATGGTCTGAGCCATGCTCAGGTCGCGCGCGATTTGGATGCGTGCCATGGGTGTCAGTTGGCTCGCTGGCAGCAGGCCGCAGTGGCCGTCGCGGATGTTGTCGCGCTGGCGCGCCAGGGCCTGCGGCGTCAGCCGCGCGTCCAGCGAAGCATCGGCCATCGCCGCCCGCATTTCGTTGCGAGGCAGGTTGCCACCAAGCACGGGCACACCAGCGCGCACGGCCGTCATCACCACCGGGCCATAGCGCGTCCAGGGCCAACCAGCGTCGTCCCACGCCAGTCGGGACCGAACATCCGCCTCCGTGGCATCGGTGGCCAAGCCCCGGGTGTGGGTACCTCGCGCTGCCATTTCCAGCACCAGCGCGGTCAAACGCCCGGAATGCGCCAGGTGGGCCACGGTGGCGCGCTCAAGCGCCTGATGGGCGTCGGCGTCGTGCTGTTCACCCAGCAACAGCAGGCGCGCGGGCGCCAGGTTGCGCAGTGTGGCTGGCACGTCGGCGGGGGACATCATGGCGCCCAGGGGCTGGTGGGCGGCACAGCCTGCCATGGCGAGGGCCAGCAGCAGGCACGGAAGGTGCGTCATGACGCGAAGGCGTTTCATGGTCCGATACTATCGGGGCAGTCTGGCGGTGCGCTGCCGCCGTCCCTTTGATTTCCCCTGTACTTCATGATGTTTTCGCGTGCCCCGCGCGTGGGTTTTGCTGTTCGTGTGTTGGGCACATTGGCCCTGGCTGCGGCCGCCGCCGTGATGTGTGTTCGGCTGCACACCCCCATTCCCTGGATGCTCGGGCCCTTGGTGGTCACCGCTGTGGCCTCGTTGGCCGGGGCACGTACCGCCAGTTGGGCGCCCTTGCGCAACGGTGGGCAGTGGGTGATTGGCACCGCGTTGGGGCTGTACTTCACGCCGCAGGTGGGCACGCTCGTGGCCGGGCTGTGGTGGGCGATTGCGCTGGGCATCGCCTGGGCGCTGGTGCTGGGCTGGGGCTTTGGGCGGTGGTTGCAGTGGGTTCACGCGCGCCATCTGGTTGACGTGTCGCCCGCCGGCTTGCGTGCCACCACCTACTTCTCGGGGGCCATCGGTGGAGCTTCCGAAATGACCCTGCTGGCCGAGCGCGCCGGTGCCCGCACCGATCTGGTGGCGTCTGCCCACAGCCTGCGCGTGCTGATGGTGACCATTTGCCTGCCCTTCGGCATGCTGTTCTGGGGCGTACATGGGCTGGACCTGTCGCCGCCCGCCATCCGCGACGTGTCCGGGACCGGGTTGCTGTTGCTGGCCACGCTCACCTTGGCAGGTGCACTGGTGGCACAGCGCCTGGGGCGCGCCAACCCCTGGTTCATGGGGGCGTTGCTGGTGACCATGGGGCTGACACTCAGCGGTCAGGTGTTGTCGGCCATTCCCACGGCGGTGTCCAACGCCGCGCAGCTGGCGATTGGTGTCAGCCTCGGCGTGCGCTTCACCCCGGTTTTTTTGCACACCGCACCGCGCTGGCTGGGCTCGGTGGCGCTGGCATCGGTGGTGATGATGGCCATCTGCGCCGTGTTTGGCTGGGGCCTGGCGCGGCTGATCGGGCAGCACCCCGCCACCTTGATCCTGGGCACCTCGCCGGGCGGCATTGCCGAGATGTCCATCACCGCCAAGGTGTTGCAGCTCGGTGTGCCGGTGGTCACGGCATTTCAGGTGTGCCGTCTGGTGGCGGTGCTGGTGTTGGCCGAGCCCCTGTACCGCTGGTGGACGGCGCGTTCGCCGCTTTGATACAGAAACAACAACGCCGGCACGGGGCCGGCGTTGTTGTGGGGCGAAAGGCGTGTCAATGCATCACGACGGGCATTTGGGCCAGCACCGCATAGCCTTCCAGCGTGTCTTCCACCTCCTCTTGGCTGGGGGTGTTCTGTTGCCAAGCGCTGATGCGCTGCTGGAACATTTCGGCCCACGAACCATCGAGGTAAATTTCTTTGCCCGAGCGCTTGTCCACGATTTCAAAGCCGTGGCGGGCCAACTGCGGGCCGGCGGGCGTGGCGTCGTTGTCCATCAACGCGTCGGCCTGGATGTGGACCACCGCGAAGGATTCAGAGTCGTAGAGCATGTGCATGGATGAAATGTCCTTGAAACTCGACCAATCTGCTGACGGGATGCTGATGTCCTTTGCAGGGATATCGGCATTCAGCATACCGGCTATATGGGCCGTTCGGCGGAAATTTCAAGTTCCCGGCGGGATCATGGGGTAATCAGTCGCTGGTCGGCCACATTGCCGTTGGCCTCCTGCAGGCGCATGCGCACCGGCAGGTGGCCCAGCGCGGGCGCCAGCCACACGTCCACCGTGGTGTCGACTTCTTTGCGCGGCAGGCGGCGCAGGTGCAGTGTGGCCAGGTCGCCATGGGGCAGCGCAATGGTTTCCGTGCCCTTCACTTCGAAGACCCAGGTTTCCGAATCGCGCACCCCGCTGGTGGGCATGTGGATGGTGTGCCCGGCCGGAAAACGCTCGGGCCGCGCGTGCACCAAGCCGGCGAGCTGCATAAACACGCTCAAGCGGTCCTGGTGTCCGGGCAGCAAGGGGGCGTCAGGCGTGTTGGCGCTGTAGCGGATGCGGGCGCCCGCTTCGTCGAAATGAGCCGCACGTTCGCTGCGGGTTTTTTCTGAAAAACGTTGCGGGTGTATGCCATGGCGGCCCAGCCGGCCTTCGCTGAGCTGCACCCGGCTGCCCAGAAAAGGCATGGCCACCGCCATGTGCAGGCGGTAGCGCTCGCCATCGTGTTGCCAGTCCAGGGTGCCGTTGAGGGTTTGGCGCACACCCCGGTATTCCACGGCCACGTCGTAGTTCAGGCGGGCGGTGGGTGGTGGCGAAAAGGGCACCGCTGCGGGCTCTGCCGCAGGTGGGCCACCGTCCCCTGACGTTGCGGCGACCACGTCCTCCGCCACCGGTGTGCTTGCCACGGTCTCGACCGAAGGGGCTTCGGGCAGGGCCTCGGCGGTGACGGATTCGTCAGGTGCCGCCACCGGCTCAGGTGTGGGTGTGGTGGGCACCAGCGATGCGGGCGCGGTGGATGGCTGAGCGCGGGGGCGTGCCACCTGTCGAGGGGCGCGCGGTACCGTTGGCGCAGGGCTGGTCGCCACAGCGGGCGCGAGGGACACGGTGCGTGTCTGCAAGGGGCGCGGCGCGTTCAACGGCGGCGGTGCATCGGACGCGGGCAGCAAAGGCGAGGCCAGCAGCCAGGCGTGCGCGGCCAGCACCGCGCCGGCCAGGCTGGCCAGGCGCCAATGGGCAGAACGTGGAGCGCAAGCGTGCATGGTGGCCCATCTAGAATACCAAACGACCTGCTTGGAGCCCCATGAAAATCGCCACCTACAAGGACGGCTCGCGCGACGGCCAACTGGTTGTTGTCTCGCGCGACCTCAGCACCGCCCACTACGCCACCGGTATCGCCAACACCCTGCAGCAGGCGCTGGACGACTGGAACTTCATCGCCCCGCAGTTGCAGGATTTGTATGTCACGCTCAACCACGGCAAGGCGCGCCACAGCTTCAACTTCGACCCGCGCCTGTGCGCCGCGCCCTTGCCGCGCGCCTTCCAGTGGGCCGACGGTTCGGCCTTCATCAACCATGTGGAGCTGGTGCGCCGCGCGCGTGGCGCCGAGGTGCCGGCCAGCTTCTACACCGACCCGCTGATGTACCAGGGTGGCAGCGACGACCTGCTGGGCGCTTGCGACCCGGTGGTGGTGCCCAGCGAAGCCATGGGCATCGACTTCGAGGCGGAGATCGCCGTCGTCACTGGCGACGTGCCCATGGGCGCTGACGCCGATGCGGCCCTGGCCGGCGTGCGCCTGCTGATGTTGGCCAACGACGTCAGCCTGCGCAACCTCATCCCCAACGAGCTGGCCAAAGGCTTTGGTTTCTTCCAGAGCAAGCCCGCCACCGCCTTCAGCCCGGTGGCCGTCACGCCCGACGAGCTGGGCGATGCCTGGCAGGGTGGGCGCGTGCACCTCACGGTGCAAAGCACGTGGAACGGCCGCAAGGTCGGCATGTGCGACGCCGGCCCCGACATGACCTTCCACTTCGGTCAGCTCATCGCTCACATCTGCAAAACACGCCGCGTGCGCGCCGGCTCCATCGTGGGCAGCGGCACCGTGAGTAACCCGGGTTTTGAGCAGGATGGCCGCATGGAATGGCCCAAGGGCTACAGCTGCATCGCCGAAAAACGCGCCATCGAAACCATCCAGGACGGCGCACCCAAAACCGAGTACATGCAATTCGGCGACACCATCCGCATCGAGATGAAGGGCAAAGACGGCCAGAGCATTTTTGGCGCCATCGATCAGGAGATCGCACCGCTGAACGCTGGCTGACGCGTATCATTTCCAGCGCACCCACACTTTCGCGAGGAGGCGAACCATGGCGCTGATGGATTTCATCAAAAAGCAGTTCATTGACATCATTCAATGGACGGAAGAGGGCGATGGGACGCTGGCCTGGCGTTTTCCCATGCGCGACATGGAAATCCAGAACGGCGCTTCGCTCACGGTGCGCGAGTCGCAACTGGCGGTGTTCGTCAACGAAGGCCAGGTGGCCGACGTGTTTGGCCCCGGCATGTACAAGCTCACCACCCAGACGCTGCCGGTGCTGACCTACCTCAAGAACTGGGACAAGCTGTTCGAGTCGCCGTTCAAGAGCGATGTGTATTTCTTCAGCACCCGCCAGCAGGTGGACCAGAAGTGGGGCACGCCCCAGCCCATCACCGTGCGCGACCCCGACTTTGGTGCCGTCCGCCTGCGTGCCTTTGGCAACTACGCCTACCGCGTGGCCGATCCCAAGCGCTTCCACACCGACATTTCGGGCACACGCGAGACCTACACCGTGGCCGATCTGGACGGCCAGCTGCGCGGCCTGGTGTTGCAGAACATCAGCAACGCCATCGCGTCCAGCGGCATCGCATTTCTGGACTTGGCGGCCAACCAGCTGGCTTTCGCCCAGGCACTGAGCACCCAGCTTGCGCCCGAGTTCGAGAAGATCGGCCTCAAGCTCGAAGGCATGACGGTGCAGAACGTGTCGCTGCCCGAAGAGCTGCAGAAAATCCTGGACCAGAAAATTGGCATGGGCATGGTCGGCAACGACATGGGCAAGTTCATGCAGTACCAGACGGCGCAGGCCATCCCCAAGTTTGCCGAAGGGGCGGGCGGTGGCAGCGGCATTGCCGGTGACGCCATGGGCCTGGGCGCCGGCGTGGCCCTGGGCCAGGTGTTGGCGCAAAACCTGGCGCAAGGCCTCAACCCGGCCGCCCAGCCGCCGGCCGCTGCGGCCGCCGCGCCAGTGGGTGTCAAACCCGACGAGGTGATGGCGCTGCTCGAAAAGCTGGCCGACCTCAAGGCCAAGGGCATCCTCACGGCCGAGGAATTCGACGCCAAAAAGGCCGAGCTGCTGAAGAAGCTGGTCTGACGGTCTGTTTTGTCTGTGGCCGACACCAACGCCCAGCGCAGCTACCGCGCGCCCTGTCCGGGGTGTGGTGCGCCGGTTGAATTTCGCAGCGCCCAGTCCACCCACGCGGTGTGCGGCTTTTGCCGCTCCACCGTGGTGCGCGAGGGCGACCACCTGGCCCGTCTGGGCAAAATGGCGGATGTGTTCAGCGACTTCAGTCCGCTGCAATTGCTGGCCAGCGGGCGCTGGGCTGAACGTGGATTCACCGTGGTGGGACGCCTGGCCTACCGCTACGAGGGCGGCAGCTGGACCGAGTGGCAGATCGCTTTTGACGACGGTGGCACCGGCACGCTGAGCGAGGACAACGGTGCTTTTGTGTTCAGCGAGCCGCTGGACGCCGGGCGCGACCTGCCCGACCCCGCGCACCTGCGCGTGGGCGCGCAGACCGCCATCAACGGCGCCACCTACATAGTGGCATTCAACCAGCCGGTGTCGCTGGCGGCGGCCGAGGGCGAGTTGTCTCACCTGCCGCCCATTGGACAGCCCTTTGCTTTGGTGGAATTGCGCAGCGCCAGTGGCGAGGTCTGTGGTCTCGACTGGGGCACCCAGCCGCCCGGCGCGTCGCTGGGGCGCGAGGTGCGGCTCGAAGACCTGGCGCTCCAGGGGCTGCGCAGCGAATCCACTCGGGACGACAAGGGCCGCCACTTCAATTGCCCGCATTGCGGCGCGCCGGTGGACGTGGCACTGGAGCAGAGCCAAAGTGTCACCTGCGCTTCTTGCAACAGCATCATCGATCTGAGTGCGGGCCTGGGGCACGAGCTGCTCAAGGCCGCGCAAGACGAACCGGTGCGCCCGCTCATTGCGCTGGGCAGCAGCGGCCAGTTGCAGGGGGTGCATTGGCAGGTGGTGGGTTTCCAGCACCGCATGGGCCAGGCGCCGGGCGATGACGAGCACTTTGGCTGGAGCGAGTACCTGCTGTTCAACCGCAAGCGCGGGTTTTGCTTCTTGGTCGACGCAGAGGACGGTTGGAGCGTGGTCAAACCCACCACCGGCGCACCCGTCATGACCGGCAACGGCCAGAACGCGAGCTACCTGGGCACCCACTACAAACTGCAATACGCCTACAACGCCGAAACCACCTACGTGGCCGGTGAGTTTTACTGGAAGGTCGAGCGCGGGCAGAAAAGTTTCCACCGCGATTTCGCCCATGGCCCGGCCTTGTTGTCCCTGGAGCAGACGCAGAACGAACTGACTTGGTCCAGCGGCAACCGCCTCAGCGCCGATACCGTGGCCAAGGCCTTTGGCCTGGCGGCGCAAAAAGGACTGTTTGAACGCGCCGATGCCTCGCCGGTGAGTCAGAGCGTGGGCAGCAACTTCCGCACCTTTGTCATCATCGTCGTGGTGCTCGTTCTGCTGTCCATGCTAGAAAGCCGCTGCAGCAGCTGCGATCCGGCGGTGGAAAACTGCAGCAGCAGCTACCGCAGCTCGGGCGGTTCGTTTGGCGGCTGGTCCAGCGGTGGGGGCCACAAATGAACGTTTCAACAACTTTTTGACTGGAGGTCCACATGGGCATGGAATGGTTGAGAGCCGGTGCCGTTTTTGGCTCCATCTTGTACGCGCTGATCGGCGTGCTGGTGTTCTGGCTCAGCTTCATCGTCATCGACAAAATCACGCCTTACAACCTGTGGGAAGAGCTGGTGGAAAAGCAGAACGTGGCCTTGGGCGTGGTGGTGGGCGCCATGTGCCTGGGCATCTCGGTCATCGTCGCTGCAGCGATTCATGGGTAGTTCCGAGCGCGCCCCGCCGCGCCCGGTCGAAGTAGCGCTGCTGGCCAGCGTGTTTGTGGTGGCGGCCTGTGGGCTGGTGTACGAACTCGCGGCCGGCGCCCTGGCGTCTTATGTGCTGGGCGACTCGGTGCTGCAGTTCTCCACCGTCATCGGCACGTATTTGTTTGCCATGGGCATCGGCTCGTGGCTGTCGCGGTTTTTTGAGCGCCAGTTGCCGGCGCATTTCCTGCGCATTGAACTGCTGGTCGCACTGATCGGTGGGCTGCTGCCGGCCACGCTGTTTCTGGCCAACGCGTTTGTGCCCGACAGCTTCCGTTTCCTGCTCTACGGCCTGGTGCTGGTGGTGGGCACGTTGGTGGGGCTGGAGATCCCGCTGGTCATGCGCATCCTCAAGCGCAACGTGGCGCTCAAAGACCTGGTCTCGCAGGTGCTCACCTTCGACTATCTGGGCGCACTGGCCGTGTCCATCGCCTTCCCACTGTGGCTGGTGCCACAGCTGGGCCTGGTGCGCACCGGGCTGCTGTTTGGGCTGATGAACGCGGCTGTGGCGCTGTGGGCCTGGTGGCTGTTTCGCCACGAGCTGCCGCACCGCCTGGCCCACCTGGCCGCTGCCGTGTTGACGCTGGGCGCGCTCACCACCGGCTGGTTCGGCGCGCAGCAACTCACCACCTTGGCCGAAGACCGCTTCTACCAGGACCGCATCGTGTTGGCCGAGTCGTCTGACTGGCAGCGCATCGTGTTGACACACGGCCGCGCCGGCCACCGGCTCTACCTCAACGGCAACCTGCAGTTTGCCGAGCGCGACGAGTACCGGTACCACGAGGCCCTGGTGCACCCGGCCATGGCCGCTTTTGCGCAGGGCGGCGGCACACCGCGCCGCGTGGCGGTGCTGGGTGGTGGCGACGGCATGGCGGTGCGCGAGGTGCTGCGTTACCCCGGTGTCGAGTCCGTTGCCCTGGTGGAGTTGGACCCGCACATGACGCGCCTGTTCTCGCAGAACCCGGCGCTGCGCGCGCTCAACGCTGACGCCCTGCATTCGCCCCAGCTCAGCATCGTCAACACCGACGCCTTCAAGTGGCTGGAGCAGGACGGCGACAGCTTCGACGTCATCGTGGTGGACTTCCCCGACCCCACCAATTTTTCCATTGGCAAGCTCTACACCAACGCCTTTTTTGCCAGCCTGCAACGGCGCCTGTCGGCCAGCGGTTTTGCGGTCATGCAGACGACCTCGCCGCTGGTGGCGCGCCAGAGCTTCTGGACCGTGGTGACCACCATGGAGTCGGTGGGCCTGCGCACCGCGCCCTACCACGCCCACGTGCCCAGTTTTGGCGAATGGGGCTTTGTAATTGCCAGCCGCCGGCCCTACACGCCCCCTGCGCAGTTGCCGCCAGGCCTGCGCTTCCTCACGCCCGAGACGCTGCGCCTGCTGTTCGATTTTCCGGCCGACATGGCCCGCGTCCCCGCCGAGGTGAACCGCCTGTCCAACCAGGTGCTGGTGCACACCTACGAGCAGGAATGGGGCCGGGCGCTGCCGTGACACGCCACATGACGCTGCGTCGGCGCGACTTGTTGGGTGCTGCGGGCGCGTTGGCCTTGGCGGGTTGTGGCGAAACACCCGAGACCACCGGCGGTTTTGTGGGCACCCATCCCGAGCGCGGCCATGTGCTGCGCGAGCCCACCACACGAACGCCAGACAGCACCCGCCGCACCCGCGTGCTGATCGCCGGCGGCGGTGTGGCCGGCCTGGCCGCCGCGCGCGCACTTCGGCTGGGTGGTGTGGACGACTTTGCCCTGTTGGAGCTGGAAGACCAAGCCGGCGGCAACGCCCGCGCCGGCCTCATGGACGGCCTGGCCTGCCCGCTGGGCGCGCACTACCTGCCACTGCCCGGTGACAACGCCCATGAGGTGCAAGACCTGCTGGAAGAACTCGGCCTGCGCCAGCGGGTGGCCGGCCGGTGGGTGTACGACGAACGCCACCTGTGCCACAGCCCGCAGGAGCGGCTGTTTTTTCAGGGCCAATGGCAAGAAGGCCTGCTGCCCTTGGACGGTGTGCCGCCCGACACCCTGGCGCAGTACCGCCGTTTTGCCCACCTCGTGCGCGGGGCGATGGCGCAGACGCGGTTTGCCATGCCCACGTTGCGTGCGCCCATCACACCGTTGACGCAGGCCTTGTCGGGCCAGACCTTTGCGCATTGGCTCGACGGCGAAGGGTTGACCGACCGTCACCTGCGCTGGTACCTCGACTACGCCTGCCGCGACGACTATGGTGCGGGCACCGCCGTGGTATCGGCCTGGGCCGGTTTGCACTACTTTGCCAGTCGGCACGGCTTTCACGCGCCGGGTGAGCGAGACACCGACGCGGAGCCGGTGCTCACCTGGCCCGAAGGCAACGCCTGGCTGACGCAGCGCCTGGCCTTGTCCTGCGCCGAACGCATCCACACGGGGCGCACGGTCCTGCGCATCGAGGCGCACCCACACGGCGTGGCGTTGGATGCGCTGGACCACGCCACAGGGCACACTGAACGCTGGCTGGCCGAGCGTTGTGTGGTGGCCTTGCCGGTGTTGGTGGCGTCGCGTGTGTTGCAGAACCCGCCGGACTTTGTGCGTCAGGCCACACAGCGTCTGACGTATGCACCGTGGCTGGTGGCCAACCTGCGCTTGCGCGCGCCGCTGCGCGACCGGCCTGGCGCACCCCCCAGCTGGGACAACGTGTTGTTTGGGAGCGCCGGCCTGGGCTATGTGGACGCGAGCCACCAGTCGCTCAACCCACGCCGGGGCGCCACGGTGCTGACCTGGTACCTGCCGCTGGGCGACGCCGCTGCGGCGGCGCGGCGTGCCTTGCTGGACAAGCCCTGGACACACTGGCGCGACCAGGCGCTGGCCGAGTTGTCTGTGGCCCACCCCGACCTGCGTGAACCGTTGCAGCGCGTGGACATCACCCGCTACGGCCACGCCATGGCCATGCCCACGCCGGGCGCGCAGGTGGTGTGGCCCACACGCGCGGGCCGACTGCACTTTGCGCACAGCGACTGGTCGGGCTATTCGGTGTTTGAGGAGGCCTTCACGCGCGGGCACTTGGCGGGCGCTGCCATCGCTGGGTTCAAGGGCTGACGCTGCCGCGCTGCAACGCCTGCTGCTGCACCTGCTCTGCATCGAACAGCACCAGCAGCGATGACAACAGCTGGTGCGCCTTGGCCGAATGGTCGGCGCCCAGGTTGCAGACGTAGACGTCCAGCGTGGCGCCGCGCTGCTCGGGCCAGGTGTGCACACACAGGTGGGATTCGGCCAGCAGCACCGTGGCCGTCACGCCGCCGGGGCCTTGTGTTGTGGCGGGGAAGGTGTGTGCGAGTTGCGCCACCGATTGCAGGCCAGCCGTTTGCACCAAAGCCACACAACGCGCCAGCAGTCGGTCGGCGTCGGTCAGCCAGGTGCCGTCGCAGCGGCAGCCGCGCAAATCGGCGGTGAGGTGCAGGCCGTCCACGGCAACCTCAGGTGGCGTACACCGTGTCCAGCGAGGCGAAGCCCTTGACCTCGATCGGGTTGCCAAAGGGGTCGCGGAAGAACATGGTCCACTGTTCGCCGGGCTGGCCGGCAAAACGCAGCTGGGGCGGCAGCACGAAGTCGGTGCCGGCGGCGCTCAGGCGGTCGGCCAGCGCCTGCCAAGTGGCTTGTTCCAGGATCAGGCCGAAGTGTGGCATGGGCACCAGCTTGTCGCCCACGTGGCCGGTGTTGGCGGTGGGGAAGGGCTGACCCAGGTGCAGCGAGATCTGGTGGCCGAAGAAATCGAAATCCACCCAGGTGTCGGTGCTCCGGCCCTCGGTGCAGCCCAGCACACCGCCGTAAAAGCGGCGCGCGGTGTCGAGGTCGGTGACATTGAAGGCGAAGTGGAACAGGCTGCGTGGGGTGTTCATGCGCCCAAGGATAGCGCAGCCTGTGCTGCGCTCAGCGCTGTGTCGGGTCGGCGGCCTTCTGGTCGAACTTCACGAAATACTGGCGCGCCATGGCCACCAGTTGGGCGTCGGTGGGGTGGTCGGCCGTCACCACGTCGACAATGGCTTTGTCCACGGCGTGGGCGTGGTGTTTGCAGAAGTCGCGGAACTCGATCTTGGCGTTGGCCGGGCCGGTCACCAGCACTTCGCTCACGCCTTGCAGGGCCTGGGCAACTTCTTCAAAAAAGGCCTTGTCGGCGCCCACGTGGCCGTGTTTGGGGGTGTGCTGGCTGCGTGCCTTGACGCGCTGGGCTTCAACGTGCTCGCGGTCGAACATCAACACGTGGGCTTGGGTGTGGTCGATCCAGACAACGGCGTGGAAAGTGGTCATTCAATGGGCTCCTGTTTCAACAAAAAAATCGGGTCACATCTTGGGGGCGTTCACGCCGCCTTGGGCGTGTTCGGCCTTGTCCTGGCAGGCCACGCAGCGTTGAGCGGTGGGGTTGGCGTGCAGGCGGGCGGTGGCGATCGACACGCCGCAGTCCACACACAGGCCGTAGCTGCCGTCGGCGATGCGCTTGAGTGCGGCGTCGATGGCCACCAGCTCGGCGGATTCGCGTTCTTCGAGCGCGATGCTGAGGTCGCGTTCGGCATCGGCCTGCGCCCAGTCATCGCCCACGTTGTCGCGCGCTTCGGCTGCGGCTTCGGCGCGGCCAATGCGCCCGCCGCGCTGGGCGCGCAGCTGGGCCAACACATCGCTGCGCATCTGGCGCAACTGGTCGCCAAAGGTGTCGGATATCGGGGTGCTCATCGGGTCTCCTGAAGGTGTTTGCTGCTTGGGTTTCATCATGCGCCGCCGGTGCGTTGGTCGCTTTGACACACGTCAACCGCATCCGGGATAAGTCCCCCATGGTCAGCGCTTCTCGCTTGCGGTAAGCTGGCTCCACGCAGCAAACAACGCGGAGCAAGTCATGAGCGATCCCCTGGGTTTTGGCAAATACGTGCCGGGTTTCGATTTCCTGCAGAGCCTGGCCAAACAGGCCGCAGGGGGTGTGGCACAGGGGGTGCAGCAAAACCTGCCGCAAATGCCCGCGCTGGGCAACTGGATCGCGCCCACCTTCAATGTGGAGGAGCTGGACAAACGCATCGACGAACTCAAGGCGGTGCACTTCTGGCTCGATCAGAACAGCAAGGCGCTGGGGGCCACCATCCAGGCGCTGGAGGTGCAGAAGATGACCCTGGCCACCCTGAAGGGCATGAACTTCAGCCTGGGCGACGTGGCCAACGCGCTCAAGATCAAGGCGGCCGACACCGTGGCCGGTGTGGCCTCGGGTGTGGCCAGCACCGCCCACAGCGTGGCCGGCCGCACACCCACCCAGTTTGCCGGGCTGGAAATACCGCCCAGCGCCTACCACGCGCAGGCGCCTGCGGTGCACGTCGATGCCCCGGCGCCAGAACCCGTGCCCGAACCGGAGCCGGCACCACCGCCCGCGCCGCGCAAAGCCACAGCCAAAAAAACCCATGCCCCCAGCGCGGACGCGCCGGCCATGCCCGGCGTGGTCGATCCCATGCAATGGTGGGGGGCGCTGAGCCAGCAGTTCCAGACCATCGCTGGCAACGCACTGAAAGACGCGGCCAAACAGTCGAGCCTGGACGTGACCCGCAACGTGGCCAGCGGCTTGACCGGTGAGGCCATGAAGGCCGCCACCGGCATGGCAGGCAACGTGGCCAAGACGGTGTCGGACACCGTGGGCGCTGCCGCCGCGCTGGGCAAGGCCGTCACGGGCGTGGGTGGGCGGGGCCGTGGCAACGCGCTCAAGTCTGCCGCCTGGCCGATTCCCGGCGCCGTGTCGCCCGAGCTGGACAAGCCTGCCGCCAAGAAGCCGGCCCGCAAAGCAGCCGCCAACAAGGCGCTCGCCAAAAAAGCCACGGCCAAAAAAGCCGCAGTCAAAAAGCGCCCGGGGTGACATGAAACGTTTTGCGCTGGCCCATGCCACCCACCCGCAATGGCGCATGGCCGCCGCGCTGGTGCTGGCCCAACTGCGTGCGCAACTGGCCCTGCCTGAGCATGCCGGTGCACCCGGCCTGGCTCTGCTCTACATCACGGACCACTACGTCGAAGCCGCGCACGACATCCTCGACCACCTGAGCGCCGAGCTGCCCGAGGTGACGGATTGGGCGGGTACCGTGGGCGTGGGCATTGCCGCCACCAACGTCGAGTACTTTGACGAACCGGCCATGGCCGTGATGTTGTGCGATCTGGCGCCCGACCAGTACCGCGTGTTCAGCGGCGTGGCGCCCTTGCCCGCCGCCCACGGCGGGCCGGGCGGTTTTGTGGCCCACACCGCCTTGCTGCACGCCGACGCCCAGACGCCTGACGTGGCCGAACTGATCGCTGAAATGGCCGAGCGCACCGCCAGCGGCTATGTGTTTGGCGGCCTGGCCTCCAGCCGCACCGACACCGTGCAGTTCGCGCTGGGCAGTGGCGGCCACCTGAGCGGGCAGGGTGCGGCCGGCGGGGTGTTCCATGGCGGGTTGAGTGGTGTGGCCTTTGGCCCTGACGTGGCGCTGGTGTCGCGGGTGACCCAAGGCGCCCACCCGGTGGGACGCACCCACCGCGTGACCGCCGCCGACCGCAACGTGGTGCTGAGCCTGGACGGCGAGCCTGCTCTGGACGTGCTCTTGAGCGCGTTGGGTGTCTCGCTGGACGAGCCGCAGGTGGCCATGACGCGGCTGCGCCAAACCCTGGTCGGGCTCACGCTGGACGAACCCCAGGGCGCAGGCAATACCCCGCAGCGCCCAGGCGCATTTGGCCCCGAAGTGCTGGTGCGTCACCTGATTGGGCTGGACCCGATGCGCCGTGGCATTGCGGTGGCCGATGTGGCACCCGTGGGCGCACAACTGAGCTTTTGTGAGCGCCACGTTGGCGCCGCACGCGCCGACCTGATCCGGGTGTGTGCCGAGGTGCGCGATGAACTGGAGCCGGAACTGCTGAGCGTTGAGGCGGCGGCCATGGCGGGCGCGGCCGGCGCCGAAGGCCCGCAGGCGCCGCCGCGCATGCGCGGCGCGGTCTACGTGAGCTGCACCGGGCGCGGGGGGCTGCATTTTGGTGGTCCCAGCGCCGAGTTGCAGATCATCCGACGCGCGTTGGGCGACGTGCCCCTGGTGGGGTTCTTCGCCGCGGGCGAAATTGCCCACCACCGGCTCTACGGTTACACCGGCGTGCTGACGGTGTTTGCCGACACCGCCTGAGGCCACTTGAGGTGTGGCCGGCTCAGCTCTTGCGGGCCACCCAATAGGTGGCGCCATCGGGGCCGTAGCGCTCGGTGTGGGGCGCGTCGCGGTCCAACGCAAAGGTGTCGCCGGGGCGCAGGTGCAAGGTCTTGCCGTTCACACCCAGCCACATCTCGCCGCGCGTCACCAACGCTTGCGCCACAAAGGGGTGCGAATGGGTTTCCAGCACCGTGCCGGGCGCCCAGTCGCGCTCCAGCACCTCGTCAAAACCGTGTGCCAACCAATGGGCCTTGAATGCCTCGAAGGATTCGGTGTTCATGGCGCGATTTTGTGCCCCGCGCCTCATCCCTGCTGGCGGCGCGGGCATGGCCTTTGCATGCACAGGCGCATACTCAACACTTTACGTTAGGAGGGCCTCAGCGACCCGCGCGCTGCGCCCACACCATGATCCGCCTCGACCTGCGCATCGAACTGAACTACGACATCGATGCCTTCGGTGCCGACTTCATTCTCAACATCCACCCCGCACTCACATCGCAACAGCGTGTGCTGAACGAAAACCTGTGGCTGAGCCAGCCGCTGGCGCCGCTGCTGCAGACCGACCGCCACACCGGCAACCGCCTGCTGCGCCTGCGCGCCGGCCCTGGGCCGCTCAAGCTGGTCTACACCGCGCTGGTGGAAATCGACCACCACAGCGTGCTGCCCACCCAGTTGCCCGAGGTGCCGGTGGCGCAACTGCCACCCGAGGTGCTGGGCTACATCTACCCCAGCCGCTACTGCCAGTCGGACCGCCTGGGGCGCCTGGCCAACCAGGCTTTTGGCACCCTGTGGCAGGGACATGGCCGTGTGCTGGCGGTGCAACAGTGGGTGCAACGCCACGTCACCTTCACCTCCAACACCACCAACGGCAACACCTCGGCGGTGGACACGCTGATCGAACAGGTGGGCGTGTGCCGCGATTTTGCGCACCTGATGATCGCGCTGCTGCGCGCGCTCAACATCCCCGCGCGCATCGCCACCGGCACCGACTACGGCGCCGATCCCGCGCTGGGCCCACCCGACTTCCACGCCTACGTGGAGGTCTATCTGGGCGGGCGCTGGTACATCTTCGACCCCTCGGGCACCGGTATCCCCATGGGTTTTGTGCGCATCGGCACCGGGCGCGACGCCGCCGACGTCGCCTTCGCCACGATTTTTGGCGGTGTCAAAACCCAGGCACCCGTCATCAGCGCCGTGCCCGTGGCCGGCAGCCCGGCGCCCATCCACAGTGCCTACGCGCTGTCCACCGATGCGGGGGTGGTGTTGCCTTGATGTGCGAGAGGCTGTGCCTGCAGATGCCTGTGATGCGCATTGCATATGCAATACATTTGAGGCATGAAAACCGCCTCACTCCCTCCCGTGCGTGTTGCGCCCGAATTCCGGCAAGAGCTAGAAGGCGTGCTGGAAGATGGCGAAACGCTGTCGCAATTTGTCGAGAGTGCGGTGCGCAGCGTGGTCGAAAAGCGCAAGCACCAGGCTGAGTTTGTGCGACGTGGCATCGCGGCCATTCAGGACACCCAGCGCACCGGCGCCGGTGTGCCGGCCGACGAGATGCTGACTCGCCTACAAACGCATTTGGATGCGGCCAAGTTGGCTCGTGCGCAGCGCGGCTGATGTCCTTTCGGGTGATTTTCAGCGAGGCGGCGGCCCGTGACTTGGAGGTGCTGTTCGATTTTGCGCTGCAGCGCGAACTTGACAGCGAAACCGGCGATTTCGATATCCCCGCCCGTGCGCTGCGAGCCATCCGGGACGGCCTCGCGCTGTTGGAGCTGTCCCCGTTTGCGTGCCGCAAGGCTGGTAGCAACCCGTTTCTGCGCGAACTCGTCATTCCCTTCGGTGGGTCGGGTTATGTGGTCTTGTTCGAGATCGTGGACCAACGTCGCGTGATCGTGGGTGCTGTGCGCCATCAACGCGAGGACGATTACCACTGACGCACCCCGTTCACTCGCTCAACTCAGCGTCATTCGCTTGTGCTCCACTGAATCGGTTTTCGGTAGACACAGTTGCGGCGCGTGACCACAAACCCGCAGTCTTCGTAGACGCGGCTCGCGCCACTGGCGTTCTGGCTGTCCACCCCCAGTGCCGACTCGGTCATGCCTGCCGCCGCCTGGGCGCGAAGGCTGCGGGAAATGAGTGCTCGCGCGAGGCCTCGGCGGCGCCAGGGTTTGCCTACGCTGACGAACTCTGTCCAACCCCGTAGACGGCCGTTCCCCGCGTTCCATGTGTCGTCGATGTACGCGCGAACCTGACCCGCCACCTGGTTGGTTTGCGCATCCCAGGCCACCTGCCACAGGTGCGGCTGGAACACCTGACTCACCAGCCAGCGCTGGTAGTCGGCTTCGTCGGGTGGGCAGTAGCCCCAGTGGGTTTGGAACGCTTTCGTGTGGGCATCCCAGATGGCGCGGTGGTGTTCGGGTTGCACCGGCCGAACTTCCAGTCCATCGGGCAGGGAGAAGTCGGCAATGTCATGGAGCGAGGCGCGCTCCATGGTGAAGAAATAGCGTTCAGGCCGGTAGCCGGACTTCTCCAGCAAGGCCGCACGTGCAATTTCGCCTTGAGTGACGAACGCATGGTGGGCGTGCCGCAGATGGGGGCCGTGTGCTTTTGCCATCTCACGCTGACGCGACTCCAGCCATGCGTGCAAAGCTTTACCGATGCCCTGGCGGCGCCACTGCGGTGCCACAACGGCAAATTGGGAGTACAGCTGCAGACCGTCTGCCTGTGCCCAGTGCCAGGCACGCACGTAACCGGCGATTTCGTCGCCAGCGTCAGCGATCCAAACATCTCGCTCTGGCACGCAGGTGGTGAATGCGGCGTAATCCCGCGCCACGTCGTCGACCCGTCGAAACCATCCGGTCTGGTCTGCGGCAAAACTTGCGTTGGCGCAGGCCACCATGGCCTCGAAGTCCGAAGGCCCTGCAAAGGCGCGGTACATCAGTTTATGGGCTGGGTGGTGCATCGTTCTTTCTCCCGTTTCACGCCTTCTCTGCCCATTTCAGAACGCCCACGCTGCCAACTGGTAGTAGTCGAACCCGCGGTTGCGCCCACCCAGGCATCGCGCCAGGAAGTCCTCCGTCTTGCGGTACATGGTGAGGTTGTTCGGCCAGCGCTGGTTGTTGTGGCCGTCGCCCTGGAAGGTAAAGAACTCCACTGGGCGACCCGCTTTGCGCAGGACCTCGACCATCAGCTCGGACTGCTCCAGCCGCACGCGCACGTCGTTCACGCCATGCATGATGAGCAGCGGACGCGTCTCGGGACCAACCCTGAACAGGGGCGATTTGGCATCCATCACACGACGCTCTTCTGGCTTGGCTGGGTCGCCCACGTAGCGGTGCCAGCCGATGATGCCCATCTCCCAGTAGGGCGGTGCCTTCTCCAGGGACAAGGCCAGGTGCGACACGCCCACCACGCTCACAGCGCAGGCGAACACCTCGGGCGTGAAGGTGGCGCCCACCAGAGCCGAGTAGCCGCCATAACTGGCTCCATAGATGGCCACGCGCGTGGGGTCGGCAATGCCCCGCTGCACGGCCCAGCGCACGCCGTCGACCAGATCGTCGTGCATGCGGCCGGCGAACTCGCCTATCGCCTTTTCCATGAAGGCGCGGCCATAGCCGGTCGAGCCCCGGTAGTTGATCTGCAGCACCGCATAGCCTCGGTTGGCCAGAAACTGCTGCATCGACCGGCTGGCGGGACCGGCCGTCCAGCGGTCGCGCGACCAGGGGCCTCCGTGCACCAGCAGCACCAGAGGCAGTCTGTTTGGCTGCACACCTTCGGGCAGGGTGAGGTAGCCGTGCAATGGCAGGCCGTCGCGCGCGGCCAGTGTGATGGGCCGGCTGCGCGCCAACTGACCGCTGATCAGGCTCAGGCCGCTTTCCCCCAGCAGCTGGGCAGGGCCGTCGGCCGGCAGCAGGTAGCTGCGCCGGCCGCGTTCGGTGGCCACCACGGCCGTCATGGTGCGTTCGCTGTCGTCCATGCTGGTGATGGACACTTCGGCCGGCTCGCCGCCGACCAGCGCGTCCAGCCGCTCGCGCAGCGCGGCATCGAATACCTCACGGCGCGGGTAGCCGGGCATGGAATAGGCCACCAGCGGCTGGTGCGTGCGGCGGCTGATGAGGGCGTGGTCCGAATCCACGTCGTCCGTGGCGTGCACCACGGTCTCGGCCCCGTCGCTCAGGCGCAGGCGCACCAGGGCCGACTTGTCCCGCCCGCGGGAGGACATGGCCCACACCGCCTCGGCATCGTCGTCCAGCTCCAGCAGGCGAACAAAGTCGAAGCGGCTCCATTGCACTGCATCGCTCCAGCCACCGGGTGTTGTTGTATGAGGCCGTTGCAACGTGGCCTGATCGCCAGCCACCGCCACGCGAGCGCGCAGGCGGCCCCGGTGGTCCACGATCCAGGCGCTCACGTTGCCGGGGTTGGTGGCTTCCACTGTGTGCGCGCCGGTATGTGGGTTCACCCGGTGGAGGTCAAAGACCTTTTGATCACGCCGATTGGTGGCGACCATCAGGTCAGAGCTGCCCTCCACCGTCTGAACAATGTGGCTTGCGACCTTGTCGAACGGCGTCAGATCAACCCAGGCGGCGTCTTCCTGGTCCACGGCCACGGCGTGGATGTGGCTGTTCTCGTCGCCGGTGGCGTCAACGGTGGCGGTCAGGTAGCGGCTGTCGGCGGTCCAGCGAAAGCCGCGGGCGCGAATCGGGTAGGCGCGGGCATCGTCTTGGCCCATGGTGCGTACCCAGATGGCGGGGTGCGTGCCCTTTGCCCCCATCCATGCCAGGCGGGTGCCGTCGGGCGACACGCGGTAGTTCCCCGTGCCCTCCAGACTGGTCACGAAGTCGCGCACTGGAATCAGTTCGGGCAGTTGCGCTCCCGCCAGGGCTGGATGTGTGGGGCCTGTGGCGCAGCCTGACAGAACCAACAAGCTTCCCAGCGCAGCCAGCGTGATGGTGGGCAGCCAGCCCCCTCGGGATGCAACGGCGTCCCCTCGGAATATCGTGTGCGTATCGCGGTCGTTCATGCAGGCATTGTGCAAATGCCTTCCTTAACGCAAGCCAAAGGCACGCACGCGGCGGCCATCACCAACCGCAGGCGCCGCGTCACAATAGGCCTCACCATGCACATCCTGTTGATCGAAGACGACCTGGACCTGGGGCGGGCGTTGCAGTCTGCGTTGAAGGTGGAGGGCCTGACCAGCGAATGGTTGCGCCGCGCCGTGGACGCGCCGGCTTCTGTGGATGCCACGATGGTGGACTGTGTGCTGCTGGACCTGAGCTTGCCCGACGGCAGCGGGTTCGAGTTGCTCGCCCGCTGGCGTGCGCAGGGCGCGCAGGTGCCCATCATTCTGGTCACCGCTCGCTCGGCGGTGGAGGACCGATTGGCGGGACTCGACGGTGGGGCGGATGATTTTGTGGTCAAGCCATTCGCCATGGCCGAATTGATGTCGCGCATTCGCGCCGTGCTGCGGCGCAGTGCCCGTCAGGCCAGCGAGCGCTGGGCAGTGGGTGAGTTGGTGATCGAACCCCGACGGCACCAGGTGCGTCGTGGCGGTGTGGCGCTGGATCTGTCTCCGCGCGAGTTCCAGTTGCTGCTGGAGCTGGCACGCGAGCCCGGTTCCGTGGTGCCCAAGGGCGTGCTGGCGCAGCGGTTGGACCCGCTGGGCGATCCCGTGGATTTCGGCGCGATCGAGGTGCACGTGTCCAATCTGCGGCGCAAGATCGGAGCAGAGTGGATCCGAACGGTGCGTGGCGTGGGCTACCTGCTGCAAGCATGAACACGAACGTGACGCCAGCGCCTTCCCGGTCGAGCCGGCTGCGTGTGTTGTGGTCGCGTCTGGCCGAGCCGACCTTGGTGCGCCGCAGCGTGGCCTCCGTCATGGTGGCCTTCGTGCTGGTGTGGGCTGTGCTGTTGGGTTACAACTACCATAGGTACAAGCAGGCCATCACCTACGATCCCGGCTTGCTCAAGTACGGTGACGCCGTGCTGGCGTCGCTGGCTGGCATGACTGACGCGGCACATGCGGCCGCGGCGCTCGCTTCCACCGACCACTGGACCAATGTGCGCCGCCGCCAGAGTGGGCTGCTGCCCGGCACGCTTCTGCACGAGCTGCAGGACCGTGCGTCGGGCAGAACGCTTTATGCCGCCAGTGGCCTGCAGGACAAGCAACTGCCACCGGCCACCCTCGGCCCCGATTCAGGTCTTGTCGAAGCGACGGTTCAGGGGCGGCCCTATCGCATCTACACCGGGCAAAACGGGCGCTGGGTGCTGCGTATCCTTGAGCCCAAGCGCGCCGATGCCGACTACTTGCTCTACAACGGACGCAACTTGCTTCCCTACCTTTTGCTGGCCTCGCCGTTCGTGCTGCTGCCCGTGTGGCTGTCGGTACGCAACGGGCTGCGGCCGTTGCAACAACTGGCTGACCGCATCGCTCAACGAAGTGGCGACGAGCTGCAGCCTGTGGGTTTCAATGCCCGACACCGCGAACTCAAACCGCTGGAGCAGTCGTTGGATGCCATGCTGGCCCAGCTGCGCCAGAAGGTCGAGCGCGAACGTGCCTTTGTGCAGGACGCAGCGCACGAAATCCGCACCCCATTGGCCGTGATCAGCGCGCAGGTGCATGTGATGGCTCGCGCTTCAAGCGAGCAAGAGCGCACCCGGGCGCAGGCACACATGGAGGAGGCCATCGCTCGCACCTCGCATTTGACCCAGCAACTGCTGGACCTCGCCGCGCTTGATGAAGCGCAGCGCCCTGTTCCTCGCCATCTGGACGTTGCTCAGTGGCTGCGGACCGCCATGGCGCACGCTGCACCCCGGGCCATGGCACGGTGGGTCGAGCTGTCATTGGATGCGCCTGACAAGCTGCCGGCCAGGCTGGACCTGTTCGCGTGGGAGTCTATCGTGCACAACCTCATCGACAACGCCCTGCGCTACGTCCAAGAGGGAGGTAACGTGTCTGTCGGACTGAAGCAGGAAGACGGTCAACTCCGTTTGGTGATTCAGGACGATGGCCCCGGGATTGCCCCGGCCGAGCACCAGCGCATCTTCGAGCGCTTCTATCGCGGCGTGGGTCATTTCGCCAATGGGTCGGGCCTCGGCTTGGCCATTGTTCGGCAGGCAGCCTGGCGGATGGGTGGCCAGGTACAGGTGGGCCCCGGCCTGGGTGGGTCGGGTGGCCCGGGGGTCGGGTTTTTCGTGAGCTTGCCGCTCGATCGCATGATTGAATTGACGGCATGAATGGTTCCAGAGTGGGTTTCACGTACCATGGTTTCAATGAAGAATCTGCTGGAACGCTTCCACCACCTGCCCGAGCACACGTTCGCGGCCGTTGACACGGTGGTGCGCGAAGGTGGCCCGTCGGGGGCATCTGGATCTTGGGAAGTGGTGCGCTGCAGGTGCGCAAGGGCGGCGAGCTGGTCAATGCGGTCAACCGCCCGGGCGCCATGATTGGCGAGGTCTCGGTGTTGCTGAACAAGGCCTACGGCGCCACCGTCGAGGCCACGGCCCCCAGTGTGCTGCGCCACGCCGCCGACCGCCAGGCCTTTCTCGCCACCGACCCCGAGATCAGCCGCCTGGTGGCCGTGGACCTGGCCGAGCTGCTTAATTTTGTGTCCAGCTATCTGTCTGACCTCAAGCACCAGTATGGCGACGCGCCGGGTCTGGCCATGGTGTCGGACGTGCTCAAGCAACTGGCGCTGCGCCAGGCGCCCCTGGCCCGCCCCGGATCCGCGCGCGACCCCGATCCGGATTCCTGACTCAGAACACCGTGCGTGGCGGTCGGGCCGTGTCGTACAGGCGCAGGGTTTCCATGCCCATCATGGACTTCCAGACGGCGTCTCCCGCACCCAGGTCGATTTCGATGTGTGCCGGCACTGGCCCAATCTGGCGCCCGGCGTTGAACACCAGGTCTGGCTCGGGCGGTCGGCCCAGGCGCCGTTGGGCTTGAAGGGCGATTCGTGCACGTGGCCGGTGAGCACCATGTTAGGCCGGTGCTGGGCGATCCAGCCGCCGATGTCCGCATTACCATAGTCGCGGCGACCCGTCCAGCAGGTGGGCGAGCCCAGCGGTGGCCAGTGGTAGATCCACACCCAGCGTGCGCCTCGGTCTGCCACAGCGCGGCCTGCTCGCCCTGCGCATTGGGCCCCGTCAGGTCGTGGTTGCCCGAGCTGATCACTACCCGCCCGAGCGCCTGCAGCAGCGAGAGGTAGCGTCGGATGACCACCGACTGGGTGTCCAGCGCCACCGCTGAACTGATGCCCAGCTGGTCCCCAGCCAGCACACCAGATCAAAAGCCGGCGCAACCCGAACCACCCAGTCGAGTTGCGGCAGGGTGTAGTGCAGATCGGAGACGAGCAGGATGCGCACGGTGCGGGTGGGTCTGGCCTGAGCGGGTGTGCTGGAGGCTCACCAGAATGCCGTCAAAGCGGTAATCGGGTGTCGTCGGGGCTGTCGATTTCTCTCGTCATCCGCCCCACACTCAACTTGAGCCCCAACATGCCAAAGATGCGGTTCATGGTCTGCACACTGCCGTCGCTGCGTTCCTGTTCGATGTCCTGGAGGGTACGGTAGGCGACGCCAGAGAGCTTGGCCATGTCGGCGGTGGTCAGGCGCATGGTTTTTTTGAGGTGGCGCACGGCCTGTGGCAAAGACCATTCGGGGTGGGCCAGCACGTCTTCGATGGCTTGTTGGCGCAGGGCCAATTGCTCTGCCACCGGAATGGGGTTGAAGCGTTTGTCCATGGTTTTCAGCTCAGCGTGGCCAGTTCTTGTGCTCGGGCCAGAATGCCTGGGCGCAGGTGCTGGAGCAGCCCAGGCTCCAAACCCATGGTTTCACCTTCTGCGGCGATGCGCTCCAGTGTGGGCACCATGATTTTCAGGCCTTGAACCAGTGGCTTGCGCTGCACCAACTCCGGGCCTTTTCTGCGCTGTTCTTTGTGCACTTGCGCGCTCAGTTCGCAGACGCGGTCGAGTACGCGGCGCCAGTCGGGCTGGCCACCATCGTTGCCTTCCCAGCGGATGCGCCGCGCGATGCCGTCGGGGTGCAGGTACATGGGCGCAAAGTCGAACAGCGGCGTCAACGCGATGTGGCCCTTGAAGTCGCGTTGGATGGCGGTGTTGCGGGCATGGTTGTCTTTGTTGCCCAAGGCCAGGTTGGCCACGTCGCGTTTGAGGTACTCCAGCACCTCGGTTTGTGGGTTTGTGCAGTGCCGCAGGAGGGCCAGGCACACCTGGTCGTGGCTTGGCACCCCATCAAAGCCGGGCAGGCCGGTCAGGGTGGCGATGCTTTCCTGCGCCAGGCGTGTCACCCCACCGGGGTGTACCTGCCGGTCAAACCGGGGGATGAACAGTGCGCGCTGGCGCAGCGTCAGGGGCGCGTGCACGCGCAGGCCCAGCTGTCGGGCAGCGGCCATGTAGGGCGCTTCGTGCCGCAGGATGCTGGCGAGCTGTGGGTCGGTGCCGCGTCCAAACTTGACGATCAGGTGTTCGACCGCGCGCTCGTCTGGCAGGGTGTGGTCCAGGTAAAGCAGGCCGTCGTCGGCCCGTGTGAGCAGCACCTTGGGCCATTCGCCCTGCACGCCCGACGAGCCGGCGACAAACAGACCGTGTGAGGCCAGGTGCTCGGCGAAGTGGTCGCCGCGTTGCGCCACCTCGTCGTCGGTGAAGCCACGCGTTGCACCCGCGTTGGCATTGAGCCAGTCGGCCGCTTCCTTGACCCGCAGGTGACCTATGGGGTTGCCGGCGCCGGCCTGAAGCAAGGGCCAGTCGGCCACCAGACCGGTGCTGGCCGGCAGGCCGATGCGTTGCAACAGCTCTTGCCGGCCAAAGCCTTGCGGCAGCATGTCGATGAGAAACACCGGCCAGTGCGCCGCTTGCAGTGGTTGGAGGCCAACAGGCCATGCGGCGCAAAGTGCGTGTGCGTCGGTGGTGCCAGCGTGCTCAACCGCCCATTCGACCGCATACCCCGAGTAGGTGTGGGCCCGCCAACCGTCGTTCTCGGAACCATGCAGGTGCACGCTGGCAGCGTCGTGCCAGGCACCGTTTGCAAACAGTTGTACCGTGCATGTGCGTTGCATATGCACGAAATTTTAGCTAAATCAAGCCGAAATCCGGTTTTTTTCTGCGCATTTTTTCGTGTAAATAAAGGTGGGCGGATCAGGCTGCCGCCCGCCCCAGCGCCCGCATCACCTCGCGCAGCGGCATGCCGTAGCTGCTGGCGAAGTCGGCTTCGCTCAAACCGCTGGCGCTGAACGCGCGGCGCAGGGCTTCGTCGCGTGCTTGGCGACTGGCCACTTCGGCCAGGGCTTCGAGGGTCAGCGCGTTGACTTGTTCGTCGCGGCCGAGCACCTTTTCGGCATAGGCCTCGCGGCTCAGGCCCGATTGCTCGAAGGCCTGTTCCACACGCTGGCGGAACTTGGGGCTCAGGTCTTCGGCCGTGCGCGTCTGGCGGCGGCGGAACACCTCCACCAGCGCGTGGTGCACCTGTTCGGGCAGCAGCGCTTCCACCGGTTGGCCGCTCAGGTCGTGGCGTTGTGCGCCGCTGGCCACGGCCGAGAGGTAGCGCGTGGAACGCGTGTGCAGCGCCAGCGCGGCCTTCAGGCCTTCTTTGTCCAGCACCTCGGGCTGGGCGTCCAGCAGGTCCTGGAAGATGCCGCGCTTGAGTGGGCGCAGCACCTCACCAAACAGGGCGGGGTAAAGCTCGGCCAGTTGGGCCAGCACAGGGTGTAGCGGCTTGGGCGGTGTCGCTTCGCGGGCCGGGCGGGCGCCCGAGGGGCGGCGGCGATTGCCTGCGGCGGTGCGCTGGTGGGTCGGCGGTGTCGGGGAGTCGGTGTGTTGCATGGGGGACGGGCCGTCGAACGGGGTGTCAAGGGGGTCGATTGTGACCGTTTTGCGGGCGGGGCTTTACGCGGATCGTTCGTCGCGCCACAGCGGACGCAGGGCCCACAGCCCCAGTGCCGGGCCGATGGCCAGGCCGGTGAGCAGCCAGTGCAGGGGCCAGGTCCGAGTGAGTTCGACGAACATGTGGGTGGGTGCTGCGCGCCGTGCGTTATTTCCGAAGCTGGGCGAAGGCCTCGAATTCCCATCGGCGCATGGCCAGCACCAGGGTGTAGCCTTCCCGCTCCTTGACGGCTAGTGTGCTGTCCCGTTATTTTCTGGCATTAATCCTGCATGCCAATGCGGTATCTTGGGAACGGAGATACCGCCATGAGA
>NZ_JBHTBZ010000033.1:0-1093 GCF_042665235.1 Hydrogenophaga defluvii | reverse complement strand
AAGGGGTATCCACTTAGCTCCAGTCAGTGCAAAATAACTGGATGGATATCCATACTTTAGCGCCAGCACCCGGAAAAGACTACCCACAGACTTGGAACGAATTCCTCGACTGGTTTGCCACGGAAGACGCGTGCCTGGCCTACCTGGAGCGGCTGCGCTGGCCCCAGGGTTTTGTCTGCCCGCGCTGCGGTTGTGTCGGCGAGGCCTATCGCGCCAGCCGTATCCGGCTGATGTGCCCGAGTTGCCAACACCAGAGCTCGGTCACCGCTGGCACCATCTTCGATAAGACCCGTACGCCTCTGCGCGTCTGGCTGGCCGCAGCCTGGTACCTGACCAATCAGAAGCAAGGGGTGAGTGCCCTGGGCCTACAGCGTGTGCTGGGGTTGGGCAGCTACCAGACCGCCTGGACCATGTTGCACCGACTGCGTCGCGCCATGGTTCGACCGGGCCGCGAACAGCTCAAAGGGCTGGTCGAAGTTGACGAGACCTATCTGGCCATCACGGACAGGCAAAACCCCATCTCACCCAAAGGGCGCAAGAGCAGCACGAGCAAGGTGCTGGTGGTCATGGCCGTGGAGATGCTGGACCCCAAGGGATTCGGTCGCATCCGCCTGCGCCGCATTGCCAACGACTCCGCCGCTTGTGTGATTCCGTTCGTGCAGGAGGTCATCGTGCCTGGCGCACAGGTGCGTACCGACGGCTCGGCTGCCTACCTGACATTGAAAGACCTGGGCTTCGTCCATCAGCGCACGGTCATGCTCGGGTCCGACGTGCCGGCTCATGTCTCGATGGCGGGCGTGCATCGGGTGGCGGCTCTGGTGCAACGCTGGATTCTGGGTACTCACCATGGCTCGGTGCAGCCCGAACACCTGGACGCCTACCTGGATGAGTTCGTGTTCCGCTTCAATCGCCGCACATCCAACTCGCGCGGCATGTTGTTCTATCGGTTGCTGCAACAAGCGGTCGTGACCGCGCCGGTGACGTACCGCGATGTGGTGAAAAAGGCTTGACTGTTGGCACCGCTGGGATACCATCAAACACTGATTATTTATCCAGCATAAGGGTGTCACTGGAGCTAAGTGGATACCCCTTA
>NZ_JBHTBZ010000032.1:0-115902 GCF_042665235.1 Hydrogenophaga defluvii | reverse complement strand
GTTCGCCAAAGGCGTTGCCCACGTGGATGCTTTGCACCTGCGAGGGCTCCACACGGGCCGAGGCCAGCGCGCCCAGCGTCGATTCGCGCACCATGTCCGAGAGGTCTTGCCCGTGGCGCGACCACGCCTTGACGAAATCGGTCTGGTGGCCGCCGAGGATGTAGATGTTGCTCATGCCGACACGCCTTGCTTTGTGTAGTTCAATCCCACCCAGCGTTGTTGGGCCTGGGTGTACTCAGCGCTCAGGCGGTCCACCACCTGCGCGACCGGTTCGATGGCGCGGATGCTGCCCACGCCCTGCCCTGCCGCCAAGACATCCACCCATTTTTTGCCCGCAAAGGACTGGTTGCTGTCGTACTGCCGACCTGGCGCATCAGGCATGTTGTCCGGGTCGAGCCCATTGGCACGCAAAGAGGGTTTGAGCCAGCTGGCAGGCGTGCCAGTGACACCGGCGCTCACCAAGAGATCGTCCACGCTGGCATCGACCACCATCTGTTTGTACTCAGGCGGCGCCATGCTTTCCACCGTGGGGATGAAGCGTGTGCCCATGTAAACCAGGTCCGCGCCACAGGCCACCGCGCCCGCCACGCCCCAGCCATCGCTGATGCCACCGCCGACCACCACCAGGCCATCAAAAAACTCACGAATCGCGCTGACAAAGGCGAAGGGCGACAGGAAGCCCGTGTGCCCACCTGCACCGGCCGAGACGCAAGCCAAGCCGTCTGCACCTGCGGCAACCGCCTTGCGTGCGAGCCCCAGGTTGATGACATCGGCCAGCACCACGCCGCCGTAGCCATGCACCACTTCGATGGCCGGCTTCGGGCTGCCCAACGCGGTCACCACGATGGGCGGCTGGTACTTGGCGATCAGCTCCAGGTCTTGCGCCAGCCGTGTGTTGGAGGAATGTGTGACCAGGTTGGCACACCAGGGCCCCACCTGCGCCGCACCCAATTCGTCACGCGCCTGCGCCACACCTTCGGTGATTTGGCGCATCCAAACGTCTAGGGTTTCGATGGGGCGGGCGTTGGGCGTGGGAAAAGCGCCCACGATGCCAGACCGACAGGCGGCCAACACCAGCTCCGGCCCGGAGATGAGGAACATCGGCGCGGCCACCACGGGCAGGCGCAGCGCAAAAGGCAGTTTGTGGCTCATGGGCACCTCACGCTGTTACCGGCCGACGGGACTGGACAACACCAAAGCGGCCGGCGACGAAGGACAGGTTGGTCAGCGTGGCGTTGCCGGCGGGGTTGAGGCCGGTGACGTGGTAGTCGCTGTAGGCCGCCGCGAAGTTCAGCGGCATCGCCCCGGTGAGGTTGGTGGTCAGCTGGGCGCCGGCACGCGCATAGGCGGCCTCGGCTTGAGCGATGAAGGCCTCGTCGGTGGCGTAAAGGAAGGCGGTCAGGCCGCCGGCCGTGCGGGTGTCCATCGTGGCGCGTGTCAGCGCGTCATCGGCGTTGTCGCATTCGATGACAAAGCTGATGGGACCAAAGCGCTCCTCGGCGTACAAGTCGCGCTCGGCGGGCGTGACTTTCAGCATCAGCGGTGTGCTCGTGCGGGCCTTGGGGAAGTCCGGATGGACATAGGCGCGCGGCGACAGCAGTACCTGGCCACGTGCGGCACCCGCCTCGTTCATATGGCGCAGCAGCGCCAGGGTCTGTGGCGACTGGATGGTGGCGAGGATCATGCTGGCCTTCTTGGGATCGCGGGTGAGTTCATCCACCGCCGCCGCCAACCGCTGGGCAACCTCGGCGAAGGGCACCTTGCCCTGGGGCGTGTCCACGCCGTCGCGCGGCACGTAGATGTTCTGCGGGCTGGTGCACATCTGCGCACTGAACATGCACAGGGTGGTGGCCAGACTGCGCAGCGCGGCGTCCAGGTCGTCGGCGCCGGCCAGCACCACGGTGTTGCAGCCGGCAGTTTCGGTGTACGCGATGGCGGGATGCGCATTGCGCTCCACCCACTGCCCAAAGCGCACGCTGCCAGTGAAATCGACGATGGCGGTTTTGGCGTGCTTGACCAGCACCTGCCCCAGCGGCTCAGCCATGCTGTCCAGCGCCAGGGTGACCAGGTTGGGATCGAAGCCGGCTTCGGCCAGCACGCGACGGAACACGCGCACGGTGATGGCCATGGGCAGCACCGTGGCGGGGTGCGGCTTGACGATGACGGGGTTGCCCGTGGCAAGGCTGGCCATCATGGACGGCCAGGCATTCCAGGTGGGGAAACTGGCACAGGCAAAACACACGGCGACGCCGCGCGGCACCAGCCGGTAGGTTTTCTGTAGCTTGACGTCGGTGGGGCCGAAGCGACGCTCCCAACGGGCGCTGGGGGTGACGGCGCGCATGGCCTGGTCAGCGTAGACCAGCGCCTCGATGCCACGGTCGAGCGCGTTGACACCAGAGCCGGCGTAGGCCATGTTGAAGCTCTGGCCTGCGGTGTGCATGACGGCGTGCACGATCTCGAACAGGTGCTCGCGGTAGATCACATCCAACACCTGCAGCAGCACGCCGATGCGCGTTTCGATGGGCGCTGCGGCCCATGCCGACATGGCGGCCTCGGCGACGTCGAACAAGGTGTTCACATCGGCCTGTGGGTAACGGATGCCCAGCGGCTCCTGGGTGTAGGGAGAGACTTCTTCACCGAGTTCGCCCACGCGCCCAGGTTGGTCCAGCTCAAAGCGGCCCGCCAACAAATGGGCAGTGAACGCCGAGCGGCCATCGACCTGAGCTGCCTCGGCATTGGGGTACTTGCCTGGCATCTCGGGGAAGGGGCTCCAGCAGGCGCGGTCGCGGCAAGCTTGCTGGGCGCGCTCGAACAAGGCGCGGTGCAATTCAAACAAGTTGTACATCAGCGTTTCCAAATCAAGCGGTGGTGGCGCGGAACGTCGCTGCCAGGCACCACGTCGGATGCAGACAAGGTGAGCGTTCCGTCCGAGCCAAAGTCCATGCGGCGCACCTGCTCGGTGCCCAGGAAGTTGGCGTTGAGTGAATGGCTGACGCGATGCACCACTTGCTGCCCGCCGTCGCGCGGCTGTATTTCGTAGCTGCCCGCGTACTGGAAATAGCTTTCGAAAGCGGCCAGCCGCTCCGCTTCCGGGGCGCTGCGCACGCTGGCACTGGACAAGGGCTTGCGCCCGGCGCGCGCAATACAAGCTGACATCGCACCGTCGTGCGTGTACATGATCAAACCCGTGGCATCAGGCCCGTAGGGGAAGGTCGTCGGGCGGTCATCGCCGTACGCGATCTCCCAACGGACCAAGTTCCAAACACCCAACAGCGGGTTGTCGGCGGTGTTGCTCATGCTTGCGCTCCCTTGCTGCCGCCCGCAAGCAACTCACCTCGCACCCATGTGCTGTGAAAGCCGTGCGGCACCCGTTGCGGCAGGACGATGCGTGCCACCGGTCCGTCTGCGAAATGGCGAGCGTCGGTGACCCAAACCTCAGATCGCGCCTCTTGCTCGTTCCAGACAAAGCCCACGACATACCCGTCGTCTTCGGCCTTCGCGTGATCCGCCGGCGCGAACGGCGCCTCGCTGAACCAGAAGCCCTCGCCCGGGTGAAAGGCCACGGCGCTGCCGCGCTCCAGGTCGTACTTGGCCATGCCAGCGAAGCGCGGCTGCTCCACCGTGCGGGTACGGCCCATGAGCACGTTGTAGCTGAACCGGTTCTTGCGGCCCTGGTAGAGGCCGTTGATCATGGGGAACTCGGTGTTAAGGATGTCGTCCACCAGGCCCTCGTGTGTACGGCCCGTGGCCAGGTTGAAGCGCCACATGTACAGCTCGTAATCGGTGCCCTGGGTGCCGATGGTGAACAACAGGCGTTTGACGTCCAGCGAGCCGTCGTACTGCTTGGGCATGCTGTAGGGCGTGCCGACCATGACCACCTCGGTCTCACCGCGCGCATTGGTCTCTTCCCAGGCGTTGACCACATGCAGCATGTAGCGAGGGTCAGCGTCAAACCAGCGGATCTGGTCTGCGGTGCCGTTGCGGGGCACGATGGCAAAGCGGCTTCGCCACTCGGGGTGAAAGTCCAGGCTGTAGCGGCCGGCCTTGAGCGCCTCCGGGTTGTTCACCAACGGAAAGTCGTGGAGGATGGAGTAGTGCTCAGTGATCGCCATGTCGTGTGGCAACCGTGGGCCGGGCAGTTCCACCGGAATCAAGGTCTTGAGCGAACCATCGGCGGCCAACACGCCGTAATGCATGTAAGGGTGGCGGTTGCCGTAAGCGAAGAACATGTACTCGCCGGTGCGCTCGTCCACGCGGGAATGCGCCGAAATCTGCAGGCCCTGCAGGGCGGCAAGGCGCGGGTCCTGTTCCAGCTTGCCGACGGTGGCCAGCGTTTCGGGATCGACCTGGTACACCGATCCGCCGCGGTACCACATCGAGAGCAGGCGGCCATTGTGGAACTTCACGTCGGTGTTGGACGTGTTCTTCATCGCGTCGTCGGGCAGCACACCTTCGGGCATCTTCTGCTTGATGCCCGGCCAGAGGTTCTCGCCCTGCGCCCGGTCGCCCAAGAGGCCTTCTGTCTCGACCCAACGGTTGCGGTAGACCACACGACCACGGTCAAAGCGCACACCGTGCAACATGCCGTCGCCGTCGTACCAGTGGTACTTGCCGGGGCGCACGTGCTGCGGCACCGGACCGTTGCGCACGTACAGGCCATTGAGGTCGGTCGGGATCTCACCGATCACCTCCAGGCGGTCGGCCACAATCTCGCGGTCCACCGGGGCAAAGCCGCCCTGCAGGTTGGGATTGTCGATCAGGTAGGGCTGGGGTTGCACCAGAGTGGCGTGTGTCATGTCGGTCTCCTGCTGATGGGTTGCGCCTACAGATGCGGGCGCAACGCCTTTGTTGGAAGCAATCTCAGTGATCCGGGAAACGCAGCACCCCATCGCGCATGTCGGCACCACTTGCCCAGCACGAGTGGGTGCCGCTACAGAGCTTGTGGGGCAAAGCAATGCGGCAAACCGGCCCAGATTCGAAACGTTTGCAATCGATCAGGAGCAACTCCGAGCCTTGGGTGTTTTCGTTGGTAACGAAGGTGACGAGGTAGCCATCGTCCTCGTCCTTGGCGTTCACACGCGGGGCGAAGGGCGCCTCACTCGCGTACTGACCCTCTGGCAACCGAACCTCCCAGGACTCGCCGGTGACCATGTCGTGCTTGACATAGCCATGAAACAGAAACCACCCTGGCACCTGCACCGCGCTGTACGCGTATCGGTAAGGCTTGGTGGCGTAACGCTGGTTGAACATCCCGAATTCGAGGATGCGGTCGTCCAGCCGCTGCTCGGTGGTCTGGCCAGTCTTGAGGTTGAAGCGCCAGCGGTGCAGGCGCGTGCCCATCTTGTACTGATCGAGGTAGGACATCATGCGCTCGTAGCCGGCCGGCGCGCCATCGTAGTTGCGCGGCATGGGCTCGTCCTGGAAGTAGCCATCCAGCACGATCTCGTCGCCCTCCTCGTAGGCATTGAGCCAGTGCAGTACAAAGGTGGGAGCAGCCTCGAACCAGCGGATGTCCTCGGGTCGACCACGGCGCGGGATGATGGCAAAGCGAGAGGGCTGGTTCTTGTAGAAACGCACCACGTGTTTGCCTTCGGCCAGCAGCTCCGGATCCCAGTACAGCGGAAAGTCGTTGAGGATGGCGAAGTTCTCGGTGAAGGCCATGTCGTGTGGCAGACGTGGACCGGGCAGCGGCACGGGCACGTAGTGCACCAGCTTGTCATGCCTGTCCACCACACCGTAGTGCATGTAGGGCGCATGGGTCGAGTAGTTGAAAAACAGCAACTCGCCATTGGACTCATCGACCTTGGAGTGCGCCGATATGCCATCCAGGGGCGACCAGGGTGGGATACCTTCTTGCGCCAGCGTCAACGGATCAAGCCGGTAGCCCTCACCGCACTGGTAATAGGTCGTCAGTGCCCGACCCGCGTGCACCACCACATCGGTGCTGGAGGCATCCTTGATGCCACCATGTGCACCCCAGCCCGGCCTGGTGGAAAGTGCCGGGTCTTCCAGCAAACCTGCCCACAAGCGCTTTCCGGCTTCCTGTTCTGCACTTAACCCCTTGGTCTGGATGAAACGGTTGCGGTAGCTGACCTTTCCGTCACGGAAGGCAGCCATGTGCAACATGCCATCGCCGTCGAAGGGGTGGTAACGGCCCAGCGCCTGGTACACCGGATTCTGTGTGTTACGAAGGTAAACACCATCAATGTCCCTGGGCACTTCGCCCTCGATGACCTTGAGGTCGGTGGCATTGACCTCTTCGAGCAGCGGTGTCCAGGCCCCCTGCAGGTAGGGGTGATCACCGGCGGTAATGTCACCGCGAAGGCGGCGAATGACGTCTGTTGGCATGGGTGTCTCCTGTCATTTCACTTTCTTTGTTGCATGCAGTTTGCTCGGTGCATCCACAGACCCAAGTAACAAAGATGACACTCAAGGGTTTTCACTGACACCAACACCGATCAACCGCCTTGCCACCCCAACCGAGACAGCGTGCCCCTTCATAACCCAAAGCAATACCACCATCACAAAAAGATAGTTTGAGATATGTAGACGGGCTTTTACAGTCCGTCCCCATGCATGAACTTGCCTTTGTTTTCGCCGGTTTTTTTGTGGGCCTCGTCGTCGGCCTCACCGGCGTGGGCGGCGGTTCGCTGATGACGCCCATCCTGATCTTCTTTTTTGGCGTCAAACCCTATCTCGCTGTCGGCACCGACCTGCTGTTTGCCGCTTTCACCAAAGCCGGTGGCACGGTGAGCCTGGCCCGCCAGCGTCTGGTGCCCTGGCGCGTGGTGGGCCAGCTGTGCGCGGGCAGCATCCCGGCCGCCCTGGCCACCTTGTGGGTGCTGCACACGGTGGGGCCGGCCAACCCGCAGGTGCAGACCGTCATGACCACCGCCCTGGGCGTGGCCTTGTTGCTCACCGCTGCCGCCATGCTCTACAAGGCCGCTCGCGGCAAAACGGCACCGCGCACGCTGGACGTGGCCCACCTCGAGCAAGCCACCCGCGCGCGCCATTGGGCACTCCCGCTGCTGTTCGGCGCCGTCATCGGCACCCTGGTGACGCTCACCTCGGTGGGCGCCGGCGCCATCGGCGTGACCGTGTTGCTGCTGCTGTTCCCGCTGTTGCCACTGCCGCGCATCGTTGCGGCCGACATCGCCTACGCCGTGCCGCTGACCCTGGTGGCCGGTCTGGGCCACGCCTCGCTCGGCTCGGTGGACTGGCCCTTGCTGGCCAAGCTGCTGGCCGGATCGCTGCCCGGCATCTGGCTGGGCTCAAAGCTCATGCGCCACACCCCCGAGCGCCTGGTGCGCTCCCTCCTCTCGCTGCTGCTGGCCTACGCCGGCGTCAAGCTGATCGCCATCTGATTCTCGACACCTGATACCCACCATGTACCAGTACACCGCCTTTGACCGCCAATTCGTGCAACAACGCGCGGCCCAGTTCCGCGACCAGTTGGAGCGCTGGCAGGCCGGCACCCTGAAGGACGACGAGTTCAAGCCGTTGCGCCTGCAAAACGGCTGGTACGTGCAGCGCCACGCCCCCATGCTGCGCGTGGCCGTGCCCTACGGCGAGCTGTCCACGGCCCAGGTGCGCGTGCTGGCCAAAATCGCCCGCGAATACGACCAACCGACCGCCGAGATCTTCCAGGGCGCAGTCGCCGCACAAAACCGCCTGGGCGACATCCAGCTGCGCGACGGCAAAGCCATCGGCAGCAAGCTCACCACCGGCTACGCCCACTTCACCACACGCCAGAACGTGCAGTACAACTGGATCCCGTTGTCCGACGCGGCCGACGTGATGGACCTGCTGGCCAGCGTGAACATGCACGGCATCCAGACCAGCGGCAACTGCATCCGCAACATCACCAGCGACGAGCGTGCCGGCATCGCGGTGGACGAAATCGCCGACCCCCGCCCTGTGGCCGAAATCCTGCGCCAGTGGAGCACCCTGCACCCCGAATTCGCCTTCCTGCCGCGCAAGTTCAAGATCGCCATCACCGGCGCCCGCGAAGACCGCGCCGCCATCCACTGGCACGACGTGGGTCTCCAACTGGTGCGCAATGACACCCAGGCACTGGGCTTCAAGGTGCTGGTGGGCGGTGGCATGGGTCGCACCCCGGTGGTGGGCACCGCCATCCGCGAGTTCCTGCCGTTTGACCAGATCCTGAACTACCTCGAAGCCGTGGTCCGCGTCTATAACCGCTGGGGCCGCCGCGACAACATCTACAAGGCCCGCATCAAGATCCTGGTGAAGGCCGAAGGCCAGCGCTACACCGACGAAGTGGAAGCCGAGTACAAGCGCATCGTCGAGCAAGACGGCGCCCCCCACACCATCCGCGCCGCCGAGTACGAGCGCGTGGCCGCGCACTTCGCGCCGCCGGCCCTGGCCTGCGACCGCAAGAGCGCCGACGCCAAGATCGCCCACATCCTGCGCGCCGCCGCCGAAGACGACGTGGAGTTTGGCCGCTGGTTGCAGCAAAACGTGGCCGCGCACAAGAACCCCGACCTGCGCGCCGTGACGCTGTCGTTCAAGCGCCTGGGCCAGGCCCCGGGCGACGCCACCGCCGACCAGCTCGACGCCGTGGCCGACCTGGCCGACCGCTACAGCGCCGGTGAAGTGCGCGTGACGCACGACCAGAACCTGCTGCTGCCCTGGGTGCGCTGCGACCAGCTGCCGGAAGTCTGGCGCGAGGCCCGCCGCCTGGGCCTGGCCAAGCCCAACATCCGCTTGCTGACCGACATGATCGCCTGCCCCGGCGGCGATTTCTGCGACCTGGCCAACGCGCGCTCCATTCCGGTGGCAGAAGCCATCACGGCCCGCTTCCAGGATATGGACGAGCTGCACGACCTGGGTGAGATCGACCTGCACATCAGCGGCTGCATCAACAGCTGCGGCCACCACCACAGCGGCCACATCGGCATCCTGGGCGTGGACAAGGACGGGCAGGAGTGGTACCAGATCACCCTGGCCGGCTCCGACGGTTCGGCACTGAGCGGCCCCACCCAAGCCGGCAAGGTGGTCGGCCCCTCGTTTGCCGCCAACGAAGTGACCGAAGCGGTAGAGGCCATCCTCGACGTCTACCGTGCCCAGCGTGAAAGCGGCGAAAACTTCATCACCGCGCTCAAGCGCATCGGCCACGAGCCCTTCAAGGCTGCTGCCAACGGGGTGCGCGTGGCCACCGCCCGCACGCCCGCCGCCGACGCCGTCACTGAGGCCGCCTGAGCCGCCCTGGAGAACACACATGCAACTGATCCAATCCCAAAACGCCTCTCAAGCCGCCTTGCTTGAAGGCACTGGCGTGCTGAGCGTGGCGAACGACACCGACGTCGAAGGCGTGAACCTCGACGGCGTCGCCACCGTGGTGCTGCACTTTCCCAAGTTCACCGATGGCCGCGCCTTCAGCCAGGCGGTGGAACTGCGCCGCCGCCGCGGTTTTGACGGCACCGTGGTGGCCACCGGCGACGTGCTGGTGGACCAGCTGCTGCAGATGAAGCGCTGCGGCTTCAGCGCCGCCGTGCTGCGCGCCGACCAAAGCCTGCCCGTGGGCGAAAAGCTGCTGCGCCACTACAGCGCCTTCTACCAGGGCGACGTGGAACAACCCGCCCCCCTGTTTGCCCGCCAGGCCGCCTGACCTTGACGGAGCAGCCCCACATGAGCGCCATCGCCCTCTACAACCGCCCCTCGGCCAGCTTTGATGCCAAGGTGGCCGCCAGCATCGCGCTGCTGCAGCGCGTGGCGGCCGAGCACCAGCCGCTGACCCAGGCCTCCAGCCTGGGCGTGGAAGACATGGTGGTCACCCACCTGATCCATCTGGCCGGCATCAACTCGGGCATCTTCGTGCTCGACACCGGCAAGCTGCACGCCGAAACGCTGGGCCTGATCGGCAAGATCGAGCAGCGCTACGCCCACAGCGTCGAGGTCTACCGCCCCAAGGCGGAAGCCACCATCAAGTTCGTCAAGCAGCACGGCGAAGAAGCCATGTACCAGAGCGTGGACCTGCGCAAGCAGTGCTGCGACATCCGCAAGATGGAACCGCTGGCACGTGCCCTGGCCGGCAAGGGTGGCTGGATCACCGGCCTGCGCCGCGAGCAGTCGGGCGCCCGCGCCGACGTGCCCGACGTGGTGCAGGAGCCCGGCCGCGTCAAGGTCAACCCGCTGGCCGACTGGACCTGGGGCGATGTGTGGCACTTTGTGGCCACGCACGGGCTGGACTACAACCCGCTGCACGACCAGTTCATGCCCAGCATCGGCTGCGCGCCCTGCACCCGCGCCATCGCGGTAGGTGAAGACTTCCGCGCCGGCCGCTGGTGGTGGGAAGAAACCTCCAAGGAATGTGGCCTGCACGTGCAAGCCCTGCCCGAATCACAAACCCAAGGACAGCCGGCATGAACGCCCGCACGGAACCCCAATTGCTGCAAGCCGCCCGCCCCCACCAGCCCCAGCGCTCCCACCTGGACGCACTGGAAGAAGAAACCATCTTCATCCTGCGTGAAGTGGCCGCCGCCTTCGAGCGCCCCACCCTGCTGTTCTCGGGCGGCAAGGACTCGCTGGTGCTGCTCAAGTGCGCCGAAAAGGCCTTCGGCGTCGGCCGCATCCCCTACCCGCTGCTGATGATCGACACCGGCCACAACTTCAAGGAAGTGACCGATTTCCGCGATTTCCGCGCTGCCGAACTGCAAGCCCGCCTGATCGTTCGCAGCGTGGAGGATTCGATGGTGCGCGGCACCGTGCGCCTGGCCCACCCGGGCGAGTCGCGCAACGCCCACCAGTCGGTCACGCTGCTGGAGGCCATCGACGAGTTCCGTTTCGACGCCCTCATCGGCGGCGCCCGCCGCGACGAGGAAAAGGCCCGCGCCAAGGAGCGCATCTTCAGCCACCGCGACAGCTTCGGCCAATGGCAGCCCAAGGCCCAGCGCCCCGAGCTGTGGAACCTCTACAACACCCGCCTGCAGCCGGGCGAACACTTCCGCGTATTCCCCATCAGCAACTGGACCGAGCTGGACGTGTGGCAGTACATCGCCCGCGAAAACATCGCGCTGCCCGAGCTGTACTACGCCCACCAGCGCGAGGTGGTGGAGCGCAAGGGCCTGCTGGTGCCGGTGACTGAGCTGACCCCCCCGCGCGAGGGCGAAACGGTGGAGACGCGTACCGTGCGCTTCCGCACCGTGGGCGACATCACCTGCACCTGCCCGGTCGAGAGCGATGCGGCCAGCGCCGACGACATCGTGCTGGAGACGCTCAGCGTCAACGTGAGCGAACGGGGCGCCACCCGCATGGACGACAAGACCAGCGACGCCTCGATGGAAAAGCGTAAAAAAGAGGGTTATTTCTGATGAACGCACTGAAATTCATCACCTGCGGCTCGGTCGACGACGGCAAGAGCACCCTGATTGGCCGACTGCTGGTGGACAGCCGCTCGGTGCTGCAGGACCAGTTGGCCAGCGTCACATCGGCCGGGGCCCACGGCGCCGAGGACGAGGTGGACCTGGCCTCGCTGACCGACGGCCTGTCGGCCGAGCGCGAGCAAGGCATCACCATCGACGTGGCCTGGCGCTACTTCAGCACCCAGGCGCGCAAGTTCATCATTGGCGACAGCCCCGGCCACGAGCAGTACACCCGCAACATGGTGACCGCCGCGAGCGGTGCCGATGCGGCCGTGGTGCTGGTGGACGCCACCAAGCTGGACTGGCGCGACCCGCAGCTCAAGCTGCTGCCCCAGACCCGCCGGCACAGCCTGCTGGTGCACCTGCTGCGCGTGCCCACCATCGTGGTGGCCATCAACAAGCTGGATGCGGTGGAAGACCCGGCCCTGGCCTTTGCCCACATCCGGGCACAGCTCGAAGGCTTCGCGGCCGAGGCCGGCATCCCTCTCAAGGCGGTGGTGCCCATCTCCGCCCTCAAGGGCTACAACGTGGTGACGGCCGCCGATGGTTGGGCCGGCTACCAGGGCCCCAGCCTGCTGGACCTGCTGGAGCACCTGCCCAACACCGTCGCCGAGACCGAACTGCCCTTCTCCTTCGCCGTGCAATGGGTGGAGAAGTTCTCTTCGTCGTCCGACACCTCACAAGGCCGCCGCGTGTTCTGGGGCCGCGTGGCCACCGGCGGCGTACAGGTCGGCCAGACCGTGCGCGTGCTGCAGGGCCCGCAGGGCCTGGGCCAGACGGCCACCGTGGCCCAGGTGCTGGACCACACCCGCCAACCCCATGCCGTGCTGGCCGGCCACAGCGCCGGCATCGTGCTGGACCGCGAGCTGGACGTGTCGCGCGGCGACTGGCTGCTGGCCGCCGGCGAAGCCGCCCCTGCGGCAGACGATTTCGACGACACGCCCGTGGCCTCGCCCATCCCCGTCACGCGTGAGCTGACCGCCACCGTGGCCTGGCTGGACAACGAGGCCCTGGTACCGGGCCGCGTCTACTGGGCGCTGCACGGCCACCGCTGGGTCAAGGCCAAGGTGCGCCGCATCGTGCACCAGGTCAACATCGAGACCCTGGCCGAGACCGACGCCGAGCAACTGCCGCCCAACGCCATTGGCGTGGTCGAGCTCCTGCTGCAGGAACCCATCGCCGCCCTGCCCTACACCCGCTCGCGCGGCCTGGGCGCCCTGGTGCTGGTGGACACCGCCAGCCACGCCACGGCCGGCGCCGTGATGCTGCGCTGACACCTTGATCCGCCCCTGGCCGATTGACACATGTCAAGCGGCAGGGGCATTGCCCATTTGAAAATGCGCGAAACCCTAAAATCAGGGGTTTCCACCGATTCCCTTCAAAAACCATGACCCACGTCGTCACCGAAGCCTGTATTGCCTGCAAGTACACCGATTGTGTGGACGTCTGCCCCGTGGACTGCTTCCGCGAAGGCCCCAACTTCCTCACCATCGACCCCGACGAGTGCATCGACTGCGCCGTGTGCATCCCCGAGTGCCCGGTCAACGCCATCTACGCCGAGGAAGACCTGCCGCGCGACCAGCAGCACATGATCAAGCTCAACGCCGAGCTGGCCCGCCTGCCCGGCTGGAAGAGCATCACCAAGCGCAAGACGCCCATGCCCGACGCCGAGGCCTGGAAAGACAAGACCGGCAAGCTCGGTCAACTGCTGCGCTGACGCGCCGGGGGCCGGGCCCCCACGGATTTGTTACCACCGCTGAACCCTATGGACCCGAAATTGAACCAGCAAGTCATTGACACCGCCCACGCCCACGAAGGCCCCATCGAGGCCGATGCCGTCATCGTTGGCGCCGGCCCCGTGGGCCTGTTCCAGGTGTTTGAACTGGGTCTGCTGGAGATCAAGGCACACGTCATCGATTCGCTGGCCTACCCCGGTGGCCAGCCGGTGGAGCTGTACCCCGACAAGCCCATCTACGACATCCCTGCTGTGCCCGTGTGCACCGGTCAGGAACTCACCGACGCCCTGCTCAAGCAGATCGAGCCTTTCGGTGCCACCTTCCACCTCGGCCAGGAAGTGACCGTGGTGCAGAAGCAGGACGATGGCCGCTTCTACGTCGAAACCTCCAAGGGCACGCGTTTTCTGACCAAGACCATCTTCATCGCCGCAGGCGTCGGTGCCTTCCAGCCGCGCACGCTGAAAGTGGATGGCTTGGAGCAGTTTGAAGGCTCGCAGCTGTTCTACCGCGTGAAGAACCCCGCCACCTTCGCTGGCAAGAACCTGGTCATCGTGGGCGGCGGCGATTCGGCGCTGGACTGGACGCTGAACTTCGTGGCCGAAGGCCCGAACAAGGCTGAGAGCGTCATCTTGATCCACCGCCGCGATGGCTTCAAAGCCGCGCCGGCCAACGTGGCCAAGATGCGCGAACTGTGCGAACAGTACGAGATGCAATTCATCGTGGGCCAAGTGACGGGCTACGAGGAAAAAGACGGCAAACTCACCGGCGCCAAGGTGACGGGTGCCGACGGCGTGACCCGCGTTGTGCCCATGGACATGATGCTGGTGTTCTTTGGCCTTTCACCCAAGCTGGGGCCGATCGCCGAGTGGGGCCTGGAGATCGAGCGCAAGCAACTGGTGGTGGACACCGAGAAGTTTTCCACCAGCATCCCCGGCATTTTTGCCGTGGGCGACATCAACACCTACCCGGGCAAGAAAAAGCTCATCCTGAGCGGTTTCCACGAATGTGCCCTGGCCGCCTTCGGCGCCGTTCCCTTCATCTTCCCCGAGAAGAAGGTCTTCCTGCAGTACACCACCACCAGCCCCAAGCTGCACAAGGTGTTGGGCGTGGAATCCCCCGTGTTTGATTGAGGCCGCGCCGCTTTTGGCGGCATCCGCCCAACAAAAAACCGCCCGAAGGCGGTTTTTTGTTGGGAGCGCGAGAGCTCAGGCGGTTTCGCCCAGCACGCTCACACTCACTTCGACGTTCACATCGGTGTGCAGCGACACACTGACGGTGTAGTCGCCCACAGCCTTCAGGGGGCCGTTGGGCATGCGGACTTGCGACTTGGCAACGGCAAAGCCTTGCTTCGTCAGCTCTTCCGACACGTCGTGGTTGGTGACGGAGCCGAACAGGCGACCATCAACGCCGGCTTTTTGCGACAGCTTGACGGTCAAACCGCCCAGCTTCTCGCCCAGCGCCTGGGCTTCGGCCAGCTTGGCGGCAGCCACCTTTTCGAGTTCGGCACGGCGTGCTTCGAACTCGGCAATGGCGTTCTGGGTGGCGCGCCGGGCACGGCCCGTGGGGATCAGGAAGTTGCGGGCGTAGCCGTCCTTGACCTTGACGATATCGCCGAGGGCACCGAGGTTGACCACTTTGTCGAGCAGAATGATTTGCATGTTGAGGCTCCTTCTTACACGCGGTGCTGGTCGGAGTACGGCAGCATGGCCAGGAAGCGCGCCCGTTTGATGGCGGTGTTGACCTGGCGCTGGTAAATCGCACGGGTACCCGTCAGGCGGGCGGGGATGATCTTGCCGTTTTCGGCGATGAAGTCACGCAGGACATCAACGTCCTTGTAGTCGACTTCTTCCACGCCAGCCACGGTGAAGCGGCAGAAACGCTTGCGCTTGAACAGCAGCGACTGGGTGTTGCGCTTGGGGCGCTTGTCTTTATTGAAACGCTTGGGTGCAGCCATGATGGAGCTTCCTTAAGGTTCTTTGAATGCTTGAATGTGGAACACAACGCCTTTGTGGTTGCGTGCGGTCGTCAGAAAGCCGTCGAATTCGAGCGCGGTGTTCAGGGCCAATTGGCCCAGTGCCTGCGCGTCGCCCCCAAAGGCCACGGCCTTGAGGATCAGACTGGCTTGCCGTTTGAGTCCCATTTCCAGCACCTCTGATTGGTGTTCGAGCACCAGATTGAGGGCGGGCACACCGGCTGGGGTGTAGCGCAGGCTATCGACCTGCACCACCACCGCCGTCAGGCGCAAATGGTTCAACGGGCAACGACCATCACGGCCATTTACGCTGCGGTCTCCTGCTGAGCGGACTTGCGAGCCTCTTCGCGCTCGACGGACTTCATCATGGAAGACGGGCCGGTGTCAGCCTTCTTCTTGAGGACGGTCAGGTGACGCAGCACGGCATCGTTGAACTTGAACGCGTGTTCCAGTTCAGCCATCACAGCTTGGTCGGCTTCGATGTTCACGCACAGGTAGTGCGCCTTCGACAGCTTGTTGATCTGGTACGCCAGTTGGCGGCGGCCCCAGTCTTCCACACGGTGGATCTTGCCACCACCGTTGGTGATCATGCCTTTGTAACGCTCCAGCATGGCGGGGACTTGTTCGCTTTGATCCGGGTGGATCAGCAGAACGATTTCGTAATGACGCATGGACACTCCTTTTGGATTGAACACCCGCCTCCGGCGTCAGACGGAGTGCGGTAAGGGAAAGCTGCCCCCGGCGTCAGACGGGGTGCGGCAAGGGAAAGCCCACGATTCTAACCAATTTTCGCCAGCCAGCCAAATCAGGGCAGTGTCCAGGCGTTCAATCCGGCCCGCGATCCAGGTCGCTGCGCAAACGGGGATAACGGACACGATCGACAAACGCCAGTGTTTTGGCCGATGGTTTGGGTGTGACGAGGCTCAGCAGCAAGATCACCGCAAAACCGACGGGCACCCCAAACAAGCCGGCCGAAATGGGTTGTATGCCCCACCACAGCTCAATGGGTCGGGTCACGCCAAAAACGCTGCGCAACCAGGGTTGTGTGGTCACCATGTAGTAGAAGGTCACACCCAGCCCGGCGACCATGCCCACCGATGCGGCGATGCCCGTTGCGCGCTTCCAAAAAATACCCAGCACCAGCGCTGGGAAAAAGGCCGCCGCCGCGATGGAGAATGCGGCGGACACGAGAAACAGGATGTCGGCAGGTTTCTGGGCCGCCACGTACGCCGCAGCCAGCGCCACGATGAGCAGCAGCACCTTGGAGATGGTGACGCGACGGGCCGTGGAGGCGCTGGGGTCGATCATTTTGTAGTACAGGTCATGGGAGAGCGAGCTGGCGATGGTCAGCAGCAAGCCGTCGGCGGTGGACAACGCTGCGGCCAGGCCGCCGGCTGCCACCAGGCCCGAAATCACGTAGGGCAGTCCCGCGATTTCCGGCATGGCCAGCACCACGATATCGCCACCGATGCTGATTTCGTTGAGCTGCAGCAGCCCATCGCGGTTGACGTCGGTGATGGACAGCAGGGCGGGATCGACCTTGTTCCAGGCCGCCACCCAGCCCGGGAGTTGGTCAAAAGGCATGCCCACCATCACGTTAAACACCTCGAACTTGACCAGCACGGCCAGCGCCGGTGCCGTGAAGTACAGCAACACGATGAACACCAGTGACCAGGTCACCGACGTCCGGGCTTGCCGCACACTGGGCACGGTGTAGTAGCGCATCAGGATGTGGGGCAAGGCCGCCGTGCCAACCATGAGGCAAAACACCAGTGCCAGGAAGTTGCGCCGCGAATGGTCGAACTCCACGCGCTCCTGCGGGCTGCCGTCAGGGTCGCCCGCGTACTGTTGCGCATGGGGTGGCATGCCATTGAGCGGCAGCGATTTGTCGCGGGCGGCCGCCAGTTCGCGCTGCCACAGAGCGCGCGCCGAATTGGCGTCGGACGGCAGGGCCGCGAGCGCACGTTCGGCAGCCGCCACCTCGACCAGATCGGCATCGCGGTTGCGCAACTGGGTCAACTTCGCTTCCATGCGGGCCTTGTCGGCGGCCAGCGCTGCCGCTGGGTTCTGGAGTTTTTCGCTCAAGGCCTGGGCTTTGGCCTCAAACAGCTGCCTCACCTCGATTTCCTTGGGGTCGGTGGCGAGCACGGTCTCTCGCGCCGACACCTTTTCCAACTGGTAGCCGTAGGCAATCTGCGGCACCGGGACCCCGGTCTGTTTGACCGACAACCAGACCACCGGCAACAGGTAGGCAACGATCAACACCACATACTGGGCCACCTGGGTCCAGGTCACGGCACGCATGCCCCCCAAAAACGAGCACACCAGAATGCCCCCCAAGCCAAGGAACACCCCGAGCTCGAACGCCACCCCCATCAGGTGCGAAGCAATCAGACCCACACCATAGATCTGGGCCACAACGTAGATGAACGAACACAAAATGGCCGCACAAATACCCAGCAGCCGCGGGACATTGCCACCGTAACGTTCTCCCAGGAAGTCAGGGATGGTGAACTGGCCAAACTTGCGCAGGCAAGGGGCCAGCAACAAGGCCACCAGGCAGTAGCCACCTGTCCAGCCCATGATGAAGGCCAGACCGTTGTAACCCGTCAAGTAAAGGGTTCCGGCGAGTCCGATGAAGGAGGCGGCCGACATCCAGTCGGAGCCGGTGGCCATGCCGTTGTACATGGCGGGCACACGACGCCCTGCCACGTAATACTCCGTGGCATCCGTGGTGCGGCTCAACAGGCCAATGCCCGCGTACAGCGCGATGGTGGAAAAAAGAAAGATGAAGCCGATCCACTGGCGCGGCAAGCCCATCTGTTCGAGCACCGCCAGCAACACCACAAAACACAGAAAACCCGCCGTGTACCAGGCGTACACCCTGTTCAACTGCTGCTTGAAGCGCCGTCCGGCCACCTGCTCGGCTGATGAAGACCCCGTGCCCGCTGCCACCCCTCACTCCTGCGCTTCGGCAACACCGTGCGCGAAGTCAGCGCGGTTCATGAACCACGCGTAGCTACCCACGATGAGCACGTACACAATGAGTGCCCCTTGCGCCGCCACCCAGAAGCTGAACGGCCAGCCAAAAAACGTGAAGCTGAGTTCTCGGGCGAAGTAGCTGACCACAAACGTCACGCCAAACCAGACGGCGAGCAGGACGGCGGTCACCGCGAGGTTGTTGCGCCAGTAGCGCGCCAGCATATCCGGCAGGGCCTGTGGGGAGGGTGGCGGCATCAAACGGCGCTCTGGTGAATGGCGTTCATGCCAGCGAGCGTAACGCAAGATGCCCATGCATTGCAGCACTCAACGACAGCCCGCAACCCCCAGCCCAAGACACAACCACAGCTTTGCCACTGTGGCGCCACACCACAGAAGGAACAGCAACAAGGCGGCGAACCGCATGTCGCGCCGGGCGTTTGCCCCGCCTGAAAACAGCCTGCCCACCAGCCCCACCACTGGGCTGGTGACCACTTGCAGCAAGCCATAGACCACGTTGTCACCTGAACGGCCACCCAGCAGCCGCATCAGCACCCACTGCCCTGCCAGCGCGAGCAGCGCAACCTCCACACACAACTTGAGCAGAACCACCACCGTGAGCATTGCGCCAACCTTTCGTCCGTTTTACCCCTTCCCCGCGCCTCGCCTGCAACAGCACACCGCAGAGACGCTCGCGACGTCAATCACCAGCAAAAAATAAGGGTTAATACTTATTTTTTCGATCAATCTGGACAGACCGCCTACACTACACCTAGGGTTTACCCTTGATTTTGTACTCACCAAGCGCCTCATCACCTGCGCGGCAAGCGACCCGCACGCTGCGCCCAACCAAGGAACCACCATGTCATTCGTTCACAACGTCATCGCCGTCATTGCAGAAACCCTCGCCCGCATCACCCGCCTGCGCATGAGCGCCGGTCTGCTGGGGTCCTGAAAGCGCGAAACACAAACGAAAAACCCCGGTGACCAAAGCCACCGGGGCCGACGGCGGGCCACAGGCCCATGCCGTTGGGTTTTGGCGGGCGGAGTTGGATGTCGCACCTGCCATGGGGCAACGGATTGCCCCTGAAAACCACCGGCGATGCAGCCGAACTGCTTCGCGGGTGGGCGCCCACCATCGGGTGGGCGACACAAGCTTATCGCGAACCCACGGCGACGCCCCAGTTCATTTTTTCAATCGCGAAGCGCACATCCATACGCAAAAGAGCCTCGCTTCTATAGATGGATTTTTGTCTTAAGATTTACTTTTAAATTCTTGACGAGACATTTAACAGGCACTAAGATTCACCCCGTTTGCCCAGCCTAGGGTAAACCCGCGACCGCTGCCGACCCCGGCTAAGTTGGCTCCCAGGTCTGAAGCGACCTATCGCAGCCGATGGCGACCCCCTTTCAAAGTCCTCTCGGCTGCAAATCAGCACCCAAAAGGCACCCGACAAGGAGCGTGCTATGACAGCGCAAACATCCTGGCCCCGTGCCACCCTCAACAGCCTGCGAACGTTCGCAGACGACGTCACACGTGGCTTTTTTGACATCACCCACAACAGCCTTGCGCTGCTGGGCATGGTCTTGGCCGTGGGCTTGATGACCCTCACCTTCCGTGCCGACCTGCGCACCGCTGCCGAGGAAAAACTCCTCGGCTGGCTGCTGGAGCGCCAAAGCGGTGGCGCCGTGATTGCCTTGACGGCCGACCCGACCGCCGTTGACCGCGCCACCGCACTGCACACCCACGAGCTGCCCTCGGAGCAGGCCAAGGTGGCCCTGTGGCTGAGCCGAAAGTACCGCGTGGCACCAGAACCGCTGAGCGCCTTGGTGGCCGAGGCGTTTGAACTCGGCAAAAAAATCAAGCTGGACCCCAGCTTGCTGCTCGCGGTCATGGCCGTGGAGTCCAGCTTCAACCCGTTTGCACAAAGCTCGGTGGGTGCTCAAGGTCTGATGCAGGTGATGACCCGCGTTCACACCGACAAATACGCCGGCTTTGGCGGCAAGTTGGCCGCCTTTGACCCCGTGACCAACCTGCGCGTGGGCGCCCAAGTCCTCAGCGAATACGTCCGGCTGAGCGGCTCGGTCGAGGGCGGACTGCGCCTTTATGTCGGCGCCGTCAGCAGCGACGGCAGCGACTACATCGACAAGGTGCTGGCGGAAACGCAGCGCATACAAAGCGTGGCACTGGGGCGCCCGGCTCCGGCGCCGGTTCGCACACCACCTCGCCCCCCCCCCGACATCATCGACATCGCGCCCGCTGCACCGCTGCCCACACGCACCGACACCGAGGCGGCCGCTGAGCTGGCGGCAACGGTCAACAAGTCTTGAAACCGGCGTCGGCCTGCGCCGATAGCTGACGGCGGCGCCTGATAAACTCTGCTCCGTGCGCAACTGGCGATAGGCCGGCAACCCCACAGGTTGTTGTGCTGACGTGGGACACCACTGGGAAGCGCACCGCCTGCGGGTCAACACCCCTGGCGTTCAGCCGTTCGCCTGGGCAGCCCCTGTCGGCGCTTGTGTTGCCGCACAGGGAATCATCTCGCCTGACTGCCACACCATGTACGACCGCAACATCCTCATCGAACAAACCGACCCCGAGCTGTTCAAGGCCATCCAGCTGGAAAACGCCCGCCAGGAACACCACATCGAGCTGATCGCGAGCGAAAACTACGCTTCGCCTGCCGTGATGGCCGCTCAGGGCACCCAGCTCACCAACAAATACGCAGAAGGCTACCCCGGCCGCCGCTACTACGGTGGTTGCGAGTACGTGGACATCGCCGAACAGTTGGCCATCGACCGCGTCAAGCAACTGTTTGGCGCCGACGCCGCCAACGTGCAGCCGCACTGCGGCGCCTCCGCCAACGAGGCTGTGTTCCTGGCCTTCCTTAAGCCGGGCGACACCATCATGGGCATGAGCCTGGCCGAAGGTGGCCACCTCACCCATGGCATGCCGCTGAACATGTCGGGCAAGTGGTTCAACGTGGTCAGCTACGGCCTCGACAAAAACGAAGCCATCGACTACGACGCGATGGAAGCCAAGGCCCGTGAGCACAAGCCCAAGCTGATCGTGGCAGGCGCTTCTGCTTACAGCTTGCGCATCGACTTCGAGCGCTTTGCCCAGATCGCCAAGGAAATCGGCGCCATCTTCATGGTGGATATGGCCCACTACGCCGGCCTGATCGCCGCTGGCGTCTACCCCAACCCGGTGCCCCATGCCGATGTGGTGACCTCCACCACCCACAAGAGCCTGCGCGGCCCGCGTGGCGGCATCATTCTGATGAAGGCCGAGCACGAGAAGGCCATCAACAGCGCCATCTTCCCCGGCCTGCAGGGCGGTCCGCTGATGCACGTGATCGCAGCCAAGGCCGTGGCCTTCAAGGAAGCGCTGCAACCCGACTTCAAGGTCTACCAGCAACAGGTGGCCAAGAACGCCCAGATCGTGGCCGAAACCCTGACCCAGCGTGGCCTGCGCATCGTCAGTGGCCGCACCGAGAGCCACGTCATGCTGGTCGACCTCCGCGCCAAGGGCATCACCGGCAAGGAAGCCGAAGCCGTGCTGGGCAGCGCGCACATGACCATCAACAAGAACGCGATTCCCAACGACCCGGAAAAGCCCATGGTCACCAGCGGCGTGCGCATCGGTACCCCCGCCATGACCACGCGCGGCTTCAAGGATGAGGAAGCCCGCATCACGGCCAACTTGATCGCCGACGTGCTGGACAACCCCCGTGACCCGGCCAACATCGAGGCCGTGCGCGCCAAGGTCAACGCCCTGACCGCCCGCTTCCCCGTCTACCGCTGATCATGAAGTGCCCGTTCTGCGGCCATGCCGAGACCCAGGTGGTCGAGACGCGTGTGGCCGAGGACGGGGGTTTCATCCGGCGTCGGCGCCAGTGCGGCGCCTGTGAAAAGCGTTTCACCACCTACGAGCGGCCCGAGGTCAGCTTTCCGGCCGTCGTGAAGAAGGACGGTCGGCGCATCGACTACGAACCGGCCAAACTGCGCGCCAGCCTGGCGCTGGCGCTGCGCAAACGCCCGGTCAGCATGGAGCAGGTGGACAGCGCCATAGAACGCATCGAGGAAAAGCTGCTCAACCTCGGGCAGCGCGAAATCCCCTCGCACCGCCTGGGCGAAATGGTGATGCGCGAACTCAAGAAGCTGGACAAGGTGGCCTACATCCGCTTTGCCAGCGTCTACCGCAGCTTTGAGGACATCGACGAATTCAAGAACCTGGTGGACGAAGTTCGCAAGTAGAACGGCGTCCCTCCCTCCAAGACGACACAATTCTTGAGTGTGTCTTTCAGGCTTTTGTCTTAGGCTTCCTCTCCATCGAGGGGAGGACACATGGAACAACAAGGCCTGAAAAAGTGCGGCCAGGTGCCCCATGCCGGCATCTGGACACGGGGTCGGCACCACACACGTGGTGTCACCTTGATCGAAACCCTGATCACCGTTTTCCTGCTGTGTTTGTTGGCGTTCATCGCCCTGCCGACCTGGCAAACACACTTGCTGCAAAAGCGGCTCGAAAGCGCCGCCGAAACCTACCGCCAGCACTTCCAGTGGGCGCGCAGCCACGCGATGCGTTCGGGGCAAACGGTTTCCATCCGGTTTGCCAGCGATGCCAGCGGCAGCTGCTACATCGTCTTCACCGGCCCTGAAACCGCCTGTGGATGCACCGCGGCAGCAGCCCAATGCGAGGCACCTGCGCGCCTGTTGGTCAGCGAACACCTTCCGGCCGAGCGGCACATCGCGATGCAACCCAAAAGCGTGAGCCAAACCTTCCGTCTGGGCCCATTGCACGGGACGGTCACGCCCACCCCGGTCATCGTGTTCAGCGGCCCCAACGGCCAAACCCTCCACGAAGTGGCCAACCGGCTGGGCCGCACCCGCAGCTGCAGCCCACAGGGCAGTCTGCCGGGCTGGCCTGCCTGCACCACATGAGCCGGCCCGACATGGGGCGCGGCTTCACACTGGTGGAGATGCTGATCACCCTGGCTGTGGTCGGCATCCTCGGAACCCTGGCCTACCCCTCGTACCGAGACCACGTGCTGCGCGCCCGCCGCAGCGAGGCCTTCAGTGCCCTATCGGCCGTGGCACAAGCCCAGGACCGCTGGCGAGCCACACACACCCGCTATGCCGGCTCACTTGCCGACCTGGGGCTTGAAGCCACCAGCGGCCCGGGACGCTACTACCAGATCGAGCTTGAGACCCATGAATCCCACAGCCACAGCCACTTCATGGCCATCGCCCGTGCCACCGGCACTCAACGCGCCGACACCCGCTGCGTCCTGCTGCAGCTCGGCCAGCACGGCCAACAACAGCTGCGCACCGCGCACGACCACCGTGGCGAAGACACCACCTCACACTGCTGGCCAAGCTGAAGCACACCGCACACGGCACCGGCCGCAGCGCTGGCAAACGGGCCTGACCCTGGTGGAGTTGCTGGTGGGCATGGCGCTGGGGTTGGTGGTGGCCGGCGGTGCTCTCGCCCTGTTTCTGACCGAACTCCAGACCAGCCGGCGGTTGCTGCTGGAAGCCAGGCTGGGACATGATTTGCGCGCTGCCGCCGACCTCTTGGCGCGCGACCTGCGCCGGGCCGGCCACTGGGAGGCGTCCACCACCTCGGATGCCAACACCAACCCACACGGCGCCATCGAGCTGGACGACGCCTCGCTGGACGGCCTCTTTCGCCGCGTCCGCTACAGCTTCGACCTGCCCGGCAGCGATCCGCTGAGCGCAGCGTTTGCCCAAACAGACCACAAGCTGACACTGGCACTCGGCGGCTCGGGCCAACAGGAGCTGACCGATCCCGCCGTCGTGCGCATCACCCAATTGGCGATCACGCCCACCGACACCCACGTGTCGCTCGCGGCCCTTTGTCCACAAGCGTGTGGGTCGCCGGACACGCCGAACACCTGCCCCACGCTGGCCATCCGGCGCTACGACATCGTCCTGCGGGCCCAAGCCACCACCGACCCATCACTGCAACGCGAGGTTCGCACCACCGTCCACGTGCGCAACGACCAATGGAGCGGCACATGCCCAGGCACTTGACCACCCGCCGCCCCCAACGCGGCGCAGGTGTGCTGGGGGTGATCGCCATGCTGCTGCTGATCGCGCTGGTGGTTGTCCTCTATCTGAACCGCCACCTTTTGCTGGCGCACCAAAGTGCTTCCAACCAATGGCGAGCTGCGGTCGCCGTCGAGTCTGCGGAGGCAGGACTGAGCTGGATGCAGGACCGACTCAACCACCCCGGCCACCTTGACGCGCAATGCGAACCCGCCACGCTGGTCGCCGCAGGCACCGACTTCCGCGCGAGCCACCTGCCCACCAGCACGGTGCCCGCGGCGAGTGCAGGCTGCCGCCTGCCCGGTGGCTCGCTCGACTGCGCCTGCCCAAACAACAACCATACCTGGGCCGACGACACAGCCGCGCGTTTTGTGGTGCGCCTGGCGCCAGAAACAGGCACGGGCACCGTGCGCGCCCAGGCACTGGGCTGCGCCCCAGACACCGCCCCCTGCGACCATACCGCCTCGAACCAACTGGACACGGACGCGCGTGCGTGGCTGTCCGTCGCGCTGCGGCCGGTGCCGCTGCTGCCGTCACTGCCCACGGCCGCCCTCACCTGCGCTGGCGAGTGTCGCCTGTTGGAGCAGGCCAGGCTGCGCAACGACCAGATCGTCGGCCTGGGGCTCGCGGCCCACACCGCGACAACGCTGACCCGCGCCCCAAGCACACAAGTGCTGGGCCTGCCGGGCGCGCCCCCAGCGCTTGCCAGCGTCGAAAACGACCAAACACTCGCAACCGCCGCAGGCGCCCCCTGCAACGATGAAGCCTTGTTCGCGCACCTGTTCCAGCAAAGCCTGGCCGATTACGCCCGCTCGCCGCTGACCCGCCACCTGTCTTGCCCCACCGACAACGACTGCAGCGCCACCATCCGCCAAGCTCACGCACTGGGCTGGCGGGCCTTCTACCTGCCTGCGGGGGCGCTCCTTTCCAGCGGTGAGGCCATCGGCAGCCCCGATGCGCCCGTGGCCTTGGTCACGCCCGGCCGGCTCACCATCGACAACGCGCCCAACGTGTACGGTGTGCTCTTCGCACACGACACCTTCATCAACGCCAGCGACGGTGGCGCCGCACACATCCGGGGCGCAACGGTCAGTTGCCACCAACACCGCCAAGGCGGGCAAAGCGAGGTGGCCCACGACGCCGACACGCTCAACCGCCTGCGCGAAAGCACACGCACGTACGAACGCGTGCCCGGCAGCTGGAGGGATGCGCCATGAACACCGCTCGTGGCCTCCACGCTCGGCTGCAGCGACCCTGGCCCCGCACCGCTGCCGGCTTCACGCTGATCGAGGTGCTGATCGCGCTCCTGCTGGTGGGTGCCGGGCTGCTGGCCATGAGTGGCCTTCAGTCCAACCTGAGCCGCCACACCGACCTGTCCCGCCAGCGCGGCGAGGCAACCCTGTTGGCCCAAGCCGGCATGGAATCACTGCGCCACCAGAGCCATCTGCCCACCGCGAACCTCGGTCTGACCGCTCAGGAACCCCAACGTAACCCACTGACCAGTGGCAGTGAGTCCATCGCCTCGGACCATTTCAACACCCGCTACACGCGCCGTTGGACGGTGCAAGGTGACGTGGCCGACGCCCTGCGTCCCGTCACCGTCGAATTGCACTGGAGCGATCGCGATGGCACAGACCAGCAATTGCGCCTGCATTCCGCACTGCAGGCCACGCAGCCGCTGCACAGCGCACAGGCCGGCCTGCGACCAGCAACGACCGCCCCTCCCTGGCGTGCGCCGCAGCAACGCCACGCCACCATCCCACCCACGGCCCGACACGACGGCCCAGGCCGCAGCCGGCTGGACATCGAAAACCGCTGGCGCCTGGCCTTCGACAACACGACCGGCCTGGTGATTGAAATGTGTGGCACCGGTGCCAGCGGCTCAGACCTGAACCTTTGCCACGCCATCCACGCGCTGCTGCTCAGCGGCCACCTGAGCCGCTCCACCCCCGATCTGCCGTGGCCAACGGGCATGGATGTGTCGGGCCTCAGCGGCGTGGCAGGGCACCCCACCTGCCTGCTGCTTCTGCAACCCACCGGCGCAGGCGATTCAGATGCTGCCCAGCACTACGTCTGCCTGCTGCCTCTGCAGGCGGGACAGACCCAGTGGCAAGGCAAACCACGTTGGCGCGGCCTGCCCACCAACGACACCTTGCTGGTCTGCCGCTACGAATACGCCGCCACGGGTGGTGCCGACGAGCCCGAACGCAACGTGCAAGGGCCCGACGGCTACGGCCCGGTGTCGCGCTCGCTGGCCCAGCAGAACTACCGCCTGCACCGGGCCGTGGGCGATGCGTTGTGCCCGCCCGATAATCCCAGCACCTTCCGCTGGGCGGTGCACCAGGATTGCCGGGCCGGCCAGGCCCACGCGGCCCGGGACTGCCCCTGATCCCTGCGCCACCACCATGCCCACACCGCCCTCGCACCTGTTTTTCCCCCTGGCGGACGCCACCCCCTCGGTCGGCCTGTCCGAGCCCAACCCACGGGTCGCCTGCGTCATCACCTCGCCCTCGGGCGAGGTGATCGCCCAGGGTCATACCCAGCAAGCGGGCGGGCCCCATGCCGAAATCATGGCCCTGCGTGCCGCCACCGCCGCAGGGCGGTCCGTGCGGGGCGCCACCGCCTACGTCACGCTGGAGCCCTGCGCCCACCATGGCCGCACCCCGCCCTGCTGCGACGCCCTCATCGAGGCCGGTCTGGCACGGGTGGTGGTGGCCCTGGGCGACCCCAACCCCCGCGTGGCCGGGCAAGGCCTGGCGCGCATGCGGGCGGCCGGCATGCAGGTCGAGGTGCTGCCCGCCGACCACCCCGCCGCCATCGAGGCGCGCGAACTCAACATCGGCTTCCTCTCGCGCATGGTGCGTGGCCTGCCTTGGGTGCGGCTCAAGGTGGCCGGTTCGCTCGACGGGCGCACCGCCCTGCCCAACGGCGTGAGCCAGTGGATCACCTCGCCCGAGGCCCGCGCCGACGGCCACGCCTGGCGCAAGCGGGCCGGCGCCCTGCTCACCGGCATCGGCACGGTGCTGGAAGACGACCCGCGCCTGGACGTGCGCCTGGTGCCCACCGAGCGCCAACCCGTGCGGGTGATCGTGGACGCCCGACTGCAAACGCCTGCCAAGGCCCGCATCCTGCAGCCGCCGGGCACCGTGTGGGTCTACACCGCCGCCGACCCCGCCACCAGCGCCGCGCGCCGCACCGAACTGCAGGCGGCGGGCGCTACCGTCATCGACTGCCCAGGCCCCCACGGCAAGGTCGATCTGGCCGCCATGCTGCGCGACCTGGCTGCCCGCGAGATCAATGAGCTGCACGTCGAAGCGGGCCACAAGCTCAACGGTTCCTTCCTGCGCGAGGGCCTGGTGGACGAGCTGCTGCTCTACCTGGCACCGAAGCTGTTGGGCGAAGGCGCGGGCCTGGCGGCCCTGGGGCCGTTCGAGGCCCTCCACCAGGCGCCCGGATTCGCGTTCCTGGACGTCCAGCGCATCGGACCCGACCTGCGCCTGCGCGCCCGCCCGCCGGGACGCGACGCCTTCTGAACCCCCAAGCCCAGGGCAAACCCGAATCCCTGCGACAATAGCCGGATGTTTACCGGCATCATCACAGGCGTGGGGCGCATCACCGCTGTCCAGCCGCTCGGCAGTTCTTCATCCCATGGCAAGCGCCTGACCCTCCAGGCGCCGCCAGGCTACCTGGACGACGTCGGACTGGGCGACAGCATTGCCCTCAACGGCGCCTGCATGACCGTCACCACCTTCTCCGCCGAGAAGGGCGAATTCACCATCGACATCTCGGCCGAATCGCTGGACAAAACCAGCGGCTTGGACAGCGAAGGCCCCGTCAACCTCGAAAAAGCCCTGCGCGCCCACGACCGACTGGGCGGGCACATCGTCAGCGGCCATGTGGACGGCATCGGCCACGTCACGCGCTTCGAGCAAGTGGGCGAAAGCTGGGACCTCCGCGTGATGGCCCCGCCCGCGCTGGGCAAGTACCTGGCCTACAAGGGCTCCATCACCGTCAACGGCGTCAGCCTGACCGTCAACCGCGTGGCCGACAGCGACGCCGGCTGCGAGTGCCACATCAACCTGATTCCTCACACCGTCGAGAACACCGCCCTGGGCAGCCTGCGGGCGGGTTCGCGTGTCAACCTCGAAATCGACCTCATCGCCCGCTACGTCGAGCGCATGCTGAAGCACAACCCATGAGCACACCCGTCCCCATCTCCCCGGTCGAAGACATCGTTGCCGACATGCGCGCCGGGCGCATCGTCATCCTCGTGGACGAGGAAGACCGCGAAAACGAAGGCGATCTGGTGCTGGCGGCCGACCACGTCACGCCCGAGGCCATCAACTTCATGGCCCGCTTTGGTCGTGGCCTGATCTGCCTGACGCTGACCAAGGACCGCTGCGAACGCCTGAACCTGCCGCCCATGGTGCCGCGCAACGGCACCAAGATGGGCACCGCTTTCACCGTCTCCATCGAGGCGGCCGAGGGCGTGACCACCGGCATTTCGGCCGCAGACCGCGCCCGCACCGTGCAGGTGGCGGTGGCCCCCAACGCCCAGGCAGCCGACCTGGTGCAGCCGGGCCACATCTTCCCGCTGCAGGCGGTGGAGGGCGGCGTGCTCATGCGCGCTGGCCACACTGAAGCCGGCTGCGACCTCGCCGCCATGGCCGGCTGCACGCCCGCCGCCGTGATCTGCGAGATCATGAAGGACGACGGCACCATGGCACGCCTGCCCGACCTGCAGCTGTTCGCGGCCGAACACGGCCTCAAGATCGGCACGATTGCCGACCTGATCGAACACCGCAGCCGCGTCGAGAGCCTGGTGCAAAAAGTGGGCAGCCGCCCGCTCAACACCGCTTTCGGCGAATTCACCGCCCACGCCTTCCGCGACGAACCCAGTGGTGCGCTGCACCTGGCCCTGGTCAAGGGTCGGTGGGAGGCCAGCACCTCGGTGGACGTGCGGGTGCACGAGCCGCTGTCGGTGCTGGACGCGCTGGAGGTGGGCCGTGGCATGCACTCCTGGTCGCTGGAAAACAGCCTGCGCCACATCGCGGCGCAGGGCCAGGGTGTGGCGGTGCTGCTGAACTGTGGCGAAACAGCCGAACAACTGCTGGCGCAGTTCGAGGGCACGGCCCGCTCGGCGCAAGCGCCTGAACGTGGCCGCATGGACCTGCGCACCTACGGCGTGGGCGCACAGATCTTGCGCGAATGTGGTGTGCAAAAAATGCGCCTCATGGGCAACCCGCGCCGCATGCCCAGCATGACCGGCTACGGCCTGGAAATCACCGGCTACCTCAGCAAAGACAGCGCCACCGGCGTTTAAGGAAAATCAGAACATGTTTGGCGCAGACAAAGGCAGCACCGGGCCGCTGGACGGCAAAAACCTGCACATCGGCGTGGTGCAGGCCCGCTTCAACGAAGGCATCACCAACGCCCTGTGGGACGCGTGCCACAAAGAATTGCTGGCCCTGGGCGTGCAGGAAAAGCGCATCCACCACGTGACCGTACCGGGCGCACTGGAAGTGGCCACCGCACTGCAGGCCCTGGCCGAACGCGACGAGTTCGATGCCCTCATCGCACTGGGCTGCATCATCCGTGGCGAAACCTACCACTTCGAGCTGGTGGCCAACGAATCGGGCGCGGCCGTCACCCGCGTGGGTCTGGACTACCAGCTGCCCATCGCCAACGCCATCCTCACCACCGAGAACCAGGAACAGGCCGTGGCACGTCAGACCGAAAAAGGTGCGGATGCAGCCAAGGTCGCTGTCGAAATGGCCTTGTTGCTCAAGCAGATTGGTTGAACATGAGCACTGAGAACACCCCACCCCGCAAGGCGGCCGACAAATCCGCCCGCACCCGTGCCCGCGAGTTCGCGCTGCAAGCCCTTTACCAGCACCTCGTGGGCCGCAATGACGCCAGCGACATCGACGTGTTCACCCGCGACCTGAGCGGCTTCCACAAGGCCGACAGTGCGCACTACGACGCCCTGCTGCACGGCTGCATCGAACAATCGGCCGCGCTGGACGCCGCCATCACCCCCCACCTGGACCGCCCGCTGGCCGAAATCTCGCCCATCGAGCGCGGCGTGCTGTGGATTGGTGCCTACGAGCTGCAGCACTGTCTGGACGTGCCCTGGCGCGTGGTGGTCAACGAGTGCATCGAGCTGGCCAAGTCCTTTGGGGGCACCGACGGCCACAAGTACGTCAACGGCGTGTTGCACCCGTTGGCCAAGGGTTTGCGTGCCCAGGAAGTGGCCGCCTCGCCCAGCAGCGGGCGCGGCAGCCGTGCCAAAACAGCCGAATGACACGGAATGAAGTTATCTGATCGCGCCCAGCGCATCGAACCTTTCTATGTGATGGAGGTGGCCAAGGCCGCCGCCCAAGTGGCCGCACAGGCGGCGCACACCGACCGGCCCATGATCTACCTCAACATCGGCGAGCCCGACTTCACCGCGCCCCCGCTGGTGCGCGAGGCGGCTGAAAAAGCCATCCGCGACGGCCGCACGCAGTACACTCAGGCCACCGGCCTGCCCGCCTTGCGCGAGCGCATCAGCGGCTGGTACGCGCAACGTTTCGGACTCAACATCGATCCCGCCCGCATTGTGGTCACCGCGGGTGCGTCCGCCGCGCTGCAGCTGGCCTGCCTGGCCCTGATCGACCCCGAGGACGAGATCCTCATGCCCGACCCCAGCTACCCCTGCAACCGCCAGTTCGTGCAGGCGGCCGGCGGCACGGCGGTGCTATTGCCCAGTGGGCCCGACACCCGCTTCCAGCTCAGCCGCGAGCAGGTGGAAGCGGCCTGGGGCCTGGACACCTGCGGCGTGCTGCTGGCCTCGCCGTCCAACCCCACGGGCACGTCGATTGCCCGCACCGAGCTGGAGGCCATCGCCCGCAGCGTGCGCGAGCGTGGCGGTGTGACGCTGATCGACGAGATCTACCTGGGCCTGAGCTACGACGATGAGTATGGCCACAGCGCCCTGGGCCTGCCTGATGGGCTGGGCGACGAAGTCATCAGCATCAACAGCTTCTCCAAGTACTTCAACATGACCGGCTGGCGCCTGGGCTGGCTGGTGGTGCCACCATCGCTGGTGGACGCGGTGGAGCGCATCGCACAAAACCTGTTTATCTGCGCCAGCACCGTGTCGCAACACGCCGCGCTGGCCTGCTTCGAGCCCGAGAGCCTGGCCGAATACGAGCGCCGCCGCCACGAGTTCAAGGCCCGGCGCGACTTTTTCATCCCGGCACTCAACCGCCTGGGTTTGAATGTGCCGGTGATGCCGGACGGCGCCTTTTACGCCTACGCCGACTGCAGCGCGGCCTGCCAGAAATGGGGCATTGCACCCGAATCAGGCAGCTGGGACTTTGCCTTCGAGCTGATGAAGCGCGCCCACCTGGCCGTCACCCCGGGACGCGACTTCGGCAGTGCCGAACCGCAGCGCTACGTGCGTTTTTCCACCGCCAATTCCATGGCCCAGCTGCAGGAAGCCGTGCGCCGCCTGGAGCAGGTGCTGTGACAAAGCCGGAGGTGTTCAATTGGCCCGTGCGGGTGTATTGGGAAGACACCGACGCCGGTGGCATCGTCTTCTACGCCAACTACCTCAAGTTTTTTGAGCGCGCTCGCACCGAGTGGCTGCGCAGCCTGGGTCTGCAGCAGCAGGCCCTGCGCGAGGCCACAGGCGGCATGTTTGTTGTCACCGACACGCAGACCCGCCACCACCGCCCGTCGCGCCTCGATGATTTGCTTCTTGTAACCACCCGGCTTACGGAACTTGGCCGCGCCTCCATGACACTAGAGCAGGTGGCGTGGCTGGGTGAAGGCCCGGATGCGCAGCGCCTGTGCGAAGGCCAGATCCGCATCGGCTGGGTCGATGCCAGTGCCATGAAGCCGATGCGCATTCCCGTCACCCTGATCGACAAGCTACACAACGCATGACACACGACTTTTCGATTGTTTCCCTGCTGCTCAACGCCAGTTGGGTGGTGCAGGCCGTGGTGCTGCTGCTGCTGACGCTGTCCGTCATCAGCTGGGCGGCCATCTTCCGCAAGCTGTTTGCACTCAAACGGGTCAAGGCGCTGACCGAGGATTTCGAGCGCGACTTCTGGTCGGGCAGCAGCCTCAACGACCTGTATGCCGGCGCCACCCAGAACGCGCGCCAGGGCAGCCCCATGGAGCGCATTTTTGCCAGTGGCATGCGCGAATACCTCAAGCTGCGTGAACGCCGCATCGGCGACAGCGGCGCCCTGCTCGATGGAGCGCGCCGCGCCATGCGCGCCAGCTACCAGCGCGAACTCGACGCGATGGAAGTCAACCTCGCCTTCCTCGCCTCGGTCGGGTCGGTGTCGCCCTATGTGGGCCTGTTCGGCACGGTGTGGGGCATCATGCACGCCTTCACCGGCTTGGCCTCGCTCACGCAGGTGACCCTGGCCACCGTGGCACCCGGCATTGCCGAAGCCCTGGTGGCCACCGCCATCGGCCTGTTCGCCGCCATCCCCGCCGTGGTGGCTTACAACCGCTTCGCCCACGACATCGACCGCGTGGCCAACCGGCTGGAAACCTTCATCGAAGAGTTCTCCAACATCCTGCACCGCAACCTGGGCGCGGGCACCGCGTCCGGCCACTGAAATGCCTGCCGTGTCCTCACGCGGCCGGGGCCGCCGCACCATCAACGAAATCAACATGGTGCCCTTCATCGACGTGATGCTGGTGCTGCTGATCATCTTCATGGTCACGGCGCCGCTGATCACGCCGAGCATGATCAACCTGCCCAGCGTGGGCAAGGCGGACCGCTCGCCGGACAAGTTTGTGCAGGTGCTGATCGACAAGGACGCCAAGCTGCAGGTGAAAGACGGCATGTCCAACGCCAGCGCCCAAGACACCACCAAGGAACGCCTGGTGGAGCGCGTGCGCCAACTTCAAGGCGCGGCCGGCGCAGACGGCAAGTCCGCGCCGGTGGTCATCAGTGCCGACAAGAATGTGAAGTACGAAAGTGTGGTCGAGGTGATGGACCGCTTGCAACGGGCTGGCATCGAGCGCGTGGGCCTGTCGGTGCAAACCAGCCGCTGACACACACGCACCACATGAACGCCACCGCCGACCAGATCGACCTCAGCCCACCAGGGGACACCCGCTGGAGCGGGCCGCTCACCTTGGCCCTGATCGCCCATGGCTTGCTGGTGGCCGCGCTCACCTGGGGCGTGAGCTGGACGCCGGACGCGACCGAGGTGGCGGTGGAGGCCGAACTGTGGTCACGCCTGCCACAAGAAGCCGCGCCACGGCTGGTGGAACCCACGCCCGCACCGCCACCGCCGCCCGCACCAGAGCCCAAACCCGTCAAGCCCGCGCCCGAACCGCCGCGCCCGGCCCCCCCGCCCCCTGCGCCGGCGCCAGACCGGGCGGAGATTGCGCTGGAAGCCAAGAAAAAGGCCGAGGAAAAACGCAAGGCTGAGGCCCTCAAACAAGCTGAGGACAAGAAGAAAGCGGACGCGCTCAAGCGCGAAGAAACCAAGAAGCTCGAAGAGAAAAAGAAGGCCGACCAAAAGAAGCAGGAACTGGCCGAGCAGAAAAAGCGCGAGCAAGCCAAGCTGGACGCCGAACGCAAGAAGCGCGAAGACGCAGCCAAAGCCGCTGAGGAAAAACGCCGCGACGCCCAACTCGCCGCCGACAGGCAGAAGAACCTGGAGCGCATGATGGGCCAGGCCGGTGCCACCGGCAATGCCAACGCCAAGGGCACGGCCCAACAGTCTAGTGGTCCGTCGGCCAGCTACGGCGGTCGCGTGGTCGCACGCATCAAACCCAACATCGTCTTCACCGATGTGGTCAACGGCAACCCACGCGCCGAGGTGGAAATCAAATTGCTTCCCGACGGCACCATTGTCAGCAGCCGACTCACCCAGTCCAGCGGCAACAAAGCCTGGGATGACGCGGTGTTGCGTGCCGTGGAGCGCACGGCCACCCTGCCACGCGACGAAAACGGCAAGGTGCCCTCGCCCATCGTGCTGGGCTTCCGCCCCCAAGACTGAGCCGCTGGTCGCTCAAAGCCCCGTGGTCGTGCCCGGGTGGCTCTGTGTCTGGGGCTGGGAGTCGGGCCGCTCGGACGTGAGGCGCCGAGGCAAACGCAGGTGCAGGCGCACCCCTTGGCCCGGCCGCGACCAGAACGTCAGTTGCCCGCCCATGCGTTGCGTCACCACGGTGTACACGATGTTCAGCCCCAGGCCGGTGCCACCACGGCCTCGGCGGGTGGTGAAAAAGGGCTCGAAGATGCGTGCCTGGTACTCGTGTGGCACGCCCACGCCGTTGTCGCTGTACACCAGCTCCCATTCGTGCTCGCCTTCGCGCACGTCGATCACGATGGCGGGTGAAGCCACCTCGCGGAACGCGTGGTTGACGCTGTTCATGATGAGGTTGGTCAACACCTGCATGAGCGCGCCGGGGTAGCCTCGGGCAGGCAGTTTGCGTGGCCCACCCAACATGGGGCGCACCGGCACCCGGCGCGTCACCGGGTGCAGACTGGCCAACAAGGCACGCAAGGTTTCCATCACATCAAAGTCGCACAGGCGCTCGCTGGTCTGATGCACCGCCGTCTGTTTGAAATCCTTGATCAGGCGCGAGGCCCGCATCAGGTTGGTGTCCAGCATGTCCAGGCCCTCCATGGCCTGGTCCAGCGCCTGCTCGAAGCTTTCACGGGTCATGCGCTGCGCCTGGTAGTCCTCGCGCATGCCGACCAGGCCTTCTCGCACCGCCGACGCCGCGGTGATCGAAATGCCCAAGGGCGTGTTGACCTCATGTGCCACACCGGCCACCAGGGCGCCCAGCGCCGCCATTTTTTCACTGCTGATGAGCTGGTCGCGCGCCACCTCCAGGTCGGCTTGGCGCTCGCGTGCCATGGTTTCAGAGCGCACACGGGCAGAAAAAACGCGGGCGATCACCAGGGCCATCCACGCTTGTGCCCCACTGTATGTCAGCAGCAGGGTGAGTTCGATGCCGATGAATTCCAAACGCGCCATCAGCGCCGCCGCCATGCAGCACAGTGTCAGCACGCAGAGGTAGGCCCATGCAGCAGTAGGCACTGTTGCCAACGCCAACACCCCCCCATTGAGGCAACCCAGCACCACCATGCCCACCAAGAAGCGTTGTTCGCTGTTGCCGATCGGGAACCACATCAAGGCCGCCACGCCCCACAACAAGGCTATGGCCATGGCGCCCTGGGTGACACGGCAGACAGCACGCGGCGAGGCCGTCTGCGCCTCGTGGCGGTGCCGCTTCCACCAGCCACGCATTGCCAGCACCGCCCAGGCGACGTAAAACAACACCCAGCACAGCACCGGCAGCGCGCCCGCGCTGAATTGCATCACGTAGACCAACAAGGAGGCGTTGGCCATGCTCACCCCAACCAGCAAGGGCGTGAGGCGGTTGACGTAGTTCAGGTGGCGGGCGCGCAGCCGCGCGGCGGTCTCGTCCTCGCGCGTCAGCCAGTCGAGATCGGACCGCAGGCGCGCTTGCAGACGGGACATCCAAGCCGAGCGTTCGCCGGTCATGTTTCGTCCTGTGCAGCCACGGTGGCCGCAGGCGGCGCCAGTTTCGGCAGATCAAGCCGAAAACGCAAACCGGCGGCCGGGTCGGACCAGAATTCCAGCCGCCCCCCCAGCCGCTGCGTCACCAGGGTGTAGACGATGTTCAGGCCCAGCCCGGTGCCGCCGCGGCCACGTCGGGTGGTGAAAAAGGGCTCAAAGATGCGCTGTTGCACATCGAGGGCCACGCCCACACCGTTGTCGTGGTAGGTCAGGGTCCACTGGTCTTTTTCATCGGTCACCTCAATGTTGATTTCGGGTGACACCACGCCTTCGAAGGCGTGCAGCGCGCTGTTCATCATCAGGTTGGTCAGCACCTGCATCAGCGCGCTGGGGTAGGAGCGCACCTTGAGCTGCGCAGGCCCCATGAGGGTCGGCACCACCGGCACCCGCCGCAACACCGGCTGCAGGCTCACCAACAAGGTCCGCACCGTCTCCATCACCTCGAAATCGCTCAGGCTGTCGTCCACCTGGCTCACCACCGTGTGCTTGAAGCTGGAAATGAGCTGCGCCGCACGGTCGAGGTTGTTCTGCAGCATGCCCACGCCAGCCATGGCCTGCGTCATGGTCTGCTCGAACACGTCCTGGCTCAGGGTGCGGTCGTCGTAGTCGCGCTGCATGCCATGCAAGGTGTCGGCCACCGCAGAACAGGCCGTGACGGCCACCCCCAAAGGTGTGCTGACCTCGTGCGACACGCCGGCCACCAAAGAGCCGAGCGACGCCAGCTTTTCGCTGTTGAGCAGGTGGTCTCGCGCCAATTCCAGCTCTTCGAGGTTGGCCTTGAGCCGGCGCTTGGACATGTGGTTGGCGGTCAGCACCCGCGAGATGTAAGACCCGAACCAGCACAACACCAGCGCGAGCAGCACCAGCGCAATCAGTTCAAGCTCGACATAGCTGCGTGGGTAAACCACCAGCGACACGGCGGTGGCCAACACCTGTGGCAGCACATACGCCAACACCCCAGAGGCGATGGACGACATCGCCAAGGTGCCTACACACAGGTTGCCCACCACGATGGCCACCATGAAATGGCGACCGTCGGGATCGGCATGGCTGAACCACACCCAGATGGCGATGGACCACAACACCGACACCACCGCCGCCCCCAGCAGCACACGGGTCAAGGCCCAGGGGGTGGCCAGGACGTAGGGCCGTCGCTGGCGGGGCCGCCACGCGGCCCAGACGTACAGCGTCCACACCACCTGTGCCGAAATCCAGGCCCACATGAAGGTCCAGCCGGCCGCGTTGGTGAAGATGCCAGCCGCCAAAATGGCAAACGTCAGGTTGACGAACAGCACAAAAGGCACGGTCTGGTGCTGGCTGCGCAAATGCATGGCACGCAGCTCGGGCCACGGTGCATCCGTGGCCAGGCGCAGCACGCGGTCCTGGCCCCAGGCGTCGGCCCAGGCGCCGTCCAGGCGGCTCAATCCCGCGGTGATGGCTTTCATCCTCCCTCCCCCACTCCTGATGCGGCGGGGGATCAGACACCCGCGCCAGAGCACTTGTTTTGAATCAGGTGCGAGGTTAACCCGGTTTAAGGGTCAACGTGTCGCCGTTCAGTCGAAGACGATTTCGGCTTTTTGCTGATGCGCCTGGGCCGTCCAGCTGGCCAAAGCCGCGTCGCTGGGGTAGAACAGCGCCCGCTCGTCGAGCTGGATTTCGCAACGCGCACCGTGGCGCTCCAGCGCGATGCGCACCGGCAGGCCCCGCACCAGTTCGCCTTGTTCGGTCATCTCGCGCACGGGCGCAAAGGTCTTGACCAGTTCGGCAATCGGCGGGTTGCTGCCGTTGACCGCCACACGCAGGTACTTGCCAAATCGGCAGCGGGCGGTGGGCAAGTCCCACACCTGGGTGATCTTCAGGCGCAGGCCGCCCGAAAAACGGTCGTGTTGGGCCTGGGCCATGACGATGATGAGTTCGTCGTCCTTGAGCAGGTGCTTGTGGGCGTTGATGAGGTTCTCATCGGCCGAGGCTTCGACCGTGCCGGTCTTGTCATCGAGCTTGAACAAGGCCAGCTTGCCACGCTGGCCGTTGATGACCCGCAGGTCGTTGACAATGCCGGCCAGCAACTGCTGGTCACGCGAATCCACCAGATCGGCCAGCGGCGTGCGCGCAAAACGCCGCACCTCGCGTTCGACCTCGTCGAACAGGTGCCCCGAGAGGTAGAAGCCGATGGCGGTTTTTTCGAACGTCAGACGCTCCTTCACCCCCCAGGGCAGCACCTCCACCAGGCCAGGCTCCTCGGTGCTGGCGCCCGGGCCTGCATCCATCATGTCGAAGAGGCCGCCCTGGTTGGCGTTGGCCGCCTGGGCGGAGGCAAAGTCGAAAGCGCGCTCGACCGACGCCAGCAAGGCCGCGCGGTTGAGTTCGATGGCGTCAAACGCACCGGCCTTGATCAGCGCCTCGACCGTGCGTTTGTTGACCCGCTGTTTGTCGATGCGAACGCAGAAGTCGAACAGGCTGGTGAAGGGCCCGGTGCGGTCGCCGAACTCGCCCGAACCCCGCCCCTCGCGCGCGGCCACGATGGCCTCAATCGCCTGCTGGCCGGTGCCCTTGACAGCGCCCAGGCCGTAGCGGATGACCTTGTCGCTCACCGGCTCAAAGCGGTAGTTGCCCCGGTTCACATCGGGCGGCTCGAAGCTGAGGCCGAAGTTTTTCTGCGCGTCTTCGAACAACACCTTGAGCTTGTCGGTGTTGTCCATTTCCACGGTCATGTTGGCGCAGAAGAACTCGGCCGTGAAATGCACCTTGAGCCAACCGGTGTGGTAGGCCAGCAGTGAGTAAGCGGCGGCGTGCGACTTGTTGAAGCCGTAGCCCGCGAACTTCTCCATCAGGTCGAAGACCTCGTCGGCCTTGTCCTGCGGGATGCCGTGGGTGGCCAGCGCGCCCGCGCGGAACTTCTCGCGGTGCTCGGCCATTTCCTCGGCCTTTTTCTTGCCCATCGCGCGGCGCAGCAAGTCGGCGCCACCCAGCGAGTAGCCGCCCAGGATCTGCGCCGTCTGCATCACCTGCTCCTGGTAGACCATGATGCCGTAGGTCTCGCTGAGCATGTCGGCCACGGCCGGGTGCGGGTATTCCACCGGCTCCTTGCCGTGTTTGCGGTTCACGAAGCTGGGGATCAGGTCCATGGGGCCCGGTCGGTACAGCGCGTTCAGGGCGATCAGGTCCTCCAGCCGGCTGGGTTTGGCGTCGCGCAGCATGCCCTGCATGCCGCGGCTTTCAAACTGGAACACGGCTTCGGTCTTGCCTTCCGAGAACAGCCGGTAGGTGGGCTTGTCGTCGAGCGGGATGTTCTCGAAGGCGAAGTTGGCCTGGCTCTTGTGCCGCTGGACGATGAATTCCTTGGCAATCTCCAGGATGGTCAACGTCGCCAGACCCAGGAAGTCGAACTTCACTAGGCCCACGGCCTCCACGTCGTCTTTGTCGTACTGGCTCACGGCCGATTCGCTGCCCGGCTGTTGGTAGAGCGGGCAGAAGTCGGTGAGCTTGCCCGGCGCGATCAGCACGCCCCCCGCGTGCATGCCCACGTTGCGGGTCATGCCTTCGAGCTTTTGTGCCATCTCGACCAGGGCCTTGACGTCTTCCTCTTGCTCGATGCGCTCGGCCAGCAGGGGCTCGGCGGCGATGGCGTACTTTTCCATGTCATCGCCTTTGAGGTCGGGCGGCGGGTACTGCAGCGTGACCGGCTTGCCCGGCTTGTTGGGGATCAGCTTGGAGATGCTGTCGCAAAAGCCATAAGGAAAGTCCATCACGCGGCCCACGTCGCGGATGGCCGCGCGCGCGGCCATGGTGCCGAAGGTGGCGATCTGGCTCACCGCCTCCTTGCCGTACTTGTCCTTCACGTAGTCGATCACCCGATCGCGGTTGGATTGGCAGAAGTCGATGTCGAAGTCGGGCATGGACACCCGCTCGGGGTTGAGGAAGCGCTCGAACAGCAGCTTGTATTCCAGCGGGTCCATGTCGGTGATCTTGAGGGCATAGGCCACCAGCGAACCCGCGCCAGAACCCCGGCCCGGCCCCACCGGGCAGCCGTTGTTCTTGGCCCACTGGATGAAGTCGCCCACGATGAGGAAGTAGCCGGGGAAACCCATCTTGAGGATGGTGTTCAGTTCGAACTCCAGGCGCTCTACGTAACGTGGCCGTTCCTTGTCGCGGCGCGCCTCGTCGGGGTAGAGGTGGCGCAGCCGTTCCTCCAGGCCCTCAAACGACACATGACGGAAGTAATCCTCGGTGGACAGGATCTGCCCATTGACCGGCGGGATGGGGAAGTTGGGCAGTTGCGGTTTGCCCAGCACCAGGGTCAGGCTGCAGCGGCGCGCAATCTCCAGCGTGTTGGCCACAGCGCTCGGCACGTCGGCAAACAAGGCCACCATCTCGGCCGCGCTCTTGAAGTGCTGGTCGCGGGTGAATTTGCGCACGCGGCGCTGGTTGCCCAGAATCTCGCCTTCGGAGATGCAGACCCGGGCCTCGTGCGCCTCGTAGTCTTCGGGCGCCATGAACTGCACCGGGTGGGTGGCCACCACCGGCAGGCCCAGGCGCGCGGCCAGGGGCACGGTGGCCTGCACCAGGCGCTCGTCATCGGGGCGGCCCGCGCGCTGAATTTCCAAGTAGAAGCGGTGGGTAAATACGCCCGCCATCTGCAACGCAAGATCGGCAGCGCGGGCGCTGTCACCGCCCAGCAAGGCCTGGCCCACCGGGCCGGCATGGGCACCCGACAGCAGGATGAGGCCCGCGCCCAGTTCTTGCAGCCACTCCCATTTGACCAGCGCCATGTCGCGCACCACGTTGCGCGTCCAGGCGCGCGCCAGGATTTCGCACAGGTTGAGGTAGCCCTCGCGGTTCTGCGCCAGCAGCAGCACCCGGGGCATGGGCTGGGCATTCGGGCCGGCGCCGGGGGCCACGGCAGCATCGGCACCCAGGCCTTGCAGCATCACCTCCACCCCCAACACCGGCTTGAGGCCGGCGCCCCGTGCGCCCTTGTAGAACTTGATGCCACCAAACAGGTTGTTCAGGTCGGTGATGGCCAGCGCGGGCTGGCCATCGGCAGCGGCGGCGGCCACCGCCTCGTCGATGCGCACGGTGCCGTCAACGACGGAAAATTCGGTGTGAAGGCGAAGGTGGACAAACATGGACCGATTTTAGGGAGCTTGGGAGCCGGTCCCGGTTCATGTCGCGGTTCCTGCCGCCCAGGTTCCCACGGCGGCCGGGCGTTCACGGCTTTCGCAACAGACCCAGTACCCCACCCAAGTGCGGCTGAGCGGCCTGCAAGGCCGCCGCATCTGCGGCACGGTACGCCGCCAGCACGGTCTGTCCAGTGGGGGTGAGCGCCGCGCCACCGCCGGCCGAGCCCCCCCGCTGCTTGACCACCAGCGGCGCCTCAAACGCGGCGTTCATGGCCTGAACCAGCGACCACACGCGCTGGTAGCTCATGCCCAGGCGCCGCCCTGCCTCAGCGATCGACCCGGTTTCGGCCACCCCCTGCAACACGTCGATCCGCCCGGGCCCGAGTTGGATGTCTGCACCGCTTTGCACGCGCAAGCGCACCCGCACCTGGGTGGTGGGGTCCAGCGCTGGCGTGGTGTGGGCAGGCGGGTGGCTCATGGCAAGCGATATCTTTGTTCGGAGATAACCCGATATACTTCGCGACAGATATCGTACTTCGAACCCACACGCGACATGGCCATCCACCTGCTGACCCGCCGCACGCTGTTGACCCTGCTGGGCGCATGTGTCAGTGGGGTTGCAAATGCACAGCCAACGACCATCACCGTTGCGGCGGCGTCCGACCTCAAGTTTGCGCTGGAAGACGTTGCCGCGCAGTTCGAAAAGGGCACGGGCCAGCGCCTGCGCTTGGTGTTTGGTTCTTCGGGCAACTTCTTCACACAAATCCAGCAAGGCGCGCCCTTCCACCTCTATCTGTCCGCCGACGAAGCCTACGTGTTCAAGCTCGCCGACGCCGGCCTGACCACCGACCGGGGACGCCTGTACGCCCTCGGCCGCATCGGGCTGTTTGTGCCCAAAGGCTCGCCCGTGAAGGCCGATGGGGAGCTCAAGGATCTGGCGCGCGCATTGAAGGCCGGTGAGGTGCACAAGTTCGCCATCGCCAACCCAGACCACGCGCCCTACGGCGCCCGCGCCCGCGAAGCGCTGCAGCACGCGGGCCTTTGGAACGCCCTGCAACCCAGGCTGGTGCTGGGCGAGAACATCTCGCAGGCCACCCAGTTCGCGGCCAGCGGCGCCACGCAGGGCGGCGTCATTGCCCAGTCGCTGGCGCTGGCGCCGCAGATGGCGGCGCAAGGCGACTTCGCGCTGATTCCCGCCACCTGGCACCAACCGCTGGCCCAGCGCATGGTGCTGCTGAAAAACGCCCCTCCCGCAGCGCGCGCCTTCTACGAACACCTGGCCACACCCGCTGCCCAGGCCACGCTGGCGCGCTACGGTTTCAGCCGGCCCAAGCCCTGAACATGGATTGGCAGGCACTCGCGCTCTCGGTACAGCTGGCCCTGGCCACGTTGCTGGTGCTGCTGCCGGTGGGCTTGCTGAGCGCGCGCTGGCTGGCGCGCAGCCGCTCGCCCGCCAAGCCCTGGCTGGAAGCCCTGGTGATGCTGCCGCTGGTGCTGCCACCCACCGTGTTGGGCTACTACCTGCTGGTGTCGCTGGGGGCGGCCTCGCCGCTGGGGCGCTGGGCGCAAGACACGCTGGGCCTGTCGCTGAGCTTCAACTTCCTGGGCCTGCTGCTGGCGTCGGTGGTGTTCAACATCCCCTTCATGTTGCAGCCCATGCAACGTGGCTTCGAGGCCATTCCGCACAAGCTCATCGAAGCCGCCACCGTCAACGGCCTGAGCGCCTGGGCCACCTTCTGGCGGGTTGAGCTGCCACTGGCCTGGCCCGGTGTGATGTCGGCCATGGTGCTGACCTTTGTGCACACGCTGGGCGAGTTTGGTGTGGTCTTGATGGTGGGTGGCAACATTCCCGGTGAAACACGGACCATCGCCATCGCCATCTACGACCGCGTGCAGGCCTTCGACCTGCATGGCGCGCACCTGATGTCGCTCACCCTGCTGGTCTTCTCCACGCTCGCGGTGGTGGCCTCGCTGTGGGCCGGGCGGCGGACCCCGGAAGGCGCCCGGTGACACTGCGTGTGCACATCGCCCAAGAGACGCCCATGCGCCTGCGTGGCGGCTTTCACTGCGAGCCCGGCCAAATGGTGGCGCTGGTTGGCCCCTCAGGCGCCGGCAAAACCTCGCTGATGCGCGCCATCGCCGGCCTCATGCGGCCACAACACGCGCGCATCACCGTGGGCGACGCCTGCTGGTGCGACAGCGCCGCCGGCCTGTTTGTGCCACCCCAGCAGCGCCGGGTCGGTCTGGTGTTTCAGGACTACGCGCTCATGCCCCACATGACCGCCCAACACAACGTCGCGCTGCCCCTGCACGACCCCGACCGCCTGGCGCGCGCGACCGACATGCTGCGCCGCGTGGGCCTGGCACCCGAGCTGTACACACGCCGCCCGGCGCAACTCTCCGGCGGCCAGCAGCAGCGTGTGGCGGTGGCCCGCGCCCTGGTGCGCGACCCGGCGGTGCTCTTGCTCGACGAGCCGTTTTCGGCGGTGGACCAGATGAACCGGCGCACGCTCTACGCGTTGCTGGCCGAACTGCGTGAGGACATCGCCGTGCCCATGGTGCTGGTGACCCACGACCTGACCGAAGCACGGCTGCTGGCCGATGAGCTGGTGGTGATGGCCGACGGCGAAGTGCTGCAGCAAGGCCGACCCGAGGTCATCCACCGCTCGCCGCGCAACGCCCGGGTCGCCGATCTGGTGGGCATCGTCAACCGTTTTGAGGGGCGCTGGGAAGGTGCGGCCGACGCCCCCGGCTGGGGCCTGATGCGGTGGCTGGGGGCGGCAGGCGACGGGCCGCAGCTGCGCGTGCGCGACAAAGGCAAGGTTGAACGCGACCAACATGTGACCTGGGTCATCCCCGGCGAGGGCCTGGCCCTGTGCGATGGCACCCCGCCCACCGACCCGCGCTGGCTGTGCCTGCTGGCCCAGGTGCTGACCCAACACCACCTGGGCGACGTGACCTTGTTGCGCCTGCAGACCGATCAGCCGACCGGCACCACACTGCAACTGATGTTGACCGGGCAGCCCCACACCCAGTTGCCCGCCGTGGGTGACACGGTGCGGCTGCGGCTGGACCTGTCGCTGGTCCACATCATGCCCAGCCGCACGGTCTCCGCCTGAGGCACGCGCCCGTTACTGCGGGCGTATGTTGTTGCGGCGAATCACCTCGCCCATTTCAGCCGTGTCGCGCTGGATGCGTTTGGCCAGGCCTTCGGCCGAGGTGCCGGCCACCTGCCAGCCCTGGTTGAACAGCTTCTCACGCACCTCGGGGCGGCGCACGATCTCGGCCAACAAGGTGGAGAGTTTGTCCACCACCGGCTTGGGCGTGTGGGCGGGTCCCGCCACCGCGTTCCAGATTTCCAGCTGGAAACCGGGGATGCCGGCATCGGCCAGCGTGGGCACATCGGGCACCAGACTGCTGCGCCCGGCCGAGGTGACACCCACCGCCTGCAGCTTGCCGGCCCGCACCTGGGGCATGGCCAAGCCGGGCGGCAGCAGCGCAAGCTGCAGGTCGCCCGCGATCAGGGCGGTGATGACCTGCGGGTTGCCTGGGTAGGGCACATGCACCGGCGCCAGGCCCGCCTTGGTTTTCAGCAACTCCATGCCCAGGTGGGCCACGGTGCCGTTGCCGGGTGTGCCGTAGTTGATCTTGTCACCACCCTGACGCACGGCGGCCAGCACGGCCGGTGCGCCGGCAGGCAGTTGGGTGGAAGCGGCCAACACCAGGGGCGCGGTGGCCAGCAGGCTCACCGGCGCCAGGTCCTTGAGGGGGTCGTAAGTTGTCGCCGGGTTGAGCAACTTGGCAATCGTCATGTTGCCGTTGATCATCAAACCGAAGGTGTGGCCGTCGGCGGCTTTGGCCACAAAGTCGGCGGCGATGTTGCCACCGGCACCGGGCTTGTTGTCCACCACCACCGGTTGGCCCAGCGCCTGCGCCAGCGGCTCGGCCAGGGTGCGGGCGGTGAGGTCGGGCGAGGACCCGGCCGGAAAACCCACCACCAGGCGCAGCGGCTTGGTGGGCCAGGCGGTTTGTGCCACGGCGACGGAAGTGGCCAGTGCGAGGGTGCTGGCCGCCACCAGGTTGAGGGCGGTGCGGCGGGTCAGGAAACGTTTGGTCATGGGCGGCATCGGGTTCAGGTGGGAGAAAGCGGTGATGTTAAGCCGACGGTGGCCCGCTGTAGAGCGCCGGCACGTCGAGCAACCGTTCACCCAGCACGGCCATGGCCAGGTTGCGTCCCCAACTCAAAGGGGGCACCAGGTGAAAAATGCGTCCGTTGCGCCGCGAACGTGCCTGCACCCAGGCGTTGCGCGACCAACGTTGGTCTGCCCATTGGCGCAACAGGCCGGCAGGAGCGGCCAACGCGCCGGCTTGGCCCGCGAGCAGCCGGCCCAGGCTCCAGGCGTCTTCCAGCGCCATGGCCGCACCTTGTGCCAGGTAGGGGCGCATGGGATGGGCGGCATCGCCCAGCAGCGCCACGCGCCCGCCGCCGTGGGCCTGCGGCCCAGTGATGACCGGGCGCTCGAACAGCGGCCAGCGCAGCCATTGCGGCACAGCTTGCAGCACCGATTCGAGCGCCGGCGCCACGCGGCCCATGGCGGCACGCAGCTCGGTGGGGTCGGCGGCGTGGCTCCAGTTCTGGACATCGCCGTCCAGCCGACCCTGCACAATCACCACCACGTTGAGGTGTTCGTCGCGCCGCACCGGGTAACACACCGCATGCATCCTGGGTCCCAGCCAGGCCACCACGTCGCGCTGCCGCTGTGCCGGTGGCAACCCCGATTGGTCCACCAGCCCCCGGTAGGCGATGTGGCCGGTGGGAACGGGCAGCTCGTCGCCCAGCAGCGGCGCCCGCACGCGGCTCCACAAGCCGTCGCAACCGAGCAGCAGGCGCCCGCTGACGGTGGCGTTGTCCGTCAATTGCGCCACCACCTTGTCTTCACTGGCCTGCCAGCCCAGCACCGTGCGCCCCAAACCAAGCTCAACCTCAGGCTGCGCCGCCACCGCCCGCCACAGCAAGGCATGCAAGTCGGCGCGGTGCACCGTGGCATAAGGCTGGCCATAACGGGCCTGCGCCCGCTCACCCAGACGCAGCCGCCCCAGCGCCGCCCCGCCGGGCGCGTCGCGCACCACCAGGGCGTCTGGAAAAGCCGCGACCTCGCGCAAGGCGTCGAGCAGCCCCCAATCGGCCAGCACCCGCACCGCGTTGGGCCCCAGCTGCAGGCCTGCCCCCACCTCGGCCAAACGCGCGGTCTGTTCGAACAGGCGCACGTTCAGGCCCGCACGGGCCGCGCCCAGCGCGCCCGCCAGTCCGGCGATACCGCCACCGGCCACCAGCACGTCGGTGTCAATCGGGTGTGTCATGGGGTGCGATTGTGACGTCAGCCAGGGGCTGCCGAGCCGCCGCGCGCGTATCATGGGTTGGCCATGGCCCTGCCACCGCCCTCCCCCCATGTGCTGCGCTACCGCCCGCTGCCGCTGAGCCTGTTGTGGCGCCGGCATGGGGACCAAACCCTCACTGGCCTGCGGCTGGCATGGTGGGTCAGCCTGGCCGCCAGCGTGTTGTTGGGGCTGGCCACGGTGGCTTTCGGCTGGTCGGGCCTGTCGCTGCGCTTTGGGGGCGCCAACCTGCACCTGACCGTCTACCCGCCTTTGACGCTGTGCACGTTGTGGGTCTTGTGTGTCGGGTTTTGGTGGGGTGCCATCCCCGCCTACCTCGCCACGCTCTTGTTGGCCCTGCAGGCAGGCATGGCGCCCGAGTGGGCCGTGGTGTTCGCGCTGTCCAACCCCCTGGGTTATTTTGTGCTGGCGGTGGCCTACCGCGCTGTGCAGATGCCGGTGCCCCCACGCACCGGCAGTGCGGTGCTGTTTTTTGTGGCCGTCGCCTTCATCGCCTCGGTGTTTGGCGCCACCGGCTCGTTCATCTGGTCGTACACCGGGCAGGTGGGTCCGGAGGCCGCGTTTGCCATCTGGCAAGGCTGGTGGCTGGGCAGTTTTCTACAGACACTGGTGTTTGTGGGGCCCCTGCTGGCCTGGCTGGGACCGCAGGCGATGGTGTGGCGCGATGCGCAACTGCCACGCCACGCAGACCAGCTGCTGCCCCGCTGGCAACTGTTTGCGGCGTCGCTGCTGGGTGTGGGTGGGGTGCTGATTTTTCTGTGGCTGTCCTTCCACCTCGGTCGTGGCGCCTGGTCGGCATTGCCAGCGCCGACCTCGGCCGACGATGCCAGGCGTCTGCTGCAATTGGTGAACGAGTACACCTTGGCCGTCTACTGGATCATCACCGTGTTGACGCTGGCGGTGCTGTTCCTGGGACACCACTTTTTCACGCACTGGACGGGCGCCCTCGAACGTGCCCGAGAAAGAACCGCCGTCGAGCGCGATCTGGCGGTGCAACGCCACCACGAGGCCGAACTGGCGCGGCAGGAACTGGCGGCCCGCATCGAGGAAATCCAGCTGTTGCAGGCCCAGTTGCGGGAACAGGCGGTGCGCGACCCACTCACCGGCCTGTACAACCGCCGCCATCTGCAGGACGCCCTGCCCCGCGAACTCAAACGCGCCCATCGCGCGGGCGCCCAGGTGGCGGTGGTGGTGATGGACCTGGACCACTTCAAACGTGTCAACGACGAACACGGCCACGCCATGGGCGACCACGTGCTCCAAGCGGTGGCCGACCTGCTGCAGGCACAGACACGCGCCGGCGACTTTTGCGCCCGCTACGGCGGCGAAGAGTTCTGCCTGGTGTTGCCAGGCGCCAGCGCCAGCCAGACGGTGGCGCGCCTGCACCTGCTGCAACAGACCTACGCCGAGCTGTGTGTGGAACACAGCGGCACCCGCCTGAACGGCTTGGGCTTTTCGGCCGGGGTGGCGGTCTACCCGCAGGACGGCGACAACGACAGCGCCCTGCTCAACGCCGCCGACAACGCCCTCTACCGCGCCAAGGCCGAGGGCCGCAACCGCATCTGCCTGGCGGCAAAAGCATGAGCCCGCTCAGGCAATGCGGTTGAACCACAGCAGCGACAGCCCCGCCGACAGCGTGGCCAACACCGCCGCCAGCAGCGCCAGCAGGCTGGAGATTTCGGTCTCCTTTTTCTCCACCGTCAGGCGGGTGCTCAGGGTCTCGTAGACCTTTTTGAGGTTTTCGGCCGTGCCGGCGTAGTAGTACTCGGCCTGCGTGCGGTCGGCCACTTCCTTCAAGGTCTCCTCGTCCAGTCGCACCCGCATGGACCACCCTTCAAACCCGATGGTTTCGCCCTCTACCGTGCCCACACCCACGGTGTAAACACGCACGCCCCGATCGGCGGCCATCTTGGCGGCCTCCATGGTGTCCACGCCGGTGGTTCGCTGGCCATCGGTCAGCAAAATGATGGCCGCCGACGAGTAAGAGCCTGGGGGCACGGGCGTGTGTTCCTTGGGCTCCGACGGTTTCTGGTCGATGGCCATGCCCCGCTGGCGGTCGCGCCCGTAGACCATGGACGACAGATCGATGCCGGCATCGGGGAAGATTTCAGACAAGGACACCACGATGGCGCTGCCAATGGCGGTGGCGCGCTGGAGCTGGAACTTGTCGATGGCGACCACCAGGTCTTCGCGGCTGAGGGTGGGCGACTGCACCACCTGCGCGGTGCCGGCAAAGGCCACGATGCCCACCTTCACATGGCGCGGCAGCTCGGCCAGAAAGGCCTTGGCCGCGTTTTGTGAAGCCACCAGGCGGTTGGGCTCCACATCGGTGGCACGCATGCTGCCCGATACGTCCATGGCCAGAATGATGGTCTGCTGCAGCGACGGCAAGCTGAGTGTGGCGAACGGCCGCGCGGCGGCCAGCAGCATGGCTGTGAGCGCCAGCAGGAACAGCACCGGGGGCACGTGGCGCCGCCACTGCGAGCCACCGGCCATGGCTTCGCGCACGATGGCCAAACTGGCGTATCGCACCGCCGTTTTTTTCTTGCGCCGCAACAGCCAAAAATACACCAGCAACAACAAAGGAACGATCAGCAGCAGCCACAGAAACTGCGGCCAGAAGAAGGTGAGCGGGATTTTCATGGCCATCCTCCTGGGTTGACGTCAGGCGGCGTTGAGGTGGGGCGCCGGGGCGGCACCCCGGTGTTGTTGGCGGCGGCGGCGCAGGTCCACAAAACGCAGCAGCGCGTCGACCAGGTCGTCGTCGGTGGACAGCTCCAGCGTGTCCACCCCGGCCTGCGCCAGGCTGTCGCGCAGCTCGGCCTCGCGCTGGGCCGCAATGCGCGCAAAACGGCGGCGAAATGCGGCGTCGTGGGTGTCCACCACCAGGTGCTCACCGGTTTCGGCGTCGCGCAGCGTAAGCAGGCCCAGGTCGGGCAGCTCCAGCTCCAGCGGGTCGAGCAGGCGCACGGCCACCACGTCGTGGCGCAACACCAGCCGCCCCAGCGCCTGGTGCCAGCCGGGCTGGCTGATGAAGTCGGACACCACAAACACGGTCGAACGTCGCTTGAGCACGGGGCTGGCTGCGGCCAGCAAATCGTGCAGGCGGGTGGTGTCGCCGTCGGGTGGCGCCACGTCGGGTTCCCGCATGGCATGCAGGATTTCCAGCAGGTGCTGGCGGCCGCTGCGCGCCGGCAGAACGCGGTGCAGCCCACCGCCGTACAACAACGCACCAATGCGGTTGCCATGCCCGGCCAACAAGCGCGCCAGCACCGCCACAAATTCGCGCGACAGACGGCGTTTGGTCTGGGTGTTGGAGCCAAAGTCCACCGAGGCGCTCAAGTCCAGCAGAAACCACGCGTTCATGTCGCGGTCTTCCATGAATTGGCGCACGTGGGGCAGGCCCAGGCGTGCGGTCACATTCCAGTCGATGTGGCGCACGTCGTCGCTGGGCTGGTACTCGCGCAGGTCGGCCAGGTCCAGCCCGGTGCCGCGCATCAAGGTCCGGTGGTCGCCCTGCAACAGGCCGTCCAGGCGTTTGAGCACCGTCCACTCGATGCGGCGCAACAGCGCGGCCGCCGATTCGACCGGGGGCGCGGGGTGGGCGGGCAAGCTGGACGCCATGGCGGGCCTCAGGCGGCGCGTTGCTCGTGTTCCAACGGTTTGGCCGGCGGGGGTATCTTGGCCATGATTTTGTCCACCACCTGCTCTGGCGTGAGGCCTTCGGCCAGCGCCTCGTAGGACAAGACCACGCGGTGGCGCAACACGTCGGGCACCAGGTCCACCATGTCCTCGGGCAAGGCGTAGCTGCGCCCGCGCAACATGGCCAACGCACGCGCGCCTTCGGTGAGGCCAATGGTGGCGCGCGGGCTGGCGCCGAAGGTGATGAAGCGGCTCAGGTCTTTGAGGCCATGGGCCTCGGGTTTGCGCGTGGCAGACACCAGCTTGACCGCGTACTGCACCAACGACGGATCGACATAGACCTGCCGGCATTGCGCCTGCAAGGCGGCCAGTTGCTCGGTGCTGGCCACGGGCACCACGTCGATGCGCGGGCCGGTGACCCGTTCGACGATGACGTACTCCTCCTCGTCGGTGGGGTAGTCCACCAGCACCTTCATCATGAAGCGGTCCACCTGGGCTTCTGGCAACGGGTAGGTGCCTTCGGTTTCGATGGGGTTCTGGGTGGCCATCACGAGGAAAGGCTCAGGCACCTTGTGCGACTCGCCCGCGATGGTGACCTGGCGCTCCTGCATCACCTCCAGCAACGCGCTCTGCACCTTGGCCGGTGCGCGGTTGATTTCGTCGGCCAGCAGCAGGTTGGCAAACACCGGGCCCAGCGTGGTGCTGAACTCGGCCGTTTTCTGGTTGTACATGCGGGTGCCCACCAGGTCGGCCGGCACCAGATCGGGTGTGAACTGGATGCGTTTGAACTGCCCACGCACCGCCTGCGCCAGCGTCTTGACGGTCAGCGTTTTGGCCAGCCCCGGCACGCCTTCCACCAGCAAGTGGCCCTGGGCCAGCATGGCCACCATCACCCGCTCCAGAAAACGGTCCTGCCCGACCACCACGCGTTTGACTTCATAGAGGATGCGCTCCATCAACTGGGCGGTGGCGGGGTCTTGTTGGCGGACATCGCTCATGTGAGTTCCTTGTGTGGGTCAGAACGGGGGCAAGCCGGCGGCTGAGGCGGCGTTCTCGATAGGCACCGCAAAACCGATGCCCACAAAGGTGCGGGCCGAGGTGGGGTTGAGGATGGCGGTGACGATGCCCACCACTTCGCCGTCCATGGTGACCAGCGGCCCCCCCGAGTTGCCGGGGTTGGCAGCGGCATCAAACTGGATCAGGTTGGTCATGGTCTGCTTGCCTTCGGGCGAGCGGAAGGAGCGGCCCAGGCCCGATACCACGCCGGCCGACACCGAAGGCCCGATGCCAAAGGGAAAACCCACCGCCACCACCTGATCACCCGGTTGCAGGTCGCCGGTAGAACGCATGGTGGCGGCATACAGGTCATCGGGAATTTCGTGGGCCTGCAGCACGGCCAGGTCGTTTTCGGGCTGCGCGCCGGTCATGCTCGCGTCGGCCTCCAGCCCATCTGCAAAAGCCACGCGGATTTTTTTGGCGCCGCCCACCACATGCAGGTTGGTCAGGATCACGCCTTTGTCCACGATGACCACCCCGGTGCCTACGCCCATTTCCACCTCTTCACCGGTTTTGGGGTGTTTGCCATAGGCCATGACACGCACCACCGAACCCGCCACCGCTTCTTGCGCGCGGGCCGCAGCCGACGGCAGCACCTGGGTTTCCAGCGTTTTGAGCACCGCGGCATCGATGGTCTTCTGGGTGAGTGGCCTGCTGGCAGGCCCGGTGCGCCACAGGTTGAGCAGCAGCAACGTGGCCAACACGCCCATGCCCAACCAAAGGGCGGCGGGGTGGGCAGCCCAGCGCTGCCAGCGCGGTGCGGCGGCTGCAACCGTTGCCGTCGAAGGGGTGGCGGCAAGCGCCGTTGAGACCGGTGGTGTGTGTGGTGAGGACGCTGCAGCGCCCCCAACCGCGTCCGTCGTTGCCGGGGGCAAGGACGCGGCGCGCCGTGAGCTGTACAAGGGCCTGCGCTTCATGGCCGGCCCCCGCCCACCTGTGCTGTGCTCGAACCTGCCGCCATGCCCCACCTCGCTGCTGTGTTGCTACGAGGCCATTGTGGCAGCAGGTGGCGAATTTGTCAGAGCCTCGGCGGCGAAAACCCACCTGCGGTTGCGGGCCTCTCAACGCAGCGACAGCCCGCCGTGTTGCAAGGCCTTGACGGCGCCCTCGCCCACGGCCGCGCCAAACCGGCGCGCCAGGCGCGAAGCCACATTTTCGCGCTGGGTGTAGTCCACAATGTCTTCGGCCTTGACCACATCGCGGGCCACCTGGTCCAGGCTGCCCAGACCGTCGGCCAGGCCCAGGGCCACCGCCTTCTCGCCGCTCCAGACCAGGCCACTGAACATCTCCGGGGTTTCCTTGAGGCGGTCACCACGCCCCTTGCGCACCACGGCAATGAACTGGTTGTGAATTTCGCTCAGCATGGACTGCGCGTAAGCACGCTGCACCTCGCTTTGGGGGCTGAAGGGATCGAGAAAACCTTTGTTTTCACCCGCTGTGAGCAAGCGCCGCTCCACGCCCAGTTTGTCCATCAAACCGGTGAAGCCAAACCCGTCCATCAACACACCTATGCTGCCCACCAGGCTGGCCTTGTCCACGTAGATGTTGTCCGCTGCGGCGGCGATGTAATAGGCCGCCGAGGCGCAGGTTTCCTCCACCACCGCATACACCGGCTTGTTGTGCAAAGCCTTGAGGCGGTGGATTTCGTCGTTGATCATGCCGGCCTGCACCGGGCTGCCGCCGGGCGAATTGATCAGCAGCACCACGCCCTGCGAGCCGCTGTCCTCGAAGGCCTGGCGCAAGGCCACCACCACCTGGTCGGCACCGGCTTCGGTGCCGTCCGCAATTTCACCCTGCACCTCGATCAAGGCCGTGTGCGGTGTGCTGACGCTGGTCGTGGTGGGCACTTGCGCGAACAACAGCCACGCCACCGTGCCCAGAAATCCCAGCCACAGCAGGCGCAGGGCCACCCGCCAGCGCCTCGCGGCACGTTGCTCCTTGAGCTGGGCCATCAACAGCCGCTCCAGCGCTGCGCGCTCCCATCCGGGGGTGGCGGAGGTGGGGGTGGCCGGTGTGGCGGCGCTGGGGGCATCGGAAACGCGAAAGTCTTCCATGGGGCTGATAAAAAAAGTGGCGCCGCGCGCTCAGAACTGCACCGGCTTGAGGTGGTATTGTGACCGCCAGAACACAACACCGTCGCGCTCCTCGGTCTCGATCTTCATCAGACCACCCCGCCCCGGCCCGCCCACACACTGCCCGCTGTCGGGCCGAAACATGGCGCCATGGGCGGCGCACACGATGTAGTGGCCGGTGAGGTCAAAAAATCGGTCGGGCTGCCAGTCCATCTCCATGGCCACGTGGCTACAACGGTTGAGGTAGGCGTGCACTTGGCCGGCATACCGCACGGCAAAGGCGCGGCAGGTTTGGCCGGCGTAGTTCACATCAAACGAGCACGCCAGCCCGCTGTTGACCAGCTCGCTGGCCTGGCACACAGGATGCCAGTCGTCTCCGGTGGGGTCGCTTTGGGGGGTCTGCATGTCCCTGCTTGGGCAACTGTTGGCCGCGTTCATCAGAATGGGAAGCTCCATTGTGTGCGAGTTGCCCCAGGACGCCGACGATGAACCCCGATTCCCCTGCACGCCGAACCCTGTTGCTGGCCGGCGCCACCCTGTTGTGTGTGCCACAGGCACGCTCCCAAGCTGGCCTGGTGGCTTTCTGGCACGCGGCCCAACAGCCCGGCACGGTGATTTTGATGCGCCATGCCCAGACCGAGCCCGGTGTGGGCGACCCGCCGGGCTTCCGGCTGGACCAGTGCAGCAGCCAGCGCAACCTCAGCGACGCCGGCCGGGCCCAGGCGGCCCGCGTGAAAGTGGCTTTTGCCGATCAGGGCATCACACCGGCTGAGGTGCGCAGCAGCGCCTGGTGCCGCTGCCTTGACACCGCACGCCTGGCATTCGGCCCAGCCACCATTTGGCCGGCCATCAACTCCACCTTCCAGGGCCAGGGCGACCCCGAACAGGGCAAAACTCAGGTGCTGGCCGCCGCGCGCGCCTGGCGCGGCCCCGGCCCACTGGTGCTGGTAACCCACCAGGTCAACATCAGCCACATCACCGGGGAGTTCACCGCCATGGGCGAAATGCTCGCAACGCGCCACATCGAGGGCCGGCTGCAAGTACTGGCACGGTGGATGGCCTGAACCCGCGTCAGGCTGGCATCAGCCCGAGGGCTAAGATGTTGGGTTGAGCCCGCGCCGCACGTGCGGGGCCGCCCATCCATTTCGCAGGAGTTTCACATGAGCCGAGAAGTTGTTGTTGTCAGCGCAGTGCGCACCGCCATTGGCACCTTTGGTGGCAGCCTCAAGGACATCCCCCCCACCGAGCTGGGCGCCACCGTGGTGCGCGAATCGCTGGCACGCGCCGGTGTGGACGGCAAGGACGTCGGCCACGTGGTGTTCGGCCACGTCGTCAACACCGAGCCCAAGGACATGTACCTCTCGCGTGTGGCCGCCATCAACGGCGGTGTGGGCGAAGGCACGCCGGCCTTCAACGTCAACCGCCTGTGCGGCTCGGGCCTGCAGGCCATCGTCTCGGCCTCGCAATCCATCTTGCTGGGCGACACCGACATCGCCATCGGCGGCGGCGCCGAGAACATGAGCCGTGCGCCCTTTGCCAGCCTGAACATGCGCTGGGGCTCGCGCATGGGCGACACCAAGATGGTGGACATGATGATCGGCGCCCTGCACGACCCTTTCCACAACATCCACATGGGTGTGACGGCCGAGAACGTGGCCGCCAAATACGGCATCACCCGCGAGATGCAGGACGCCCTGGCCGTGGAAAGCCACAACCGCGCCCAGCGTGCCACCGAAGCTGGTTACTTCAAAGACCAGATCGTGCCCATCATGCTCAAAAGCAAGAAGGGCGAGGTGGCTTGGGCCACCGACGAACACTTCCGCCCCGACTGCACGCTGGCCGACATGACCAAGTTGAAACCCGTGTTCGTGAAAGAAAACGGCACGGTGACGGCCGGCAACGCCTCGGGCATCAACGACGCGGCCGCCGCCGTGGTGCTGATGGACGCTGCTGCCGCCAAGGCGCGTGGCGCCAAGCCGTTGGCACGCCTGGTGGGTTATGCCCACACCGGCCTGGACCCCAAGATCATGGGCGTGGGCCCGATCTCGGCCACGCAGGCGGTGCTCAAGCGCACCGGTCTGAGCGTGAACGATCTGGACGTGATCGAAGCCAACGAAGCCTTTGCCGCCCAGGCCTGCGCCGTGACCAAGGAACTGGGCCTGGACCCGGCCAAGGTCAACCCCAACGGCTCGGGCATCTCGCTGGGCCACCCCATCGGCGCCACCGGCGCGCTGATCACCGTCAAGGCGCTGCACGAGCTGCAGCGCATCAACGGCCGCTATGCGCTGGTGACCATGTGCATCGGCGGTGGTCAGGGCATTGCCGCGATTTTTGAGCGGGTGTGACCCCCACCCAGCCGCAGATGCGGTTGGGTGTTACGCCTCCACCACCTCAAACGAGGTGGTAATCTCTGCCGTCTTGCCCAGCATGATGCTGGCCGAGCAGTACTTGTCGTGGCTCATGGCAATGGCGCGCTCCACGGCAGCAGCGGGGATGCCTTTGCCGGTCACGGTGAAGTGCATGTTGATCCGGGTGAACACCTTGGGATCGACCTCGGCACGCTCGCTGGTCAGTTGCACGCTGCAACCGCGCACGTCGTGGCGCCCACGCTTGAGGATGAGCACCACGTCGTAGGCGGTGCAGCCACCCGTGCCGGCCAGCAGCAGTTCCATGGGACGGGCGGCCAGGTTGGCACCGCCGTTCTCAGGCTTGGCCGCGTCGGGCGCGCCGTCCATGTTGATGATGTGGCCCGTGCCGGTTTCGGCCACAAAGCCCATGTGCGAGCGGGTGCCGCTGTGGCCAGTCCAGGTGACGGTGCAATCCATTGGGGAGCCTTCTCTAAAATATTCGGGTAAACCCGCAAATTTCTGTTGCGACGCAACATTATTTCGATATACTGGCGGCATTGTATGCAAGGCTCCGGTGCTCACCGAACCAAGCACACACCTGCTGCCAGTCAGCAGGCTCCAGTTGTCTCCTCTGCCCTCAACGGGGTGGATTCAAACCCGGACCGAAACGTCCGGGTTTTTTTTCGCCTGTGCACAGCAGGGCGCCACCAAGCGGTTTCGTATGATGACGGGTTACCCCGTTGCCTGAAACCGCCCGCCATGCCCGCCAAGAAGCCCCCCGTCACCAGTCCCGTCACCCAGTTCACACCGGCCGACTACCTGACCCGCATCCTGAACGCCAAGGTCTACGACGTGGCCAAGGAATCGGCGCTGGAGCCGGCGAAGAACCTGAGCCGGCGCCTGCACAACAAGGTGCTGCTCAAGCGCGAAGACCAGCAGCCGGTGTTCAGCTTCAAGCTGCGGGGTGCCTACAACAAGATGGCCCACCTTTCGGCCGATCAGCTCAAACGCGGCGTCATTTGCGCCTCGGCCGGCAACCACGCACAGGGGGTGGCACTGAGCGCCCACAAGCTGGGGGCGCGCGCGGTCATCGTCATGCCCACCACCACACCCCAGGTCAAGGTCGATGCGGTCAAGGCGCTGGGTGGCGAGGTGGTGCTGTTCGGCGACAGCTATTCCGACGCCTACGGCCACTCGGTCAAGCTGGAAAAGGACCAGGGCCTGACCTTTGTCCATCCCTTTGACGACCCGGACGTGATCGCAGGCCAAGGCACGGTGGCCATGGAAATTCTGCGCCAGCACCAGGGCCCGCTGGACGCGGTGTTTGTGGCCATCGGCGGTGGTGGCCTCATCAGCGGCGTGGCCAACTACATCAAGGCGGTGCGCCCCGAGGTGAAGGTGATAGGCGTGCAGATGAACGATTCGGACGCCATGATGCGCTCGGTCGAGTCGGGCCAGCGCGTGACCTTGCCCGACGTGGGCCTGTTCTCCGACGGCACGGCCGTCAAGCTGGTGGGCGAGGAAACCTTCCGCGTGGCCCGCGCGCTGGTGGACGAGTTCGTCACGGTGGACACCGATGCCGTGTGCGCGGCCATCAAGGACATCTTTGTCGACACGCGCAGCATCGTCGAGCCCTCGGGCGCGCTGGCGGTGGCGGCCATCAAGCAGTATGTGGCCACGCACAAGACCAAGGGCGAGACCTACGCCGCCATTTTGTGTGGTGCCAACATGAACTTCGACCGCCTGCGCTTCGTGGCCGAACGTGCAGAAGTGGGTGAGGAACGCGAGGCCCTGTTTGCCGTCACCATCCCCGAGGAGCGTGGCAGCTTCCGCCGCTTTTGTGAGCTGATCGGCACCCTGCCCGGCGGGCCGCGCAACGTCACCGAATTCAACTACCGCATCAGCGACAGCCAGCAGGCCCACGTGTTTGTGGGCCTGACCACCCACACCAAAGGCGAAAGCACCAAGATCGCGGCCAACTTCGGCAAACACGGTTTTGCCACGCTGGACCTGACCCACGACGAACTGGCCAAGGAACACGTGCGCCACATGGTGGGCGGGCATTCACCCCTGGCCCAGGAGGAACGCCTGCTGCGCTTCGTGTTCCCGGAGCGGCCCGGTGCGCTGCTCAAATTCCTCAGCCTGATGCGCCCAGGTTGGAACATCAGCCTGTTCCACTACCGCAACCAGGGCGCCGACTACGGGCGCATCCTGGTGGGCCTGCAGGTGCCAGCCAAAGATGACAAGGCCTTCGCCAAATTCCTCGACACCCTGGGCTACCCCTATGTGGAGGAGACGCTGAATCCGGTTTACCGGCTCTTCCTCAAGGCCTGATCACACCTGCCCCGATGACCTTGGCGGCGACGGTGGGCGACGCCTCGATGTCTGGCAACGCCAAACGCGTTCGCCCAGCATCGTCCCCCACCTCGGCATGGCGTGCGCCCAGAGACAGCAGACGCACACCCTCCACCACCACACCACCCCGTCGGACGGGTTTGGCGGGCTGCCCATCCACCGAAATCAGCGCCGCACCCAGACCGTCTCGGCCGGCCACCACACCCAGCAGCCGCAGGCGAGCGCTCAGCCCCGCCACGGGCGCACTGGCAGCTGGCACGTCGCTCGCGGCACGCGCACCCAATGCCGCAGCCACCCGGCCGGTGTCGATGTTCAGCGCGGCGGTTGGCGTTGGCGGCAGTGGCCGGCTGGGCGCTTCGCCCCACCAGCGCAAGCCCCAGTACCCTGCCGACATGGCCAGCGCCCCCCACACCAGCGCCGTGCCCAACACCGGTGGCCAGGCACGCACGCGCGCCGAAGTGGCGGCTGAAGCCGGGGCGGGAGCAAGAGGGCGGTGTCGCGCGAAGGTCATGGACGACGATTATCATTGACCACAGCCCGCTGCCAACGCGGAACACCACCACCACTTTGCACCGGGAGACCCATTTGACTGCCATGCCTCGCCGCCACCTGCCCGACACCTTGCGCGCGCTGCGCGGATTCACCCTGATCGAACTCATGGTGGTGCTGGTGATCATTGGTGTGCTGGCGGCCCTCATCGTCCCCAACGTGCTCGACCGCACGGACGATGCCCGCAGCACGGCAGCGCGCACCGACGTCAACAACCTGACGCAGGCACTCAAGCTCTACAAGCTCGACAACCAGCGGTTCCCCACTACCGAGCAGGGATTGAACGCCCTCACCGCGCGCCCGAGCACCGCCCCGGTGCCGCCCAACTGGCGACGCTACCTCGACAAACTGCCCACCGACCCCTGGGGCCGCCCTTACCAGTACCTCAACCCCGGGCTGCACGGCGAAGTGGATGTGCTGTCGCTGGGGGCTGACGGTCAACCAGGCGGGGACGGCAAGGATGCGGATATCGGCAGTTGGCAGTGAGGGCATGAGGCCCCCACACGCCGCCGCTGCGCGGGTCGTTGCCCCCCAAGGGGGCTGTTTCGCCTTGGGGCGGCCCGGCGGCGAAACCTGGCCCCCACACTCCGCCGCTGCGCGGGTCGTTGCCCCCCGAGGGGGCTGTTTCGCCTTGGGGCGGCCCGGCGGCGAAACCTGGCCCCCACACGCCACCGCTGCGCGGGGCTTCACGCTGCTGGAACTGATGGTGGTGGTGGCCCTGGCCGCCATGATGGCGGCAGGCCTGACCTTCAGCCTGCGCGACAGCCGCCTGCAGCAACTGGAACGTGAAGGATTGCGCTTGGCCAGCTTGCTCGATGCCGCGCGCGCGCAGGCCCGCACCAGCGGCACGCCCATCGTCTGGCGCGCCACTGCGCAGGGCTTTGAGTTCATCGGCGCCAGCCCACGGCGCGATGCCAGCGAATCGCTCACCGAGCCGCGTGCCTGGCTGGTGCCTGGCACGGCGGTGCAGGTCATTGAGCCAGCAGGCAACTTGCGCGAGCTGGTGCTGGGGCCGGAACCCCTGGGCTCGCCACAGCGTCTGTCGCTCACACTGGCAGATCAACGGCTGGAACTGGCCAGCAACGGCCTGCGCGCCTTCGCGCCCACCGGTGGTCTGGCCGCCCCCTGAACCGAATGCACACCCGAAACGCCCGGGGCTTCACCCTTGTCGAGATCATGGTCGCGTTGACCGTGGTCGCGCTGACCTTGAGCGCAGGCATACAAGCCGCCGGCGCGCTCACGCGCCAGGCGCAACGCCAGTCCGACCAGTGGCTGGCGCAGTTGTGTGCCGAAAACGAATTGGCCAGGCTGCGACTGTCGTCCGAATGGCCGGGTATTGGCGAGTCTGAGCACTCTTGTGAACAGGGTGGGCGTGCGCTGCGCGTGCGCTTAGGGATTCAGGCCACGCCCAACCCCAACTTCCGCCGCGTCGAAGCACGGGTGGACGACCCCGGCGACGCAGCGCGCCCGGTGCTGCTGAACCTGACCACCGTGCTGGGGCGCTACTGAACATGAAGCGCAGCCCTCACGTCAGATGCCCACATGGCTTCACCCTGGTGGAGCTGCTGGTGGCCATTGCCGTGATGGCGGTGCTCAGCCTCATGAGCTGGCGGGCCATCGACGGCATGTACCGCACCCAGACCATCACCCGCGAACGCACCGACAGCCTGACCGAACTGCAGGGCGCGCTGGGCCAGTGGGTCGCCGATCTGGACGCGGTGGTGCCCCAACCCGGCTTCGCCGCCATCGATTTCGATGGCCTGGTGTTGCGCCTGGTCCGTCGCGATGTGATGGACACGCCACTGCAAAGCCCGGGCCTGCGTGTGGTGGCCTGGACGCGCCAGAACACCACCGGCCTGTGGACGCGCTGGCAGTCGGCGCCCCTGCGCACCCAGGCCGAGCTGCTGGGCGCCTGGCAAAACGCCACCCAGTGGGCCCAGGCCACTCGCAGCGACGCCGTGCCGGGCGAAGTCCGGCTGATGCCCTTGGTGTCGTGGGAGCTGTTCTACTACCGCAACAACGCCTGGGCCAACCCGCTGTCGGCCAGCGGTGCACCCACAACGGGAGCCGAGGGCGCGGGCGATGCCTCGCCGCTGCCCGACGGTGTGCGCCTGGTGCTGCAGTTGCCCCCCAACGCCGCCATGCCGGGGCGGCTGCAGCGCGACTGGGCCCGTGCCACGGTGACGAGGCGACGCTCATGACCCCCGGTGTGCGCGCACCCCAACGCCAGCGCGGCGCCGCGCTGCTGCTGGCCATGCTGACGGTGGCCCTGGTGGCCACGTTGAGTGCGGCGGCGCTGTGGCAACAATGGCGGGCGCTGGCGGTGGAAAGCGCCGAACGCCAACGCGTGCAGGCCAGCTGGATCTTGGCCGGGGCCCTGGACTGGGCCCGGCTCATCCTGCGCGAAGACGGGATCAACAACAACCAACGCCCCGCTGACCACCTGGGCGAGCCGTGGGCCCTGCCACTGGCCGAGGCACGCCTGTCCAGCTTTCTGGCAGCGGATCGTGACCAGAGTGCCGACAGCACCCTGGAGGCCTTTCTGTCGGGCGAGATATTTGACCTGCAAGGCCGCCTGAACCTGCGCAACCTGGTGAAGGAGACCGATGGCAAGCAGGTGGTGTCCGAGGTGGACAGCCTGGCCTTTGCCCGCCTGTTCCAGCAGCTCGGGCTGCCCGAGGCCGAACTGGCACGCGTGGAACAAAACCTGCTGGCCGCCAGCGCCGCCCAAACCACCGGCACACCTGCGCCCGGTGTGCCCTTGCTGCCGCAGCGGTGGTCACAGGTGGGCTGGCTGGGCCTGTCGCTGCGCAGCGCAATGGCCCTGGCGCCACACGCCACCTGGCTGCCCCAGCGCACCCCACTCAATCTCAACACCGCCACCGCCGAGGCCTTGCACGCGGCGCTGCCCGATGCCGACATGGCCCTGGCCCGCAACCTGGTGGAACAACGCAAAAGCGCCCATTTCACCAGCCGCGAGAACCTGCGCCAGCGGTTCCCCGCCGTCAGCGCCGCCGTGCTGCAAAGCGAACATTTCGACACACAAAGCCGGTTTTTTGAGGTCCACGGGCGCCTGCGGCTGGACGACACCCTGATCGAAGAGGTCTCACTGATCGAACGCCGGCCCGGTGGCCCGACCAGCATCGAACTCACGCCGCTGTGGCGCGAGCGTCGTGCGGCCACGGTACCGCCCCCGACCGGTCACAGCGCGTCCCTACAATGAGCCTCGAACCGAAAGCCGAGAACCGCCTGTGCTCCTTCTGACCCCCAGCGCCACCACCGATGCCCCCGGCCCTGCCACCGAGTGGTTGTGGGCGCGGACGACCGATGGCCAGCGCGTTGATGCCCACGGCAGCGCGCCTGCCAGCCGTCTGCCCGCCGACGGTGAAATGGTGTTGCTGCTGCCACCACAACTGCTGTCGTGGCACCAGGTGGCCGTGCCCAAGGTCGCCCCCTCGCGCCTGCGCGCCGTGCTCGACGGCCTGCTTGAAGACCGCCTGCTCGACGACGCTGGCCAACTGCACTTTGCGCTGGCACCCGGCGCCAAACCCGGCCAGACGCTGTGGGTGGCGGCGCTGCGGGCCGACTGGCTGCGCGCTGCCCTGGCCGCCCTGAAAACGGCCGGCCACGCCGTGGCGCGTGTGGCGCCGCTGCTGTGGCCACAGCCAGAACCCACACAACGCGCCTTCGAGCGCGGTGGTCAGGTCTGGCTGGCCGCCGCCGGCCCCTTGGGCGTGGTCTGCGCCCCCTGCCCACCCGACTCAGCCTCCACGCCTTGGGCCACCCTGCTCGACCGCGTGGCCGACAGCCCCAATGGCCCAGCGCCCACCTGCATCAGCGAACCCGCCAGCGCGGCCCTGGCCGAACAGATGCTGCAACGCCCCCCCGACATCGTGGGCACGGCCGAACAATTGGTGCGCGCAGCGCAGGGCCCGTGGGATCTGGCGCAGTTCGAATTCAGCCAATCGGCGCAGGCCAGGCGCGGCCACTGGTTGCGCGACACCGCGCGCACCCTGCTCCACGCACCGGCGTGGCGACCGGTGCGCTGGGGCCTGGCGGCCTTGGTGCTGCTGCAGATTGCCGCGCTCAACATCACGGCTTGGCGCAGCCAGCAGGCGCTGGCCGCCAAACAGGCGCAGATTCGACAAACCCTCACCGAACGGTTTCCGCAGATCACGCTGGTGCTGGACGCACCGGTGCAGATGCGCCGGGCCGTGGCCGATCTGCGGCAATCCAGTGGCGAAGCCTCGCCGCGCGATCTGGAGGCCCTGCTGCAAGACCTGGCACCGGCATCCGCTCAATGGGACACGCTGGAATACGGCCTTGGCCAGGTCACGTTGTCGGGTTTCCGTGTGGCGCCCCAGGCCGACAGCAACTGGAAAGACCGCTTCGAAGCCGCTGGCTGGAGCGTGCAACTTGCTGGCGAGCCGCCGGTGCTGACCCTGAAAGCCCGCCCCTGATGCGCACCGTCTCCACCACACACACGGCCGCGATCAGCCGACTTTTTCAAGGCCTGCAACCACGGGAACGTGTGGCCGTGGGGCTGGCCATCGGCACCGTTGTGGCCTACCTGCTGTGGGCGCTCGCGCTGGCACCGGCGTGGCGCCACCTGCAAGCCGCGCCCGCACGCCATCAGGCAGCCGATGCCCAACTGGCCGAGGTCACGGCCCTGGCGCAAGAAGCCCAAAGCTTGTCGGCGCAACGTGGCGCCCAAACCGTGTCGCGCACCGACGCGGTCCGCGCCATCGAATTGGCCACACAACAGACGCTTGGCGCCACCGCTCGTTTGAACGTGAGCGGCGACCGTGTCACGGTGCAGCTCACCGCCGCCACGCCCGACACCTTGGCGCGATGGCTGTCCCAGGCCCGTCTCAATGCGCGGTTGATGCCCACTGAAACCCGGCTGCAGCGCAGCGGCGAAGGCGCAGCGCTGCGTTTGAGCGGTACCGTGGTGTTGGCAGGCCCCGCCCTGGGCGGGGCGCCATGAGGGCAAGCCGCGCCCCTGCGGCACCTGCGGCCCCGTGGCGCGTGGCCATGGTGGCCACGCTGCTCGGTGGGCTGCTGTCGCTCCTGTTGTTTGCACCGGCGCGTTGGCTGGGCTGGGCGTTGGGCACCGCCAGCGGTGGGCGGATCGAACTGACCCAACCCCAGGGCACACTGTGGCAGGGCCAAGCCAACTTGTTGCTGACCGGTGGGCCTGGCAGCCGCGACATGGCGGCCCTGCCAGACGGTGTGCGCTGGCGGTTGAGCCCCACCTGGGCAGCCGGTCCGGCGTTGCGCCTGAACCTGCAGCTGCCTTGTTGTGCACCTGGCGGTCTGCAGGCGACGCTGCGCCCGCTGGGAGGCGGTTTCGAGCTGGCCCTGTCGCCACAACAAAGCCGCTGGCCCACGGCGCTGTTGGCCGGGCTGGGCACGCCCTGGAACACGCTGCAGCTGCAGGGGCACTTGCGCCTGGACAGCCCAGGGCTTAAGGCCCGGTGGGTGCAAGGCCGCCTGCAGCTCGACGGCCGCTTGCAGGTGGACGCGCTGGACCTCAGCTCGCGCCTGTCCACCCTGGCCCCGCTGGGCAGCTACCGGCTGACGTTGACCGCCCCTGCTGGCCAAGACCCGCAACTTGACCTGGCCACGCTGACCGGTGCCTTGCACCTGAGCGGCACCGGCCAGTGGGTGGGCGGACGCCTGCGCTTCAACGGCGAGGCCCAGGCCAGCGAAGCCCACGAAGCCGCCCTCTCCAATCTGTTGAACATTGTGGGCAGACGCAGCGGTCGCCGCTCGCTGATTGCCCTAGGATAAAAGCCATGTCTGGAATGCCGCACCCCTTCTCGCCCCGTCCCCTGCGGGTAGCCCTGCTGGCCGCCCTGCCCCTGCTGGCGGTGGCACAAACGCCGCTGCCCGTGGTGCCTGCACCCGCTGTGGCCGCGCGCCCGGGTGGGCCGATCACGCTCAATTTTGTCAACGCCGACATCGAAGCCGTGGCCCGCACCATGGCCACCCTGACCGGGCGCAACGTGGTGGTGGACCCGCGCGTCAAGGGCAACATGACCTTGTCCTCCGAAACCGCCGTCAGCCCCACCCAGGCCTTCAACCAGTTCACGGCCGCACTGCGGCTGCAGGGTTTTGCGATGGTGGAGGCGCAGGGCCTGTACAAGGTGGTGCCCGAGGCCGAGGCCAAGTTGCAGAGTTCCGCTGTCTCGGTGGCCAACGAGGGCGCGCGTGCGCCAGCCGGCAACCAGATCGTGACGCAGATCTTTCGCCTCAACCACGAGTCGGCCAACAACCTGGTGGCGGTGCTGCGTCCGCTGATCAGCCCCAACAACACCATTAACGTCAACCCTGGCACCAATGCGCTGGTGATCACCGACTACGCCGACAACCTGCAGCGCATCGGCCGCATCGTGGCCGCACTGGATGTGTCCAACGCCAGCGACGTCGAGGTGATCCCGCTGCGCCATGCGCTGGCCGCCGACCTGGCCCCCATGGTCCTCAAGCTGATCGAAAGTGGCCCCAGCGGCACACCCACTGCGGCGGCGGCTGGCCAGGGCCAGACCGACAGCAGCTTTCGCACCACCTTGTTGGCCGAACCGCGCAGCAACGCCCTTGTGCTGCGTGCGGCCAACCCGGCGCGTGTGGCCCTGGTGCGCTCGCTGGTCGACAAACTGGACCAGCCCAGTTCGGGCAACGCCAGCGGCAACATCCATGTGGTCTACCTGAAAAACGCCGACGCCGTGCAACTGGCAGCCACCCTGCGAGCGGCCATGGTGGCCGACGGCGGGGGCAACACGCCGGCCAGCAGCGGTGCTGCGGGCAACATGAACACCAGCAACACGCCCCGCACAGCGGGCATCCTGGGCACAGGCAACGCGGCCGCCACCGCACCCGTGAGCACCAACGCGGGCCCCAGCACCGGCGGCCAGATCCAGGCGGACCCCACCACCAATTCGCTCATCATCACCGCGCCCGAACCCCAGTACCGCCAGCTGCGCGCGGTGATCGACAAGCTGGACACGCGCCGCGCTCAGGTCTATGTGGAAAGCCTGATCGTGGAGGTGAGTGCCGAGAAGGCGGCCGAGTTTGGCATCCAGTGGCAAAGCCTGGTGGGGCGCGCCGGCAATGGTGTCATCGGCGCCATTGGCACCAACTTCGGCGGTGCGGCCACCGGCAACATCCTGAACCTGGCGGCCCAGGGCGGCAGTGGGAGCATCACCAACCTGCCGCAAACCGGCTTGAACATCGCCCTGGTACCACGCATCAACGGCACCTATTACCTGGGCGCCCTGGCGCGTTTTCTGGAAACCGAGGGCGATGCGAACGTGTTGTCCACCCCCAACCTGCTGACGCTGGACAACGAGGAGGCCAAGATCGTGATAGGCCAGAACGTGCCCTTCGTCACGGGCCAGTACACCAACAACAACTCGGGCGGCAACGGCGCGGTCAACCCCTTCCAGACCATCGAGCGCAAGGACGTGGGCCTGACCCTGCGCGTGCGCCCGCAAATCGGCGAGGACGGCACGGTCAAGATGACGCTGTTCCAGGAAGTCAGCAGTGTGGTGGAAACCAGCATCAGCTCCGCCGCCGGCCCCACCACCAACAAACGCTCCATCGAATCCACCGTGGTGGTGGACGACGGCGCCATCATTGCCCTGGGCGGTCTGCTGCAAGACAGCTACGACGGCAAGGTGGACAAGGTGCCTGGCCTGGGCGATGTGCCCATCTTCGGCAACCTGTTCAAAAACGACAGGCGCACCCGCAAAAAGAGCAACCTGATGGTCTTCCTGCGGCCCGTGGTGATGCGCGACGGCCGCCAGGCCGATTCGCTGACCCAAGACCGCTACGACATGCTGCGCGCCTCGCAGCAGGTGGTGCAGCCCAAACCCAGCAGCATCCTCAGCGTGAACGAGGCCCCGGTGTTGCCCACGCAGATGTCGGCGCCCAACCGCGCGCTGATCGACAACCCGATCAAGCGCGCCCCGGCACAAACAGCCACGCCGGTCAGCGGCGAACAATGACGAGGGCGTTGTGAAACACCCCCTCCCCTACGCGTTTGCGCGCGAACACCAGTTGCTGCTGGAGGACGACGGCCAGCACCCGGTGCTGTTGCACCGCATGCCCCTGCCCGCCCACACGAACGCGCTCAGCGCCTTGTCCGAGGTGCAACGCCGTCACGGCCCGCTGGCTTTGCAGCCCCTGGACGCCACCACCCTGGCCCAGCGCATCAGCGCCGCCTACGCCCAGGGCGAATCGAGCGCCGCCGCCGTCATCAGCGAGGTGCAGGACGACGCCGACTTGGCCCGCATGATGCAAGAGCTGCCGGCCATCGAAGACCTGCTGGAGACCGCCGACGACGCGCCCATCATCCGCATGCTCAACGCCTTGCTCACGCAGGCTGCGCGCGATGGCGCCAGCGATATCCACATCGAGCCCTACGAGCGCCACTCCAGCGTGCGCTTCCGGGTGGATGGCACGTTGCGCGAGGTGGTGCAGCCCAACCGGGCGCTGCATGCTGCGCTGATCTCGCGCCTCAAAATCATGGCCGAGCTGGACATCGCCGAAAAACGCCTGCCACAAGACGGCCGCATCAGCCTGCGCCTGGGCACACGCGCCATCGACGTGCGTGTGTCCACCCTGCCCAGCGCACACGGTGAACGGGCCGTGCTGCGTTTGCTGGACAAATCGGAAAGCAAACTCAGCCTCGAATCGGTGGGCATGCAAGGTGACGTGTTGCAGCGTTTTGAGCACCTGATCGCCCAACCCCACGGCATCATCCTGGTCACCGGCCCCACCGGCTCGGGCAAAACCACCACACTGTACGCCGGGCTGCAGCGGCTGGACGCGTCCCGCAGCAACATCATGACGGTGGAAGACCCCATCGAATACGAGCTGGCCGGCGTGGGCCAGACCCAGGTCAACGCCAAGATCGACCTCACCTTCGCAAAAGCCTTGCGCGCCATCCTGCGGCAAGACCCGGACGTGATCATGATCGGCGAAATCCGCGACTTTGAAACCGCGCAGATCGCCATCCAGGCCTCGCTCACCGGCCACCTGGTGCTGGCCACCCTGCACACCAACGACGCCGCCAGCGCCGTCACCCGCCTGACCGACATGGGCGTCGAGCCCTTCCTGCTGTCGTCTTCGCTGCTGGGTGTGCTGGCCCAGCGTCTGGTGCGAAAGACCTGCACCGTCTGTGCGGGGAAAGGCTGCGAGGCCTGTGGCCACACCGGCTACGCGGGCCGCACCGGCGTGTTCGAACTGCTGGTGGCCGACGAGCACCTGCGCGCCCTCATTCACCGGCAGGCGGCCGAAGCCGAACTGCGCGACGCCGCCCTGGCCACCGGCATGGTGCTGATGCGCGACGACGGCGAACGCTTGGTGCAAAGCGGCGTGACCACCCGCGAAGAGCTGCTGCGTGTGACGCGCGATTGAACCCAAAGCGTCCATGCCCGCCTACACCTTCGAAGCCATCGACGCTGACGGCAAGGCACTGAAAGGCCTGCTCGACGCCGACACCGTGCGCGCAGCACGCAGCGCCCTGCGCACGCGGGGCCTGGTGCCGCTCAAGGTGGAACCGGCCATGGCCGACGCCAACGCAGTGGATACACCCGCCACTGGCTGGTGGACACAGCGCGTGTTCAGCAGCACCGGTCTGGCGGTGTGGACGCGGCAGCTGGCCGGCCTGGTGGCAGCCGATTTACCGCTGGAGCGCGCGCTGGCGGCCCTGGCGGACGAAGCCGACACCGAACGCCAGCAGCGGCTGGTGGCCACACTGCGCGCCGAGGTCAACGCCGGCTCGGCCTTCGCGCGGGCGCTGGGCCAGCACACGCGCGAGTTCTCGGCCACCTACACGGCGGTGGTGGCGGCCGGCGAACAAAGTGGCCAACTGGGCACGGTGCTCGAACGCCTCGCCGACGACCTCGAATCGCGCGAGGCCTTGCGCAACAAACTCATTGGCGCGGCGCTGTACCCCGCCATCGTCAGCGCGGTGGCGGTGCTCATCGTCCTGTTTCTGCTGGCCTACGTGGTGCCGCAGGTGGCGGCGGTGTTTTCCGGCAACCAGCGCGCCCTGCCCCTGCTCACACGCGTCATGTTGGGCATCAGTGCGGTGGTGCGCGAATACGGCTGGCTGCTGGCCTTGATCGCTGCCTCGGCCGTGGCTGGCGTGTGGTGGGCACGCCGCCAACCCGCCCTGCGCGAAAAACTGGACGCTGCCTGGCTGCGCCTGCCGCTGATCGGACGGCTGGCGCGCAGCTACAACGCGGCGCGGTTTGCCGCCACGCTGGCGATGCTGGCCGGTGCCGGCGTGCCGATTCTGAAAGCCTTGCAGACGGCCGCCGAAACCCTGGGCAACCGGGCCATGCGGGCCGACGCGCTCGATGCACTGGTGCTGGTGCGCGAAGGTGCGCCACTCGCTTCGGCCATCGGCGGAAAAAAACGCTTCCCCGGCCTGGTGGCCATGTTTGCGCGCCTGGGCGAACAAACCGGCCAGCTGCCCGTGATGCTGGAGCGCGCGGCCAAACAGCTGGGCGAAGAGGTGCAGCGCCGCGCCATGCAGTTCGCCACCCTGCTGGAGCCCCTGCTGATCGTCGGCATGGGTATGGTCGTCATGCTCATCGTGCTGGCGGTGCTCATGCCCATCATCGAGTTGAATCAGTTGGTGAAATGACGCCCCCACGCTCCACCGCTGCGCGGGTCGCTGCCCCCCGAGGGGGCTGGGCCGCCTTGGGAGCGGCCCGGCGGCGGCCCGATCCTCATTCCTGAAAGGCTTCTAAATGGGTGCAACCCTCGACGGCAAGCTGGTGGTGGCGATTTCCTCGCGTGCCCTGTTCGACTTCGAAGAAGAGAACGAGGTCTTTGAACAGACCGACGACCGCGCTTACATGAAGCTGCAGCTCGAACGCGTGGAGCAACCCGCGCGCCCGGGCGTGGCCTTCTCCATGGTGCGCAAGCTGCTGAGCTTCAACGACGTGGGCGCCCAGCGGGTGGAGGTGGTGATCCTGTCGCGCAACGACCCGGTGTCGGGCATGCGGGTGTTCCGCTCGGCCCAACACTATGGCCTGCCCATCGAGCGAGGCAGCTTCACGCGCGGCCAGCCGCCCTGGCGTTATCTGCGCCCGCTCAAGGCCAACCTGTTTTTGTCCGCCCACCTGAGCGATGTGCGTGCCGCGCTGGACGCCGGTGTGCCCGCCGCGCAGGTGTACCCGCGCTCGGTGCACGCGGGCGACACCCACCCGCATGAAGTGCGCATCGCATTCGACGGCGATGCGGTGCTGTTTTCCGACGAAGCCGAGCGTGTCTACCAGGCACAGGGCTTGGGCGCTTTTCAGCGGCACGAGGCCAGCAAGGCCTCCCAGCCCCTGCCCGGTGGCCCCTTCAAGCCCCTGCTGGAAGCCTTGCACCGCCTGCAGCAGGAGGGCACGCCCCACATGCGCATCCGCACCGCGCTGGTGACCGCCCGCAGCGCCCCCGCACACGAGCGCGCCATCCGCACCCTGATGGACTGGAACATCGAGGTCGATGAGGCCATGTTCCTGGGTGGGCTGGACAAGGGCGAATTCCTGCGCGAGTTCGAGCCCGATTTCTTCTTTGACGACCAGACCGGTCACATCGAGTCGGCCGCGCGCCACGTGCCCGCCGGCCATGTGGCCAGCGGCATTTCCAACCCATGACCACCCTGTCCAAACGCCAGGCCTTCCGCCAATTTGCGGGCCAGGCCCTGCGCCTGACCCTGCCCTATTTCCAGTCCAACCAGAAATGGAAGGCGCGTGGCCTGCTCGCGGCCATCGTGGCGCTCAACCTCGCCTCGGTTTACATGCTGGTGCTGCTCAACGACTGGAACCGGCTGTTCTACGACGCCCTGCAAAACAAAGACCAAGTCGTGTTCTGGCGCGAACTGGGCCGCTTCACCTACCTGGCCTTCGGCTTCATCGTCATCGCGGTCTACAAGTTCTATCTCACGCAACTGCTGGAGGTGCGTTGGCGCACGTGGTTGACCGGCCACTACCTCGACCGCTGGCTGCGGCACCGCGCCTTCTACCAGCTGGAACTGATGCGCTACGCCCAGGGCGCCGACAGCCCGCCCGACAACCCCGACCAGCGCATACAGGAAGACCTCAACCTGTTCACCAGCTACACCGTGTCGCTCAGCATGGGCCTGCTCAACGCGGTGGTCACCCTGGTGAGTTTTGTGGGCATCCTGTGGGGCCTGTCGGGCGCCTTCGCGTTTGACTTCAACGGCGCGTCCTTTGAAATCCCGGGTTTCATGGTCTGGATGGCGGTGGTGTACTGCCTGATCGGCAGCGTGCTGAGCCACTACATCGGCCGCCCGCTGATTGGCCTGAACTTCGAGCAGCAGCGCCGTGAGGCCGACTTCCGCCACCACATGGTGCGGGTGCGCGAGTACAGCGAGTCCATCGCACTCGACCAAGGTGGCCCAGTGGAACGCCGCCACCTCGGACAGCGTTTTGGCGACGTGCTGAGCAACTACCTGGCGCTCATCCGCGCCCAGAAGCGTCTGACCTGGTTCACCGTCGGTTTTGGGCAGGCGGCGGTGGTGTTTCCCTTCATCGTGGCGGCGCCGCGTTTTTTCAGCGGCGCCATCCAGCTGGGCGAACTGATGCAGATCGCCAGCGCCTTTGGCCGAGTGCAGGATTCGCTGTCGTGGTTTGTGGACAACTACGACCGGCTGGCCAGCTGGCGCGCCACCACCGACCGTTTGACCGGTTTCGAGCAGAGCCTGACGCAACTGACCGACGACGCGGCCGAGACAACGGTTGGCGCCACCCAGGGCGAGGGTTTTGCCACCGATGGCCTGGACATCTTGCTCCCTCACGGCGCGGAGCTGTTGAACGGATTGCGCTGGTCGGCCGGACCGGGTGAAAGTGTGCTGGTCACAGGCCCCTCGGGCAGCGGCAAATCGACCTTGTTCCGGGTGATCGCAGGCATCTGGCCCTGGGCACGCGGCGCGGTGCAGCGGCCTGTCGATTTTGAGCAGCGCGCCATGTTCCTGCCGCAGCGCCCCTATTTCCCCCACGGCAGCCTGCGCGAAGCCCTGGCCTACCCTGGCCAGGCCAGCGACTACAGCGACGACGCGCTGAAACAAGCGCTGACCGATGCCTTGCTGCCCCAGCTGGTCGCGCGCCTGGACGAACACAACACCTGGGGTCTGAAGCTGTCGGGCGGCGAACAGCAGCGGCTGGCCATCGCACGCGCGCTGCTCAAACGCCCGCGCTGGCTGTTTGCCGACGAGGCCACCAGCGCACTTGACGAAGCTGCCGAAAAAACGCTGTACGAACGCTTGCGCGCCATGGCGCTTGCGGAAAACGGGGCGCTGGTGTCCATCGCCCACCGACCGAGTGTGGCCGCCTTCCACGAACGCCATTGGGCCGTTCGTTGAGTGCTGGCGGCGCGGTTCGGTCAGCGCGGACGCAAGCTGGCGCGCCAGTTGGGCGCCACTTGCACGGGCGCCTGGATCAGCTCGGGCAGATCGGCCAGGCGGTGGGTGAGCAACAGCGCCTCACCACCGGGCGGCGTGGCCAGCTCATAGGCGCCGGCCACCGCCAACGGCCGGGGGCTGAGCCCCTTGCCCACCAAGGCCGCATGCAAGGCCGCTGCCTGGGCCACAGGCGCCACCACCACCACCCCACCTGCGGCCTGGGCCGCGCCTTGGGTATCGGTGCTGGTCTGCCAGGTTTGGCCGTCAAACCACTGCACGGGCGTTGCCTTTTGTGCGTGTGCGCAACCCATAGCCATCACCAGCGACGCAGACAACACCCAACCCCCGAGCCGACGGGCCCACATGTGTTCAGTGACCATACAACACCACCTCCCATGAAAGGACACGGCCTGTGTCCAGCGCTTGTTCATCGCTCACCTGCAGCGTCCAGTTGCCACGCGCGGCTTCGCCCATGTGGCGCACGCTGCCAAAGCTGAACCCGCTGAGCAACGAAGCGCAAATCGACTCCCGGCAGTTGTGTGGCACGCTGAGTTCGCTGAGCCGCCCTGCCGGACTGCGCAACGAAACCCGCAAATCGCCCGTGTAGGTGTGGTCGCTGACCAGGCGCAATGTGACCTGTTCCACCACATTGAGCGAGCAGCTGCCGGCATTCCAGGTCAAGGTCTGCGGGGAAAGGCTGTCGTCCACCAGCACCGCGCCACCGGGCAGGCTGCCGGAAACGCAGGTGCGCTCAGCGCCAAGCGTGCTGAATCCACGCGCCATGTCCACCGCCGCCGTGGCGTTGACGCGACCAAACCCCACCTGCGACTGAAAACCATGGCCGTTCATGGCAGAAGGCACCGCCGCTGGCTGTCCCGCGCCCAGGCTGGCGCTTTGTGCGGTGGCCGCCAGGATCCAGCGCACGTCGCGCCAGCTCAGGTTCGGGTTGGCTTGCAGCATCAGGGCCACCACACCGGCCACCATGGGCGTGCTGGCCGAGGTGCCGTCAAAAAAGGCGGTGTGATCGGCACCCGTGATGGAGGAGGCGTCGGCGTAGCCGCGTGGCCCAGCAATGTCGGTTGTGAGCACGCCCGCCGTGCTTTGGAAACGCCCCACCACGTTGCCCGAAGGCGCGGCCACCAGCACGTTGGCACCCCGTTCGGTGTAGCTGGTGGGACGGTTGTGGTCGTCCACCGCGCCCACCGCCAGCACCGCGCGGAAGTTGGCATAGCCGTCGCGGTTGGCGTCATCGCCACTGGCCCCCCCGTTGCCGGAAGCGATCAGGTACACGGTGCCCAGGCCACCCCGGCCTTGTGCCACCCCTTGCAACACGGCTTGCTGCCACAGGGGCGAGGCGCGGTAGAACGAGCCGGTGCCGCCGCTGGCGGGATCGGGCGGGCCCCAGCTGTTGTTGACCACAGCCGCCCCACCCTGCCAGGCACGCGCCATGGCATCGGCCATGTTCACATCGGTGGACTGGATCAGGGGGTTGAAGGCCATCAGCTGCGCACGCGGTGCCACGCCACGCCCACCGTAAGCATTGTTGTCACGCGCCAGCAAGATGCCCGCCACCGCCGTGCCATGGGCGTCGTCCGGGCCGCCCACGTTGTCGTCAAAGGCCTGGCCGCTGGCGGCTGGCGATGGGCTGGGGTCGGCACTGCCGGTGGCGTAGTTGTGGCTCAGGCCAGCCAAGAGGTTGGGCACCAGGTCGGGGTGGCCGATCTGCACCGCACCGTCCACCACCGCCACTTTGATGCCGTTGCCACGCTCGCCCAGGCTGCCCAGGCTCAGATCGCTGCCGGGGGTGCCGCCACTTTGGCCCGTGTTAAACAGGTGCCACTGCTGCGCCAGCAAAGGGTCGGCCCCGCTGGGCTCGGTTGGAACAGGCTCGGTGGGGGTGGGCGTGGCCGGGTCGGTGCTGGCCGAATCACTGCCACCACCACAGGCGCCCAAGACGGCGGCCAGCGCACACAGCGACAGCCGGACAGACAGCTTGGAAAGGGAACTCATGCAGGCATTATCACCAGCCGCAGGCCCACACACAGCACGCGCACACCTTGCGGGCCGTGTCATGGAACCGTCACGTTGCCCCGCTATATTTCAATGATTCTTTGATTGTTGAAACAGGAGCACACACATGAAAGTGGGCATCAACGGCATGGGCCGCATCGGGCGCCTGGCGCTGCGCGCTGCCTTGGGTGCGGCCGAGCGCCCGAGCGACGATCCACGGGTGGGCAACCGGCTGGAGGTGGTGCACCTCAACGAGATCAAAGGTGGCGCCGCAACCACGGCGCATTTGCTGGCGTTTGACTCGGTGCAGGGCAAGTGGCGGGCCAACATCCGGTCCGAAGGCGACGAAACCATCTGCATAGACGACCAACGGCTGTCCTTCAGCGCTCACGCCACAGCAGCCGAGGTGCCGTGGGGCGACCTGGGTGTGGAAGTCGTGCTGGAATGCACCGGCAAGTTCCTCACGCCCGACACCCTGCAAGGCCACCTGGACCGGGGCGCCAAACGGGTCATCGTGGCCGCACCCGTCAAGGTGGGCGGCGTGCTCAACATCGTGGTCGGTGTCAACCACACGCTGTACAGCCCGGCACAGCACGCCATCGTCACGGCCGCGTCCTGCACCACCAACTGTCTGGCGCCGGTGGTGAAGGTGGTGCACGAGCACATTGGCATCAAACACGGCCAAATCACCACCATCCACAACCCCACCAACACCAATCTGGTGGTGGATGCGCCGCACAAAGACCTGCGCCGCGCCCGCAGCGCAATGGAAAGCCTGGCGCCCACCACCACGGGCAGCGCCACGGCGATTACGCTCATCTACCCGGAGTTGAAGGGCAAGCTCAACGGCCACGCGGTGCGCGCGCCGGTGCTCAATGCATCGCTGACCGACTGCGTGTTTGAACTGCAACGCGACACCACCGCAGACGAAGTGAATGCGCTGTTCAAGGAGGCGTCGCAAACTTATCTGGCCGGCATCCTGGGCTTTGAAGAGCGCCCACTGGTCAGTGCCGACTACGCCCGCGACACGCGTTCGTCCATCGTGGATGCGCCGTCCACCATGGTGACCGACGGCACGCTGCTCAAGGTCTATGCCTGGTACGACAACGAGATGGGCTACGCCTGTCGCATGGTGGACCTGGCTTGCCACATGCAACAGGTCGGCGTGTGAGGGGCATCTGAACATGCAACACGCTGCGCGCAACTACACAGTCGTCACCGCCGCCTACTGGGGGTTCACCCTCACCGATGGCGCGCTGCGCATGCTGGTGCTGTTGCACTTCTACCGCCTGGGCTACTCGCCGTTCACGCTGGCGTTTCTGTTTCTGCTGTACGAGGCGGCCGGTGTGCTGGCCAACCTGATTGGCGGCTGGCTGGCCACACGTTATGGCATCACCCGCATGTTGACCGTGGGCCTGACGACCCAGATCGTGGGCTTCACGGTGTTGTCGCTGCTCAACCCCGCCTGGACCGCGGCCATGTCGGTGGCCTGGGTGGTGCTGGCGCAGGGCATTTGTGGCGTGGCCAAAGACCTGACCAAAACCGCGAGCAAATCGGCCATCAAGGTGACACAAGCGGCGGCCAAGGAACAAGGCGAGACGGGCGACAACGGCCAGCTCTTCAAGTGGGTGGCGTGGTTCACCGGCAGCAAGAACGCGATGAAGGGTTTCGGCTTTTTCCTGGGTGGCGTGTTGTTACAGACGCTGGGCTTTCAGCACGCGCTGTGGCTGATGGCGGGTCTGCTGGCCCTGGTGTTGTTGGGCGTGGTCACGTCTTTGCCGACCCTGATGGGCCGAAGCAAGGCCTCCCAAAGCGCCAAGGAACTGTTCGCCAAAAACGCTGGCATCAACGGCCTCGCTGCGGCGCGGGTGGTGCTGTTCGGCGCACGCGATGTGTGGTTTGTGGTCGGTGTGCCGGTGTTCCTCTATTCGCAGGGCTGGACCTTCACCATGGTGGGCGGCTTTCTGGCGGCGTGGACGATTGGCTATGGCCTGGTGCAGGCACTGGCGCCGGCCATCGTTAAGCGCAGCGCCGACGGCCTGAGCACCGAGGTGCCCGCCGCCCGCCTGTGGTCGGCCGTGCTGGCCTTGGTGCCCATGGCCTTGGCCGCAGCGGTCTGGCTGGACGTGCCCCACCTGCAATGGGTGGTGGTGGGTGGCCTGGGCCTGTTTGGGGTGGCGTTTGCGGTCAACTCGTCCGTGCACTCGTACCTGGTGCTGGCCTATGCCGGCTCCGAAAAGGCGGCCGAGGACGTGGGTTTCTATTACGCCGCCAACGCGCTGGGCCGCTTTCTGGGCACCTTGCTCTCGGGCCTGCTGTACCAGTGGGGCGGGCTGTTGTACGCGCTGATCGGATCGGCCGCCATGCTGGTGCTGTGCTGGCTGTTCACCCTGTACCTGCCGGAGACCCAAACATGAACGAACACGACGCCGTGAAGGCCCTGGGCGCCCTGGCACAAGAGACCCGTTTGAAACTGTTCCGCCTGCTGGTGGTGGCCGGTCAAGACGGGCTCACACCGGGCCACATGGCCGACACCCTGGGGGTGGCGCCCACGGCCCTGTCGTTCCACCTCAAGGAACTCAGCCACGCGGGTTTGGTGCGGTCCGAGCGCGAGGGCCGACACCTCATCTACCGGGCCGAGTTCAGCGCCATGGACGCGCTGCTGGCTTTTTTGACCGCCGAGTGCTGCCAGGGCCAGCCATGCCTGAGCGTGGCCGCGCCGGCTTGCGCTCAATGCTGAGTTTTTGATTCACCACCAGGACTTATCCATGCCCACTCGCACCTACAACGTGCTGTTTCTGTGTACCGGCAACTCGGCCCGCAGCATCATGGCCGAGGCCGTGCTCAACCAGCTGGGCGGCGGCATTTTTCGAGGCCACAGCGCCGGCAGCCACCCTGCGGGCAGCGTCAACCCGTATGCGCTGGATCTGCTGGAGCGCAACCGTTTTCGCACCGACGGGTTGCGCAGCAAAAACTGGGACGAGTTTGCCCAGCCCGGCGCCCCCGTGATGGACTTTGTGCTGACGGTGTGCGACAAGGCCGCTGGAGAGGTGTGCCCGGTGTGGCCCGGTCAACCCATGTCGGCGCACTGGGGGGTGGAAGATCCGGTCCAAGTCGAAGGCAGTGAGGACGACAAGCAACGCGCCTTCACCTCGGTGTTCATCACCCTGCGCACCCGCGTGGCGCTGCTGGTGAACCTGCCCATCGAAAAACTGGACAAGCTGTCACTGCAGAACGAGCTGCACAGCATCGCCACACAACGCGGCTGAGCGGCCAGCCACCACCACGTGGGCCAGGCCTTGACAGGCTTGGCCTTGTGCATTTCAGACGGGCTTCAAACGGGTCCGCACACCGAGGGGTTGTTTCATGGGATTGTTCGAGCGTTTTTTGACCGTGTGGGTGGCGTTGGGCATCGCCGCTGGTGTAGGCCTGGGGCTGTGGCTGCCCGGTCTGTTCGAGGCGGTGGCAGCACTGGAATACGCACAAGTCAACCTGGTGGTGGCCGTGTTCATCTGGGTGATGATTTACCCCATGATGATTCAGATCGACTGGCACGCGGTCAAAGATGTGGGCAAGCGCCCACAGGGCCTGCTGCTCACGCTGGTGGTCAACTGGCTCATCAAGCCCTTCACCATGGCGGCCCTGGGCGTGCTGTTCTTCCAGTATCTCTTCGCGCCTTGGGTGGACCCACAATCGGCCAGCGAATACATCGCCGGCATGATTTTGCTGGGCGTGGCACCGTGCACCGCCATGGTGTTCGTGTGGAGCCAGCTGGTCAAAGGCGACGCCAACTACACGCTGGTGCAGGTGTCGGTCAACGACCTCATCATGGTGTTTGCATTTGCGCCCATTGCCGCCTTCTTGCTGGGCGTGACCGACGTGACCGTGCCGTGGGAAACCCTGGTGCTGAGCACGGTGTTGTATGTGGTGCTGCCACTGGCTGCCGGCATGCTGACGCGGCACCTGCTGCTTTTGCGCTCACAACAGGCGCTGACGTCGTATGTGGCCGCACTCAAGCCTTGGTCGGTGGTGGGATTGATTGCGACCGTGGTGCTGCTGTTCGGCTTTCAGGCCAAAACCATCGTGGCGCAACCCGGCGTGATTGCGCTGATTGCAGTGCCGCTTATCTTGCAGAGTTACGGCATCTTTTTTATTGCCTGGTGGGGCGCCAAGCTGCTCAAGCTGCCCCATGAGGTGGCCGGGCCTGCCTGCCTGATTGGCACCTCCAACTTCTTCGAGCTGGCGGTGGCCGTCGCCATCTCCTTGTTCGGCCTCAACTCTGGCGCAGCGCTCGCCACGGTGGTGGGCGTGTTGGTCGAGGTGCCGGTGATGCTGTCGCTGGTGGCCATCGTGAACGCGCGCCGACAATAGGCGCATGAGCCACATCACGATTTACCACAACCCCAAGTGCGGCACCTCGCGCAACACGCTGGCGCTGATCCGCGACAACGGCTTCGAGCCACAGGTCATCGAGTACCTGAAAACACCGCCCACCCGTGCGGAACTGATGGCGCTGCTGCACGACTTGGGGCTGGGCGTGCGCGACATCCTGCGCGAAAAAGAAGCGGTCTACAGCGAGCTGGGCCTGGCCAACACAGCCTTGAGCGATGCCCAGTTGCTCGACGCCCTGGAACAACACCCCATCCTGATGCAGCGCCCCATCGTGCGCTCGGCAATGGGTGTGCGGCTGTGCCGCCCTGCTGAGCGGGTGTTGGACATCCTGCCGCCCACACAAAAGCCGGCCAACACCTGAAGCGTCAGCCGGCTGGTCTCAAACCGGCGCCCTGTGGGCGCCGGATAGACGGGTGATCAGGTGCCGATCACGCCACCGTCGTTCTTGCGGATCACCACCGTGGCCGAGCGCGGGCGGCCTGCGCTAGCGCCATCGGGCCACTTGGAGAAAGCCGTGGGGTTGTTCGCAATGAAGGCGTCCATGCCGCTGTAGGGCGCGAAGCTGGTGGGGCGGTTGGGGTGGCTGCCCACTTCACCCGGGTGCTGGATGTTGATGAACATGGTCTTGCCATCGGGTGTCCAGCACACGCCTGTCACCTCACAACCATCGGGGCCCACGAGGAAACGGGTGATGGCCTTGGTGTTGATGTCGGCCACCAGCATCTGGTTGTTGCCCTGGCCCACGTAGTCGCCGGTGTTGTTGAAGCTGCCGTCGGTCTGAATCCACAGGCGGCCTTCGGGGTCCACCTGGATGCCGTCGGGCGAGTTGAAGGTGTTGGCGGCGGTGATGTTGGTCGAGCCCTTCTTGGCGCCTTCCAGCGCCGGGTTGCCGGCGATCACAAAAATGTCCCAGGTGAAGGTGGTGGCGGCGGCGTCGGCACCGGCCTCGTTCCAGCGGATCACATGGCCCCAGTTGTTGACGGCGCGTGGATTGGCTTCGTCCACCGCCGGGCGTGCGCTGCCTGCCGTGGTGCTGCCGTCGGCCTTGTTGCTGCTGGGCGTGTCGTTGCTGCCACGGCGGTTGTTGTTGGTGCAAGCCACAAACACCTCGCCGGCCTTGGTCGGGTTGGCGGCTACCCACTCAGGGCGGTCCATCATGGTGGCGCCCACGCGGTCGGCCGCCTGGCGGGCCTTGATCAGCACCTCGGCCTGGTTGGCAAAACCGTTTTCAGGCGTCAGACCGTTCTGACCCCAGACCAGCGGCAGCCACACGCCGGTGCCCTGGTTGTCACCGGTCACGGTGCCGGCGTCGAAGCGGGCCACGTACAGCGTGCCGCTGTCGAGCAGGTTGGCGCCGCTGGCCTTGTTGGCCGGGTTGTAAACGCCGTCGCTGACAAACTTGTAGAGGTATTCGTTGCGCTCGTCGTCGCCCGAATACACCACCGCGCGGTTGTTTTTGGACAGCACACACTCGGCGTTCTCATGCTTGAAACGGCCCAGGGCGGTGCGTTTTTTGGGCTTGCTCGTGGGCGTGTAGGGGTCGATTTCCACGGTCCAGCCGTGGCGGTGTGGCTCGTTGGGGTTGGCCACGAGGTCAAAGCGGGGATCGCCCTTGTGCCAGCCATAGGCAAAACCGGCGGCGCTCAGGCCATAGCGGTTTTGCAGGGTGCTGGGCACGAACGTGCTGTCGTCGGTGCCGAAGTAGCCGTTGAAGTTTTCTTCGCAGGTGATGTAGGTGCCCCAGGGTGTCTGGCCGGCGCCGCAGTTGTTGAGCGTGCCCAGCGCCTCGGTGCCGGTGCTGTCGGCAGCGGTCTTGAGCAAGTCGTGGCCAGCGGCCGGACCGCTGAGGGTAATGGGTGTGTAGCCGGTGATGCGGCGGTTGTAGCTGGAGTTCTTGACGTAGCTCCACTTGCCATCGCTGCCCTTGCGCACCTCGATGACCGACACGCCGTGGCCCGCCAGCATCTTCTTGGTGTTGGCTGCCACTTCGGGGTGGTACCAGTCTTCGCTGCCGGTGACGGCAAAGAAGTACTCGGGGTTGATGTACTCGTGGTTCATCGCCAGCAGGCCGCTGGTCTCGTTGATGGGGAAGAAGTTGATGCCGTCGTGGTTGTCACCGGATTGCACTTCCTGCGCTTCCCAACCTTGCGAGGCGTCGGTGGCAAATTCGGGTGCACCGGCCACGCAGGGGTCACCCCAGCGGTACAGGATGTCGGCGGTGTAGCCCTCGGGCACCACCACGCTGCTGCCACTGCTGGTGGTCACCGCCTTGAAGCCGATGGTGCCGGGTGCCGGCGCATCGCTGCCACCGCCACAGGCCGCCAGGGCACTGCCAAAAATGCCGATCAGGCCCAGGCTGGCGCCCGATTTCAGGAAGTTGCGACGCGCCGGGTTGCGCGCGATTTCGCGTTCGATCAGCTGGTGCAAATGGGCGTTGGACGAAACGTTGGACGCGCCGTCGTCGTCGCGGATGAAATCGGACATCGGGAAAACTCCAGGTAGGGGTGTGTCAAGACGGGGTCTGAGCCCCGACCGACACACTGTGCCGACCACCGATGTAAGGACCGTGACGACTGTGTGTCAGTGCGATGACGGTGGTTGAAAGCCGGCCCAACCCCGCGCGCGCAGCTCGCAAGCCGGGCAATGCCCGCAGCCGTAGCCCCAGGCCTGGCGGTGCGTGCGGTCGCCCAGGTAGCAGGTGTGGGTGTGCTCCACGATCAGGTCCACCAGCGCCTGACCACCACCCTGCACGCCACTCTGTTGGCCCAGTGTGTGCGCCAGCGCCCAGGTCTCGGCCTTGTCGATCCACATCAGCGGCGTCTCGATCAGCAGGCGCCGGTCCATGCCAAGCGAAAGCGCGATCTGCATGGCCTTCATGGTGTCGTCGCGGCAGTCGGGGTAGCCCGAAAAATCGGTTTCACACACACCGGTGACCAGCACCTGCAGCCCGCGCCGGTAGGCCAACGCCGCCGCCAGGGTCAGAAACAGCAGGTTGCGGCCCGGCACAAAGGTGTTGGGCAGGCCACTGGCTTCCATCTCGAACGCCATGTCGCGCGTGAGCGAGGTTTCGCTGACCTGGCCCAGCACGCCCACGTCGAGCAGGTGGTCGTCGCCCAGACGGTCGCGCCAAGGCGCAAACTGATCACGCAGTTGCTCCAACACCACCAGCCGGGCATCCAGTTCAACGCGATGGCGCTGACCGTAGTCAAAGCCCAGGGTTTCAACATGCCCGTACCGTTGCAGGGCGTGGGCGAGGCAGGTGGTGGAGTCTTGGCCGCCCGAGAACAGGACCAGGGCGCGGGTGTGGATGGCAGTCATGCCCCGATTTTCACACCCGGCAAGGGGTTTCAGACCCCGCTTCAAACCGCGTGTCAGACCGGGTTGTGCCGCACATGGCACAACATGCGGATCAAGGCCCGGTTGACGTCATCCACGCGGAAATCGTGGGTGTGACAAATCAACGGCAGATCGCCCATGGCATGGAGGTCTTCCATGTGGCGCGCCACGTCCAGGTAACTGACGTAAGGGCCATGGTGGTTGAGCAGCGCATCCGTCACGCGGGCCGACAAGGGAATGCGCGCCAGCGCGTCCGCCAAAGGCTCCTGCAACAAACCATCAATGCGGGAGAACAACCCGGTGAGGTGAATTTCGGCACGCAGGTCGTGTTCGGGGCCGGCGTCCATCAGGTGGTCCATGAGCTGGGCGCGCAAGACCATGGCATGGCGCACCGGGCGCAGGGCCGGCTCCAGGCTGGCGGCCAGCAGCTGTTCATTGAGCCACTGGCGCATGTTGCTGTGCCCCAGCAGCATGAGGGCGTGGCGCACCGAGTCCACCTCGCGGCTGGTGCCAAATGCCACGGAGTTGACCATGCGCAGCATGCGGTAGGTCAGCACCGGATCGAGGTAAATGCGGTTCTCGACCTCGTCCATGGACAGGTCTTGCTCGAACGCGCGCAGCACATGCAACACCACATTGCGGTCGCAGGCGATGGACTGGTGGCGGTGCTGGTGCAGCACGTCGTCCACCGGCCAGTCACAAATGCCCCAGGCGCGGCGGTCATCCAGGCAATGGGCCGCCAGTGCGCTGCTGCCGATGTTCTGGTAAATGTGGCCGGCCAGCACCGGACTGCGTGCCTGGGGCGCCGATGCCGGTTGGCCACGGTCGGCCACCGAACGCAGCGCCAGCGCCACGTCTTCGGGCCACAGGTCCAGCAAGTGCATGGGCAGGCTTCGCCCGGCCGCAGCCACGCCCTGCGCGGCGCGGGCCAAGGGCCCACACTGCACCAGCTGGTGCCCCATGCGCTGGGCAAACAGCACGTGCTGACGCAACTCATCGGTGGCAAATTCGCCCTCGTCTGGCAGTTCCAGCCAGAGCCCTTCCTGCGGCGAGACGGCCAGCGCCTGCAGCAGCAAAGGCCGGTCTGTGAATGAGACCAGCAAAGGCGGTGTGTGCGGCTGTCGTTCGTCCGACAACAACTGCAGCAGGTGGGCGGCATCGACCACTTCGGGGTGCAAGGCACGCACACGCAGACGCACGGCCACCAACTGGCGCTGCGCGCCCCAGATGGGCTGGTAAGCCAGCCCGAGGTGATCGAGGATGTTCAGAGACATGGCAGTGGACGCCCACCGCGGTGCACAGGCGGTGGGCTGGTGGTTTTACGCAATGTACTGGAACAGCGACAGCTTTTGAACCTGACCGTAAGACTGCAGTGCGGCCTGCAGGCCCAGCTGCAGGTTCTGGAAATCGGAGATGCCCTGAACCATGTCGAGGTCTTCCTGATCGGACTTTTCCTTCTGATGGAACAAGGCCTTGTCGGCAAACACCTCGCCCATGGAGTCGGCGCGGTTGAGCCACTCGCCCACGCGGCCCCGCGTGTCCAGGATGCGGTCATTGCCGTTGTCCATTTCCACCAGCACACGGTCCAGCTCCTGGGTGATGTTGGCCGGCTGGTTGGTGCCGTTGTAGCGCAAGGCGTCGATGGCGCGCTGGAAGGTGGCAAACAGGTCGGTGGGCTGGTCCACCGGGGTGAGCCGCACCACGTCGTTGGGCACCGGGTCGGTGGGCAGCTGAGGCGCCGACGGGTCACCGATGCCCATGGGGTCGCCCGTGAGGGTGAGTTGTATGCCGTCGAACTCGATGGTGGTGCCAGGCTGGTAAGGTTGTGGACCGACAAAGCCGGGCACAGCTTGGGTGGAAGGCGGCGCGGTGATCTCGCGCAAGATCTCGAAAGTGGGCGCCTCGCGTGTGCCGCCCATGGTGATGCGGTAACCGCCATAACCCGCGCCGGTGTCCAGGCCCACGGCCAGGCCTGCGTCCACCACCACCCCCTGGTCTGCCCGCACAAAACCCTGGTTGGCGTTGTCCAGCGACACCGTGAAGTTGCCATTGCCGGGCGCCACCCGCATCCACACCGCGTTGCCGTCCACCGCCTGCGGCAGGCCGGTTTCGGTGGCGGCGTATTGGCCGATCTGGCCTTCGTACTGCACGCCGGTCGGCACGCCATACATGTCGAGAAACGGCTTCGCTGCGCCGCCCAGACCGCCGAACAAGGTCATGCCGGCGGTGTCGGTGCGGTTGGCCACGGCCAGCATCTGTTCGCGCAGGCCTTCGAGCTGGCGCGCCAAGTCTTCACGGCTGCTCTGTGTGAGCACCGGGTTGCCGCCCTGCACCACCAGTTCGCGCGCGCGCACCATCAGGTCGTTGGCCTCACCGAGCCCCGCCTCCACCAATGTGAGCGACGATTTGGATGCCTCCAGCGCGGTCTGGTCGGCCTGCACACGGGCCAACCGATTCTGCGCGCGCTCGGCCAGCGTGGCGGCCACCGCGTCGTCGCTGGCGCGGTTGACGCGTTTGCCCGATGACAACTGCTCCTGCGCCTGCGCCAGTTCGCTCTGGCGCCGGTTGATGTTTTGTATCGTGCGGTCAAAGGTGTTGGCGGTGGCCACGCGGTAGATGCTCATGGTGTTTGCCTCGCGAAGTGTCAGCCGAAGCTCTGGATCAGGGTGTCGAAGGTGCCCTGTGCCACCTGCAAGAACTTGGCCGAGGCCTGGTAGGCCTGCTGGAATTGCAACAGGCGCGCCGCCTCTTCGTCAAGGTTGACGCCGGTGCGGTTGGCCAGGGCGGTGGCGGCGTTGGTGGCGGCCGTGGTGGCAAATTCGGCCGCCATGCGGCCAGACTGCACCTTGTTGGCCAGGGTGGAGAACACCGGGATGTAGCCATCGCCCAGGGTCACACCGCCAAAACTCGCGACATCGCGCAGACCGAGGATGGCACGTGCGTTGCCAAAGTTTTGCGCGGCGTCGGCCACCGTGGCGGGACTGATGTTGAAGGTATCGCCATCGGTGGGCACGCCGCGCAGCACCAGTTCAAAGCCATTGGCCACGATGGGCTGACCGGGCTGGAAGTTGACGAAGGGGCCAGCATCCACCGAGTACTGCCCCAGGTTGTTGAAGGTGATGGTGCTGCCGGCCCACAGCGGCGGCGGGGTGCCCACGGCACTGAGGTTTTCCACCTGGAGGCTGCCCGCATTGGTGGCCGGCACATCCACACGCACCGAGCTGGCGGCCGCCACGTCCTGGGGCGCCGAAATGGCCACACCCAGGTTGCGCGCGGCGTCCGCGTAGGGTTGAAGCAAGAACCGGTCGCCAGCGGCAGGGGCCGGTCCGGTGCCCAGTCCAATGCTCAGCCCGTCGATGGCGATGGGCGGCGCGCCTGTGAACGTGATCGTCTCGTTGGTGGACTTGCGCACCACGGTACCGTCGGTGGCCGAGGTGAAACGGATCTCGTAGTCCGAAGGCTGCAGCGCGTTGAAGTCGCTGATGGTGGCCACCAGGCTGTTGGGCGGTGCGGCACCGATGGGCTTGACACCGATTTGCACCGCACCGGCCGGGCTGCCGTAGCTGTAGATCGATTCGGGCGTGTCGGCGCCCTCGATCTGGTAAAAATTCTGCCCCGGGTCGCCGTCGGCATCCAGGCCCAGGCGGTGCTGCGCGTTGACCTGTTCCGACAGGGACAGCGCCAGTCGCCCCAGCATGTTGTAGCTCTCGGGCAGGTCTTCATTCACAAAGCGCACCAGGCCTCTGAGCGAGCCACCGCCGAGGAAGTCGGCGTTGATTTCAGCCGCCTGACCGGCCTGGTAGATCTTGATGTCGATCTTGTCGCCATCCACCGGGTTGCGCTCGGCCGCCATGGGGCTCACCCGTGTGCCCAGCACCAGCGGCTGGCTGCCCCCCACAAACACCGTCAGCGAACCATCGGCCGCCGGCACGGTGGAGGTCTGCACATACTGGTTGAGCTCGCTCACCAGTTGGTCGCGCTGGTCCAGCAGGTCGTTGGGCGAGCGCCCGGTGCCCTGCGACTGCACGATGGCCTGGTTCACCTGGGCAATTTGTTCGGCCAGGCTGTTGATGCTTTTCACCGCTTCCTGCACCTGCAGGGTGGAAGACAAGCGGGTTTCGTCCAGGCTGGCGGTCACGTCGCGCAGGCGGGCCGTGAGCTCTTCTGCCCGGGCAATCACCACCGTGCGTGCGGTGGTGTCGGTGGGCGATGTGGCCACGGCACTCCAGGCGTTGAGCGCGTTGTTGAGTGTCACGCCCAGGCTGGTTTCGCCCAACGGAAACAGCGATTCGAGCTGCTCGAGGCGCGCATAACGCGCCTCATCACCAGCAGCCACCGAACGCGTGATCTGCGCCTCGCGTGTGAGGTAGCTGTCATAGGCGCGCGAAACGCCCTCGATTTCCACACCTTTGCCAAAGTAGCCATTGCCCAGGAACTGCCCACCCGAGGTGCCCAGCAGGATGTTTTGCCGGCTGTAACCATCGGTGTTGACGTTGGCGATGTTGTGGCCAATGACCTGCATGGCCGCCAGGTTGGTGGTCAGGGCGCGGCTGGCGATGTTGAGGCTGCTCATGGCGGTCTTTCAGTGCGGGCCAGCGCTCAGGCCTGCGCCCGCTGCAGGTTGAGCGCGGTGTTGATGGCGCGGCTGAGCTTGCTCGCGTACTGCGGGTCGGTCGCGTAGCCGGCGCGCTGCAAGCCGGCGGCAAACGACTGTGCCGACTGCAGGTTGTCCATCACCTGCGCGTAGCGCGGGCTGTTGCCGATCAGCTTGGCGTAGTCGCGGAAGGCGTCCTGGTAGCTGTCGTAGGCGCGGAACTTGGCCTTCACCTTCTGCGCCTGGCCGTTGATGTATTCGGTGGTGGTGATCTCGGCCACCTTGCCGGTCCAGCCCTTGCCGGCCTTGATGCCGAACACGTTGAAGGAGTTGCTGCCGTCGGCTTGTTTGATCTCGCTGCGGCCCCAGCCGGTTTCGTGTCCGGCCTGGCCCAGCATGTAGCTCGCGGGGATACCCACTTCCTGCGCCACCTGCTGGGCGGCGCCGCTGAGGCGCGCCACAAACTGCTGCTGGCGGCTGCCCACCGCGCCACTGACGCTGTCGGCGGCGCGGTCCACCGTGCTCCGCACGGCTTGGCCCACGGCGGCGGCGGTCGAGGTCACCTTGTCGATGGCCGGCGCAATCTTCTGCGACAACTGGCGCTCGATCATCTCGCTCAACCCGCCCGGCAGCCCGGTCATCTGGGTGGCGTACTGCTGGTCCAGCAGGTCGGTGCCGAGGTTGCCCTGTTCGTTGTCCAGCAGGCCCGACTTCATGGTGGCTTCGCGCATGGTCTTGAGCAGCTCGCGCATGAACAACGCCTCGAACTGCTTGGCCGTTTCCTTGAGCGCCGCTTTTTCGTCCTTGCCGGCCAGCGCCTTGAGGTCGTTGAGCGAATTGCCATCGGCCGCCAGGCTGCGCTGCAGGCCCAGTGAGACCGTTGAGGACGTGTTCATCAGATCACCTCCAGCTCCGCGTTGAGTGCGCCCGCGGCTTTGATGGCTTGCAAAATCGCGACCAGATCTTGTGGTGTGGCACCGAGCGCGTTGAGCGCCTTGACCACGTCGGTCAACTGCGGCGAGGCGTCAATCTTGATGAGCGAGCCCTTGTCCTGGCTGATCTGGATGCTGGCCTGTTCGGTCACCACCGTCTGCCCGCCAGTGGACAGCGGGTTGGGCTGGCTCACCTGGGGCGTGGAACTGATGCTCACCGACAGGTTGCCGTGGGCCACCGCGCAGGCCCCCAGCGACACCGCCTGGTTGACCACGATGGAGCCGGTGCGCGCATTGACCACCACCTTGGCCGCGGGTGTGCTGCCTTGCAGAGGCAGCTCCTCGATGTCGGCCAGAAAGGACACCCGCTCGTCGGCGTCGGCCGGGGCGCGCACGCGCACACGGCGGCCGTCCAGCGCACGCGCGGTGCCCGCACCTTTGGCCTGGTTGATGGCCTGCGCCACCTGGCGCGCGGTCTGGAAGTCGGCTGCGTTCAACCCCAGGTCCAGCGTCTCGCCCAGGGCCAAAGGGGTGGGCACGGCCCGTTCCACCTGACCACCGCCAGGAATGCGCCCCGCACTGAGGTGGTTGATGGTGACGCTGCTGCCACCGGCCGAAGCCCCTGCCCCGCCCACCAGCAGGTTGCCTTGTGCAAGCGCGTAAATCTGGCCGTCTACCCCCTTGAGCGGGGTGGTGATGAGCGTGCCGCCGCGCAGCGATTTGGCGTTGCCCACCGACGACACGGTGATGTCAATCGCCTGCCCGGGCTGCGCAAACGCCGGCAGTTGCGCCGTGACAAGCACGGCGGCCACGTTTTTGGGCTGCAGGCGCTGCCCCGGTGGCAGGCTGATGCCCATTTGCTGCAAGTAGTTGGCCAGACTCTGTGTGGTGTAAGGCATCTGGGTGCTCTGGTCACCCGTGCCATCCAGGCCGACGACCAGACCGTAGCCGGTGAGCTGGTTGCTGCGCACGCCCTGCACGGCTGCCACTTCCTTGATGCGCAATGCCTGTGCCGGCAGGGCCATCAGTGCGCCCAGCATGATGGCCAGGCAAGGCAGAAGGCGGATGGGGCGAATGAGTTTCATGGGGACCTTTCCCTGAGGTGGGTTGCCATTGGTGTGGCGCCAACCCCATGAAACCGATTGTCGAAAAACTTAAAAGGGCAGAAGCGTTAAAAAGAAGCGGGAAAGCCAGCCAAATGTCTGCGCATCGAACTGAGCGCCACGCCCACGCGACTCGACCCGCGTGTTCGCGATCTGGGTGGACTGCACCGTGTTGCCCGGCGCGATGGTGCGCGGGTCCACCGTGCCCGAAAAACGCAGCACGTCCACGTTCTGGTTGACGCCAATCTGCTTTTCACCCACCACCACCAGGTGGCCGTTGGGCAGCACCTCCACCACGGTGGCAGTGATGGCGCCAGTGAAGGTGTTGGCGGTGTCGGTGGTACCGTCGCCGCTGAACGTGTTCGAGGTGTCTGCGCCCGCGCTGAGCTTGTCCAGCAGGGTGCTCTTGAGGAAGGGGAAGGCACTGACACTGCCCTCCAGGCCAGACGCGCGGTTCACGCTGGACGACGACTTCTGGCTGGCCGTCACCCGCTCGGTGATCTGGATGGTCAGGCTGTCGCCCACCAGGCGGGCACGCGGGTCTTCAAACCCGGGCCGGTACTGGGCCGATGCGAACAGGCTGCCGCTGGGGATGGCTTCGACCGTGCCGGCGCGCGGGGCCTGCGGCCAGCGAATGGGATCGGCCTTGACCACTTCGACATCGGGAATTTGGGACAAAGTGCTGCAACCCGTGCTCAGCAGCAGCACGCCGGCAGCGCCCAACGCAGCACCGAAGCGGCCGGCGAATGGAAAAACGGTTTTCATGGCAAACGCTCCGCAACAGGCGATCAGAGCTGGGCCAGGCGTTGCAGCATCTGGTCCGAGGTCTGGATGGCTTTGGAATTCATTTCATAGGCGCGCTGGGTCTGGATCATGTTGACCAGCTCCTGCACCACACTCACGTTGGACTGTTCGAGGTAGCCCTGCATCACCGGGCCCAGGCCTTCGCTGTCGGGTGCGCCGGTGGTGGCGTTGCCCGAGGCAAGGGTTTCACTGAACATGTTCTGCCCGCGCGGCTCCAGGCCGGCCGGGTTGACGAAGGTGGCCAGCTCCAGCGTCCCCACGGGCTGGGGCTGGGGGTTGTTGCCCACGGTGGCGGTGACGGTGCCATCGGCCGCGATGGTCACGGCGCGGGTGGCCGGGTCCTGGATGGTGACGCCCGGCAACACGCGGTAGCCGCTGTTGGTGACCAGCTCGCCTTGTGCGCTGAGCTTGAAACTGCCGTCGCGGGTGTAGGCGGTGGAACCGTCGGGCAACTCCACCTGGAAAAAGCCGTTGCCATTGATGGCCACGTCCAGGTTGTTGCCGGTCTGCTGCAAGCTGCCCTGGGTGTAGGAGCGGGCTGTGGCCACGGTGCGCACACCCAGGCCCAGTTGCAAGCCGGTGGGCAGGTTGGATTGGTCGGAGCTGTTGGCCCCCACCTGGCGCAGGTTCTGGTAGATCAGATCCTCGAACACCGCGTTGCCGCGCTTGAAGCCCGAGGTGGCCACGTTGGCCAGGTTGTGCGAGATCACGTCCAGCTGGGTTTGCTGGGCCTGCATGCCGGTCTTGGCGATTTGCAGCGAATTGATCATGGTGTTCCTCCGTTATCAGCCGTTCAGGCCAAGAAGCTGCGCAGCGGTCTGGTCGTTCTTTTCAGCCGTTTGCAGCAGGCGCATCTGCTGCTCGAACTGGCGGGCCACGGCGATCATGCCGACCATGGCCTCGATGGCGTTGACGTTGGAGCCTTCGAGCATGCCGTCCTTGAGCCGGGCTTCGGGGTCGGCCGGCAACGGCGCCCCGTCGGCGGCGCGGTACAGGCCGTCGTTGCCCCGTTTGATTCGGGCTTCGTCGGTGGGCGTGACCAATTTCATGCGACCCAACAATTGCGAGGGTTCGTTGCCCACACGGGCCGACACCGAGCCGTCGGACGCAATCGCCACCTGACTGTTTTCGGGAATGGCAATGGGTGCGCCGCCCTCGTCCAGCATGGGCAGGCCGGTGGCACTGGTGAGCGTGCCGTCCACCGCCACCTGCAGGTTTCCCCCCCGCGTGTAGGCCTCCAGGCCATCCAGCCCCTGCACCGCAAAGTAGGCGTTGCCCACAGCCGCCACATCGAGGTTGCGCCCGGTGGAGTTCATGGAACCCGGCGTTTCGAGGTGGCCGGCCGTGGCCTCCAACGCCATCACGCGGGTGCTGGCGCCAGCGCCCTGCAAAGGCACCGAGCGGTAGGTGGACAACTCGGCACGGAAGCCGTTGGTGGAGACGTTGGCCAGGTTGTTGGCGATGGCCTGCTGGCGGTTCACCAGCGCGGTGGCGCCGGTCATCGCGGTGTAGATCATGCGGTCCATGGCAAGCCTCCTGTGGCGTCGGTGCTTTGCTCGGCGATCAGCGCAGGTTGACCAGGGTGGACAACACCTGGTCCTGCGTCTTGATGGTCTGGGCATTGGCCTGGTAGCTGCGCTGGGCGGTGATCATGTTGACCAGCTCGGCGGTGATGTCCACGTTGGACTCCTCCAGCGCACCTTGGCGCACGGTGCCAAAACCCGGGTCACGCGGGGCGCTGGTCACCGGGTCGCCCGACTCCAGCGTGCGCAGCCAGTAGCCACCGCTTTGGGGCTGCAGGCCCTGCAGGTTGCGGAAGGTGCTCAACGCGACCTGGCCACTCAACACCGATTCGCCGTTGGAGTAGCGCGCCAGCAACTCGCCGTTTTCTTCGATGGTCAGGCCGGTCAGCTCACCCGGCGCATAGCCGTCCTGCTCCAGTTGGTAGACCGAGAACCGGGTGCCGAACTGCGTCAGCTCCTCCAGGTTCAGCGTCACTTCAAAGGTGTCCAGCACCGCCGGTGTGGGCGGTGGCCCCGGGGTGGCCGGCGTGGTCGGAGGCAGCGACGTGGTGGGCACGTCGATGACTGCCAGCGAGGCGAGCGACGCCGGATCGATGTTGCCTTGGGAGTCAAACTGGATGGTGCCCAGCTCGACCGGGTCGTTGCCGCCCGCCTTTGCGTACACGTCCCACTCGTTGAGGTTGCTTTTGACGAAGTACAGGTTCACCGGCACAGCGATGCCTTGTGTGTCGTACACCACCACCGAGGTGCCGTAGGTTTCGAGTGGCGGCTCAAACGTGGGCATGGTGGCGGGAGCCACCGGCGGCGTCTCGATAGCAACCTCCGCGCGGGCATCCAGGTTCAGACCCGCGACGATGTTGGTCGTCAGCTGCGCGGGCAGGCCCTTGGCGGTGGGCAACTGCAATGGCGTGGGCAAGGCGCCGCGCAACACGGTGCCGGTGGCGGGGTCCACCTGGAAGCCATTGAGCTGGGCGCCCGAATTGGTCACCAGAAACCCTTCTTTGTCCAGCTTGAAGGCGCCCGAACGCGTGTAGGCCACGTCGCCGTTGGTCTGGGTCACGTTGAAGAAACCGTTGCCGTTGATGGCCAGGTCCAGGTCATTGCCGGTGATGGAAATGTTGCCTTGCGTGAACAGCTGCGAGACCGCCGCCACCTCCACCCCGATGCCGCCGGCCGTGCCGCCGCTGGCACCGATGGACGCCGCATACAGCTCGGCAAATTCGGCGCGGCCGGCCTTCATGCCGGTGGTGTTGGCGTTGGCGATGTTGTGGCCGATGACGTCCAGGTTGCGGCTGGCGGCGTTCAGGCCCGAGAGTCCGGTGTTGAAGCTCATGGTGTTCTCCGGGAAAAATTATTGGAAGGCGAGCACATCGCTGTAGGCAAAGGCGGTGCCGTTGTCGGTACGAAGGCGAATGGCGCCGTCGACCATGCCCACCGAGGCCACGCGCAGCATGGACAGCGGACTGGCAGTGACGGCCTCACCGCCTTGGGTGGCGGTCACACGGAAGCTGGCGATCTTGCTGCGGTCGGCTTTGGACGCATCCCATTCGAAGTTGTGTTGACCAGCAGCCAGCCCCCCCATGTCCACGGTGGCCATGACCTTGCCATCCGTACCCATGATTTCGACCTTGACGCTGTCGGCCGCTTTGGACAGCAACAAACCCCCTCGGGCCATACCCTCTTCGGTGTAACCCAGCTGGCTGCCATTGACCACCGCTAGCTTGCCTATCAACGAGGTGCTCTGCAGCGCCTGCAAGGCATTGAACTGGGTCGACATGCCACTGAGCGTGGCGTTGAGCTGCTGGATGCCGCTGACGGTGTTGATCTGCGCCATCTGCGAGGTCAGCTCGGCGTTGTCCATGGGGTTGAGCGGGTCCTGGTTGGCCAGCTGCGCCACCATCAGCTTGAGAAAGCGGTCTTGCGCGGCCTGTGGGTCGCTGTTGGACGCTTGCGTGCCACCAGCCGCGTTGAAGCTCTCAATCTGTGTGTTGCTCAGGGGTGCCATGAACATGAGGAATCTCCTGGTTACTGACCCATCTGCAGCGTCTTGAGCAGCAGGTTTTTGGCGGTGTTCATCACCTCGACGTTGTTCTGGTACGAACGCGAGGCCGAGATCATGTTGACCATCTCCTCCACCGGGTTGACGTTGGAATGCGTCACGTAGCCTTCGGCATCGGCGCTGGGGTGTTGCGGCTGAAAGACCTTGCGGTTGGGCACATCGCTCTCGTACACGTTCTGCACCTTCACACCTTGCGCCGCCTGCGAGCCCATGGGCACGGTCTCGAACACCACCTGGCGCGCTTTGTAGGCCTGGCCGTCGGGGCCGGCCACCGCGTCGGCGTTGGCCAGGTTGCTGGCCACCACGTTGAGCCGCTGCGCCTGCGAGCTGATGGCGCTGCCGGTGACGTTGAAGATGTTGAACATGGACATGGCGTGTCTCCTTCAGGCTGGCCCGCGATCACTGGCCCTGGATGGCGCTGAGCATGGTTTTCACATGCCCGTTGATGAAGCGCAGCGTGGACTCGTAGCGGATCGCGTTGTCCGTGAAGTTGGCGCGCTCGCGGTCCATGTCCACGGAGTTCTTGTCCAGCGACGGCTGGGTCTGCACGGTGTAGGCCATGCGCTGGTCGGTGCCGGTCTCGCTGGTGGTCAAGCGCAGGTGGCGTGCGTCGGTCGCGACCGGGTCGGTGCCATGGCGTATGCCGGCGTTGGCGTTCTGCAGCGCCTGGGCGAAATTGAAATCGCGCGCCACAAAGCCCGGCGTGTCGGCGTTGGCGATGTTGCTGGCGATCACCTGCTGGCGGTGGGCACGCAGCACCAGGGCGTTGGACAAACCGTCCAGCCGTTGGGTGAATTGCTCGAACATGCAGACCTCGCAGGTTGGTGTGACAGGAGCCCAGGCCGAACCGGGGCGTGGACGAATTATGAAAATCTTGAGGGTGACCCATGCGCGGAAAAGCCGGGTTTGGGGGGCGTATTTCAGCGCCTTGCAGCGCGCCGGGCAGCGCTACATTGAAAGCCCCCGCGTACCGCCATGAGCCCACCGACCTGATTCCACCGCCATGACCTGCCGCCCCGCCCCATCACACGCTGCGCCCAGCCTGAGCTGGCTGCGCATGGGTGTGTTGTGTGTCAGCGGATGGGTCGGTTTGCTGGGCCTGGGAGCGGGTCTGGCTCACGCCAGTTCACCCGCGCCCGACGTGACACCCCAGTTGCTTCAGCAGGCCACCGAATGGGCGCAAAAGCACCTCAGTCCCGATGACGTGCCCGAGGGCGACCTGCCCTTGCGGCCCGAAATTGTGCTGGGCCAGCTCGACAGCCGGCTCAAACTCGCCCCCTGCGCCCGTGTGGAACCCTACCTCCCACGGGGCGCCCGGCTCTGGGGCCGCAGCCGGATAGGCCTGCGTTGCCTGGAGGGGCCCAGGTTGTGGAACGTGTTTCTGCCCATCACCGTCAAGGTGTGGGGCCCCGCCTGGGTGGTGCAGCGCGCGGTGGCGCCCGGCGCCCTGTTGAAAGAAGGCGATGTGGCACCGGGCGAGGTGGACTGGGCCGAGCACCCCGCGCCGGTCCTGGTTCGCCAGGCCGACTGGTTGGGTGTCACGGCAGCGCGTGGCCTCATGCCAGGCCAGGTGATGCGCCAGAACATGGTGCGCCCAGTGCAGGTGTTCAACGCTGGCACCGAGGTCAAGGTGCATGTCCATCAGGCCGGTTTTCAGCTCAGCGCCACCGGCCGGGCCATGGGCCACGGTTTCCTGGGACAGCCCGTCCGTGTCAAAATGCCGGGCGGCCGGGTGGTGTCGGGCCGGGTTCGGCGTGACAACGTGGTCAGCGTGGACATGTGAACCGCCACTTTTTTTCAAAAATAGGGGTAAAGTTCCCTTCAACTCGGTCGATACATCTCCCAAGACGCCCACTTTGGGCCTGGAGAGCGCCATGAAAATCAACAACCTGCCAGACAAGCCAGCCGGTGCCGCCACAGGGGCAGGTAAGCCTGCGGACAGGTTGCCCGCAGCCAACACCCAGCGCAACGAAGCAGCCGGCGAGGCCGGTGTGACCGTGTCGCTGTCGGCCACCAGCCAAACGATTTCCGCCAGTGTGGCGCGTGCCGGTGGCGATGTGTTCAATGCTCAGAAAGTGCAAGCCATCAAGTCGGCCATCGAAAACGGCACCTTCACCATCAACTCCGAAGCCATTGCCGACAAATTGTTGTCCAACGCCCGCGACATGCTGGGTGTGGCGGCAAAATAAGGCCCTCATCGCCTGAGGGCCCACGCTGGGCCCACCCTGTGGGCGGATGAGCTGACACAGCTGAACCGCCCACCATGTCATCCCCCTCCTCTCTCCCTGGTCCCGACGAGGTGCTGCGCTACGTTGAGCAACAGCTCGACCGCGTGGACGCCGCCCTGCGCAACGACCAGCCCGACCAACTGACGACGGAAGTTGAAGCGCTGGGCCGTGGCATCGCCTTGTTCCAGCAGGTTTTTCATCAAATGAAAGACGGCGCGGCGTCGGAATGGCAGCCCAAGCTGAGTGCCGCCAACGGCCGGCTGCAGGCGCTGCAACAGCAGCTGATGGCGCGCAGTGCCGCCGTCAACCGGGCACTGGGGACACTGTTTCCGGCCGAACAAGGCAACGCCTACGCCCGCCTGGGCGGGAAAAGTGGCATGGGGGGCTTGCCCCGCGTCAGCAACCACACCTCTTTCAAGGCGTAGCCGCCGCAGCGGGTTCAGTGTTCGCGCAGCTTGGCGCGCAACCGGGCGATCGACTGGCTGTGCAGCTGGCACACGCGTGACTCGGTCACGCCCAGCACAGCGGCAATTTCCTTCAGGTTCATGTCGTGCTCGTAGTACATGCTCATCACATGCTGCTCACGCTCGGGCAACTTGTTGATGGCCTCCACGAGCGAGCGGCGCATGCGCTGGTCGCCCAGCACGGCAGACGGATCGTCTTCCGCGTCGGCGGGCAGGAAACGGTCGAGAAAATGGTCCTCGTCCTCGCCCCGTCCCCCCATGTCCTCCAGGTAGACCAGTTGTGTGCCACGCACACGGGCCAGGGTTTGCTGGTAGTCGGCCAGGCTCATGTCCATTTCCTGGGCAATTTCGGTTTCTTTGGGTGGGCGACCCAGGCGTTGTTCCAGCCGGTGCACCGCCAGCTCGATGTCTTTTTGCAGCTTGCGCGAGCCACGCGACATCCAATCGCCCTCGCGCAGTTCGTCGAGCATGGCGCCACGTATGCGCTGGCTGGCAAAGGTCTCGAACTGAACGCCCTGCGACGGTTCGAACCGGGACAAGGCCTCGGTCAGCCCGATCATGCCGACCTGGATGAGGTCGTCCACCTCCACACTGGCCGGCAGCTTGGCGATCATGTGGTGGGCGAGCCGGTGCACCAGCGGGCTGTACTTTCGCAGCTGGTCATCGCGCTCAAGCGTGCCTTTGGCGGTGTACATCAACATCTCCGAGAATCCGGTTCGGCGGCCACCTCGGCCGGTTGGCGCAGGTCGCTCGCCACCACATCCGAGGTCACCGTCAGCGCGCTGTCCAGCACCTTGAACCACCACGGTTCGGGCACCCGGGCAGCCGGTGTGTCGCGGCTTTCATCATACGCCACTGGCCAGATTTGCAAATCTGCCCCGAGGTGGGTGCGGGCACACTGCGCCAGCGCCGCCACAGGCGCTTCCAACGCGGCCAGACCTCGGCCGCCGGCCGTGTGGCCCCGGGGTGCCATGGGCACCAGCACGGGCGACAGTTCCCCGGCCTGCAACAAGACCTTGGCCGCGTTGTAGGCCTCCACCAAGGTGCGCGGCTGGGCATCCAGCGGCACCAGGGGCCGCGCCCCGGTGGCTTGAAGCAACACGGCCAGCACCTCCACCGGCGCAGTCAAGAGCACAAACACGCCCTGGGGCAAGGCCTGAACCAGGCGCGCCAGGGTGGCGCTGCCAGGCCGGCCGTGGGCCTGGTTGCCCAGCTGCAGCAGGCCCAGCCGACCCGGCATGATGTGCACGCCAGAAACCGCGTCTTCGGTCCAGTCACCCGGCCAGGGCACTGGTGCGCCGGGCGTGGCCTCCAGCAGGGCACGCAGGCCCGAACCGGCGGATTCGGTGGCCATGCCGTCCAGCACTAACACCTGCTCGCCCTGGCGGGCGAGCCGGCGCGCCAGCAACCACAGCAACTGGTGCGCCACACCGCCATGGGCCGTGGCGGGCACCACCAGCAAGCGGGTGGGCGGAGCAGGCGCGAAGGCGTGCAGCCCGTGCGCCTGATCGAATGCGTCAAACATGCCAGGCATCCAGCGTCACGGGGTTGGTCACGGGTTGCGAGAAAAACAGGCCCAACTCGCTGGACTGGGGGTCGTAGGCCGACTTGGCCGTGGTGCCCATGGACAGCCGCACCAGTGATGCTGCATCGGGGCGCTGCCAGTCTTCGGGCACACGCTGGCCGGTGCAAACACCACGCAACATGGCCTGGTGGCGGATCAGGGTGTCCAGGGCCGGACCCAGCTTGGGTGCTTCGTCCAGTTTGGACAGGATCACACCGTACAGATCGGCGTTCTTGTAGGCGTTGAACACGTCGTCCAGCGTGTCGCCATGGCTACCGGCATTGAGCACCAGCAACTTCTTGACCTTGGGGCTGGCCAGCAGCTCCAGCATGTCGGCGATGCGCGGATCGTTCTGGCTCAGGCCAGCGGTGTCGATGATGACCATGCGCTTGTTGGACAGCAGATTGAGCAGGTCCTGCAGCGCAGCGGCGTCGTGCGCCAGGTGGGCCACCACACCCAACATGCGGCCGTAGCTGCGCAGCTGTTCGTAGCCGGCCACGCGGTAGGTGTCCAGGGTGATCAGGCCCACGCTGTTGGCGCCATACGCCTTGACGCACTGCGCGGCCAGCTTGGCGGCGGTGGTGGTTTTGCCCACGCCGGTGGCGCCCATCAAGGCGTACACGCCACCTTCGTCGCACAGGCTGGAGCTGGCGTCGGCCGTCTTGAGGTTGCGGGTCAAAACCTCCTGCGTCCACTTGAAGGCATCGGCTGCGCTCAGCTCGGGCGGCATGCGCTCCAACACCGCACGCGCCACCGCAGGCGAGTAGCCAGAGCGGATCAGCTTGAGCATGAGGTTGGACTGGATGGGGTTCTGGCGCGAGTTGCCCAGCCACGACAAGGTGTTGAAGCGCTCCTCGATCATGTCTTTGAGGGCGTTGAGCTCGCCGGTCAGGCGTGCTTCCACCGCGCTGGGGGCACCCGAGCCCGCCTGTGGGCTGCGGCTTGCCGCTTGCTGCGGGCGGTTGTGGTCGGGGGTGGGCAGCACGCTGCGCGGCTGAACCACCGCCTCGCGCTGGCGGGGCTGCGCCGCAACCGGCGCTTGTGCGCTCTGGCCCAGGGCCTCGCGGCGTTTGCGCAGCATGCGTTCACGCACATAGTCCTGGAAGGACAGCGTGCTCATGGCCAGGGTTTCGGTGTCCTGCTCAACACTGCTTTGGCTGTTGCCCAGCACGGGGCGTTGCAGCTCGGCACGTTCTTGTAGGCTGCGACGCCCGCCCACCGCCGGTGCCTCGCTCACCGCTTGCGGGCGGGGCGTCAGGCGCTGGGCGGCGATCTGGTCGAGGTTTTCCTCGGCCGTGGCCACCACCTCAAAACCGCCGCCGGTGGAGCGGCTGGACAGGATGACCGCCGAGTCACCAAACACGCTGCGCGCTTTGGCCATGGCCTCACGGGACGTGGGGGCGAGGAATCGTTGGACGTTCATGGGGTGACCTCCGTGCTGGGCACTGCGGGGAAAAAAACAAATCGGTTCATCAAGATGCCACCTCGCCCAGGATTGGGCCGATGCGGATCAGGTGGGTGTCAGGGATCTCGCTGTGTGCCAGCACCTGCAGCCGGGGTGCGGCGCGGCGCAGCAGGCGGGCCATGGCGGAGCGGATGGCGTCGGGCACCAGCAGGCAGGCGGGCACGCCCTGCTCTTCCTGCTGGTTGGCCACCTGTGCGGCCGAGCGGGTGAGCATGTCAGCCACACCCGGGTCGAGTGCGGACTGTGCGCCGCCGCCCAGGGCCTGGGTCAGCAGACGCTCCAGGCCGGGTTCGATGGCAATCACTTCGAGCTCTTTGGTGGGGCCGTAGATCTGCTGCACGATGGCAGGCGACAGCGCGGTGCGCACACGGCGGGCCAGCTCGGCCGGGTCGGTGGTCAGCGGCGCGTGTTCGGCCAGCGATTCGATGATGGTGCGGATGTCCCGGATGTGCACACCCTCTTCCAGCAGCAGTTGCAGCACCTTCTGGAACACGCCGATGGGCACCAGTTTGGGCACCACTTCGTCGATCAGTTTGGGGGCAAGCTTGGCCACGTGTTCCACCAGTTCCTGGGTCTCTGTGCGGCTCAGCAACTTCGCGGCCTGCACTTGCATCAAGTGTGACAAATGGGTGGCCAGCACGGTCTCAGAATCAACCACGGTATAGCCGGCCATTTGGGCGTTTTCACGCTGGCGGTCGTCGATCCAGTGCGCGGGCAGGCCGAAGGCGGGGTCGGTGGTGGGGGTGCCGATCAACGGCGTTTTGGTGCCGCCCGGGTTGATGGCCAGGAACTGGCCGGGCATGATTTCGCCCTCGCCCACCACCACGCCGCGCAGCGTGATGCGGTAGGCGCTGGGGCGCAGCTCCAGGTTGTCGCGCACGTGCACCGGCGGCGGCAGAAAGCCCACGTCTTGCGCAAACTTTTTGCGCACACCTTTGATACGCGCCAGCAAGTCGCCCGAGCGGTTCTTGTCCACCATGGGGATCAGGCGGTAGCCCAACTCCAGGCCCAACAGGTCCACGGGCATCAGGTCGTTCCAGCTGGCTTCGGTATCGGCCGGGGCGGCAGCGGCGTCAGTGGCCGGCGCGGGTTCAGGCTTGGGCTTGCGGGCCTCGTAGGTGAGCCAGGCGGCGATGCCACCGATGAGCAAGGCAAAACCCAGGAACACCACATGTGGCATGCCCGGCACCACGCCAAGCAGCGCGATGACGGCAGCGGTCACACCCAGAATGCGTGGCGAGGCGAACATCTGGCTCGCGATCTGCACACCCAGGTCTTCGTCCTTGCCCACCCGCGACACCACCATGGCCGCGGCCACCGAGATCAGCAACCCGGGCACCTGGGCCACCAGCGCGTCGCCCACCGCCAGCGTGATGTAGGAGTTGGCGGCCTCGCCAGCGCTCAGGCCGTGCTGCAACATGCCGATGGCAAAGCCACCAATGATGTTGATGAACAGAATGAGGATGCCGGCCACGGCATCGCCACGCACAAACTTGCTGGCGCCGTCCATGGAGCCGAAGAAGTCGGCCTCTTCGCCCACTTCGGCGCGGCGCTTCTTGGCTTCTTTTTCGTCAATGAGGCCGGCGTTGAGGTCGGCATCGATGGCCATCTGTTTGCCGGGCATGGCGTCCAGGGTGAAACGCGCGCCCACCTCGGCAATGCGCTCGGAACCTTTGGTGATCACCACAAAGTTGATGACCACCAGGATGCTGAACACGATCAGACCGACCGCAAAGTTGCCACCGATCAACACGTTGCCAAAAGCTTCGATCACGTGGCCGGCCGCGTCGGTGCCGGTGTGGCCCTCCATCAGCACCACGCGCGTAGAGGCCACGTTGAGCGACAGGCGCAGCAAGGTGGTGAGCAGCAGCACGGTGGGGAACACCGCAAAGTCCAGTGCCCGCTTCATGTAGGCCGCCACCATCATCACCGACAACGCCAACGCGATGTTGAGGGTGAAGAACGCGTCCAGCATCCATGCCGGCAACGGCAGCACCATCATGGACAGCACCACCATCACCAGCACAGGCGCACCCATGGCGCCACGCAGCCCGTGATCGGGACCGAGCCAGGTGTTCAAGCGTTGCGTCAGGGCGTTCATGCCGCTGTCTCCTCAAGGTGGCGTACGTGGTGGGGATCAAGCTCGGGCGGCACGCTGGGCGTGGGCACGGCGGGCATGGGGCCTTGGCCGCGCAGGGCAGCGCGCAGCTGGTACACATAGGCCAGCACCTGCGCCACGGCGGTGAACAGGGCCGAGGGGATTTCCTGATCGATCTCGGTGTGGGCGTACAAGGCACGCGCCAGCATGGGCGACTCCAGCACCGGCACCTGGGACTCGCGCGCCACGTCGCGAATGCGCAGCGCGATCAGGTCGGCACCCTTGGCGATCACGCGCGGCGCGGTCATGGTGGCGTCGTCGTACTTGAGCGCGACAGCGTAGTGGGTGGGGTTCATCACCACCAGATCGGCGGCGGGCACGCGACCGATGCTGTTGCGCTGAGCCATTTCGCGCTGAATCTGGCGGCGCTTGCCTTTGACATGTGGATCGCCGTCATTCTCTTTGTGCTCTTGTTTGACTTCCTGCATGGACATGCGCAGACGGTGTTTGTGCAGGTGCTGCTGCAAGGGCACGTCGATGAGGGCCACCAGCGCCACCACCGCCAGCAGGGTGGCGATGCCCATGGTCATCCACTGGCCAAGCTGCGCCATCGACGACTCCAGGGGGCGCAGCAACAGGGTGCCGAACTCGAACACGTGCGACTGGATGAACAAACCACCCAGGGTGAGCAGCACCGCGGTGTAAGCCACCAGCTTGAGCACTTCGAAAAACTGCTGGCGCGAGAACAGGCGGCCAAAACCACTGATCAATCCGATCTTGGACAGCTCTGGCATCAGCGACTTGGTGCTGTAGGCAAACGAGCCAGTGGCCACCGCAGCCAGCACCACGGCCACCAGCAACACGCCGCCCAGAGGCAGGAAAAACAGCAAGCCCTCGACGGTGGTGTCGCTCAACACGCGCTGCAGGTGCTGGGGGTGGTCCAGGGTGGCACGCGTGAAACGGAACTGCGACTGCATGGCCAAGCGCAGCCGGTCATAACCCCAAGGCGCCAGCAGAGACAGCAGCAACATGCCGCCGCCCAACACCACCAGGTGAATGAGATCGCGAGAACGTGGGACCTGACCGTCCTCGCGCGCCTTTCTGAGGCGTTGCTCGGAGGCGGGTAAGTTGCGGTCCTGTGTTGACGAGTCCATGTGCGATCCAGCGGGGGCCTGGATCGCATTGTCTGGCGCAGCGTCAGTTTCTAAAGGGCGAAAAGGGGCGAGGAAATGGGCCTTATTCCATTCGCCCCGCTGGCCACAACCAGCGGGTGAGCGTGACCGCTCAGAACCCCAGGCTGGCCAGCAGGTCGTCCACCTGCGACTGGTCCGTCACAACGTCGGTGCGGCCATCGGCATCGACCACCGGACCCGACAAGGCGGGCAAGGTCTTGGTGGCGGTTTGGTTGTGGTGGGCCTGGGCCTGCTCGGCCACCTCCGGTGGCGCGGTGGCCAGCAACATCTGCAGGAGCTGGTCCTCGATGGTGGCCGCCAGGGACACCACTTTCTTGATGACCTGCCCGGTGAGGTCGTGGAAATCCTGCGCCATCATGATTTCGGTCAGATGGTGATCGGACTTCTCGCTGCTGGCCTGGATGCTGTCGGCCATCTGCGCCAACTCCGGCATGGCCGCGTTCAACCCAGGCACACGCCGGATGGCGGTGGCCAGTTCGCGGCTCATGTCACTGACTTTGCCCTGCTCGGCCTTGGCTTCGTCCACATGGTTGAGCACCTTTTCGGCCGCCTCGCCCGTGAGGCGGGCGATGTACTGCAGCCGGCTCTGGGCATCGGGCAGCTCCTCGGCCGTGCCCTTGAGCTTGTCGGCGTATCCGAGCTCGTTCAACGCATCGTGCAACTGGCGCGTGATCGCACCGAGCCGATGGTAGACCTCGGAGACTTTGCCTTCCTCGCCTGTTTGAGGGTTGTCCATGCGCAGCGTCCTGTTGAAACCGACTGTTAGGACCAGCCCATTTTCTTGAAAATGTTGGCCAGCTTGTCTTCGAGCGTCGCCTTGGTGAAAGGCTTGACGATGTACCCTGCGGCGCCCCCCTGAGCGGCCATCACGATGTCTTCCTTGCGGGCCTCTGCGGTCACCATCAGCACCGGCAGGTGTTTGAGCTTTTCGTCGCCCTTGATCTCGTTGAGCAGCTGGAAGCCGTTCATGTTGGGCATGTTGATGTCGCTGACGACAAAATCGAACTTGCCATTGCGCAGCTTTTGCAGCGCGGCAACCCCGTCCTCCGCCTCGTCGGCGTCCGCGTGGCCGATTTCCTTCAACAGGTTGCGCACGATGCGGCGCATGGTTGAAAAATCGTCCACGATCAAAAATTTCAGTTCAGGCATAAAGTGCTCCGAAGGAACAGGGTGCCAAGTGTAAGGCTTGCAAAGTTGTTTACCTTTCAGCGAGCAGGCGCGGTTGCAGGTGGGGCGGGCACGGGCGCCGGTTGAGACACCCGCGACGCCAGGTCAGGCACAAATGCGGGGCGGTTGGCGGCCGCGCCTGGGGCGGGCGTTGGCACCACGGGCAAGGCACCTGGTCCAGCGGCGGGGTTGTTGAAACTCTGGCGGATGCGCTCCTCGGCCTCACGCGTCATGACGGTGATGCTGATGCGGCGGTTGATCGGGCCGGTGGGGTTGTCCAAGTCCAGCGGGTCGCTGGCGGCCATGCCTTGCAGGCGCAACAGCTTGTTGTCTGGCATGCCGCCGGCCACCAGTTCACGGCGCGAGGCGTTGGCGCGGTCGGCCGACAGCTCCCAGTTGCTGTAGCCCCGGTCGCCGCTGCCATAGGGCGTGGCGTCGGTGTGGCCAGACAGGGTGACCACGTTCTCGATGTCACCCAAAGCGGCCCCGATCTCGCGCAGGATGTCGCGCATGTAGGGTTTGACCAGGGCGCTGCCCACATCAAACATCGGCCGGTTCTGTTCGTCCACGATCTGGATCTGCAAGCCGTCGGTAACCTTGTCGATGCGGATCTGACTCTGGAACTCAGCCAGCTTGGGGTTTTGCGTGATCAGCGTCGTCATTTTCTGCTTCAGCGCTTCGATGCGGACGTTGTCTTTGCGAATCTCGTCCATGCGGGCCAGCTGTGCCCCCATGGTGGTTTTGGCCCGTTCGGCATCACCACCATCCACCTGGCCCGAGTTTTTGCTCAGGTCACGGCCGCCGCCGGGCAAAATGCTGTCGCTGTTGCCGGTGCCGTCGCCGCCCATGAGCGTGACTTTGAGGGGCGATTGGAAGTACTCGGCAATGCCATTGAGATCGCCCTTGGCGGTGGAGCCCAGCAGCCACATCAGCAGGAAGAAGGCCATCATGGCCGTCACAAAGTCGGCATAAGCGATCTTCCACGCGCCGCCGTGGGCCGAATGGCCCGCCTTCTTGACGCGCTTGACGATGATGGGTTGAAGCTGTTTGCCCTGCCCGGCCATGTGCTTGGTTTCCTGCTAATGGGCGATGCGCCGGCTCACCCTCCGCCAGCCGACACGCGCCATGCTTACTTCTTCTTGACGTGCGATTCCAACTCGTTGAAGGTGGGCCGCTCGGTGCTGAACAAAACTTTACGCCCAAACTCGATGGCTGTCATGGGCGCATATCCTTGCATGCTGGCCAACAGCGTTGTTTTTATGCACTGCAACTCCTTGGCATTCTCCTCCCCTTTGGCCTCCAGCAAACCGGCAAAAGGCTCGGCCACCGCATAAGCCAGAAAAATGCCCAGAAAGGTGCCCACCAGTGCCGAACCGATCATGCCCCCCAGCACTGCAGGCGGTTGCCCCACGGAACCCATGGTGTTGATCACGCCCAGCACTGCAGCCACAATGCCGAAGGCCGGCAAGGCGCCGGCCAGCCGGTTGAGCGCCGCAATGGGCGCGTGGTGTTCCTGGTGGTGGGTTTCGATCTCGTTGTCCATCAGGGCCTCGATCTCGTGCGCGTTCAGGTTGCCCGAGACCATCATGCGCAGGTAGTCGGTGATGAACTCCACCACATGGTGGTCGTGCCCGACGTTGGGGTACTTCTGGAACAGCGGCGAGTTGTGCGGCTCTTCCACATCCTTCTCGATCGCCATCAGGCCTTCTTTGCGCGCCTTCTGCAGGATGTCGTACATCATCGCCAGCAGTTCCAGGTAGCGCTCCTTGGTGTACTTGGAGCCCTTGAAGGCGGTGGGCATCATTTTCAAGGTGGCCTTGAGCACCTTGGGCGGGTTGTTCACCACAAAGGCGCCCAGGGCCCCGCCCAGAATCGTGACCGTCTCAAAAGGCAGCGCCTTGAGGATCACCCCGATGTTGCCGCCGTGCAGGATGTAAACCCCGAAGATGCACCCGATCGCAACAACATAACCAATGATGACAAACATACGGCGCGGCCCTGAACGTTATTTCAAACCATTCTATCGGCCGTATGTAAGCAAAATTGACAAATCCGAGCGCGTTCAGTGCAATTTCAGCCCCGCCCGGCCCTTGCCGGCACGTGCCGGCGGGTTGCACAGCCCACACTGAAAGTGCCGGGCGTTTTCGTAGGGCTCGCTGACAAACAAGCCGCCGCAGCAACTGCACTTGGTTTGCACCAACATGCCCGCGTCCATGAAACGTGTCAGGCGCCAGGCGCGGGTAAAACTCAGCAAGGGCTCCACGTCGCTGGCCACCATCTGTTCGGCGTACATGCGGTAGGCCTTCATCACCGCATCGATGTCGTCCAGCTCGCTGGCCTTGGAGATGTAGCGATGGATGTTCACATACAGCGAGGCGTGGATGTTGGGCTGCCAGGTCAGAAACCAGTCGGTGGAGAACGGCAGCTGGCCCTTGGACGGCGACTTGCTAGCCACTTCCTTGTACAGGCGCAGCAAGCGCTCGTAGGACAGGCTGGTCTCAGACTCCAGCACCTGCAGGCGCGCACCGAGTTGAATCAGCGCCACGGCGCGCTCGATGTCGCGGCTCTCGGTCATCACACTTTTGGTTGCCATGGTGCTTGTCCTCAGAAAAAGTTTGCAGTTGTTTTAATTTGAGCGGGTCAATTCTCAATTCGCCTCTGCATAGCGGCCCGACATCAAGATGCTGGCGTGCAGGCGCTGGGTGGTGTCGTTGTCCACCTTGTTGGGTGAATGTTTGCTGGTCAGCAGACTCCAGACCATGTCATCATCGGCACGGAAGCGGCACAGCAGCATGTTGGTGGAGGCGATTTTCAGCAGTTGTGCAGGCGACAATGCCGCCAGCAAATCCGCCGACTCCTCCGTCATGCCCAAACGGAACAGTGCCTCAGCCTTGTCTTTGCGAATCAGCGTCTGAGCCAGCATGAGGTAGGTCAGGTTGGCCTCGCGGATGTCGTTGAGCAGTTGATCGTGTTCCATGTTTCACTCCTGTTTCACCGCCGTTTTCAGCCCTTCAGCACATTGCGAAGAAGTGTTAAGCGTTGAAATGGATTGTGAAAAACGGTCAATCAAACTTGAATCGGAAGAAGGCTGTTTGTGGGGTCAGGGCAAACCGACAGGTTTGTAGGGCAAATTCTTACAAGCGGGCCTCAAGTCCCGGGCCAGGTGCAGGCACGCTCCGGTAGTGCGACCTGGGATCTGCGCATATCTGATCACGAGAGCGCGCCACTCGGTTTTGAGGGCTGACGCCCACAATTCCCAGGCAAAAACGGGTCTATTCCACCCCAGCGTCCCACTCGAAGATGCTAACCTGTGACGCCATGAAAGCAGTCATCTTGGCGGGTGGTCTCGGTACCCGCATCTCAGAAGAGACCCACCTGAAACCGAAACCCATGATTGACATAGGGGGCAAACCCATCCTATGGCACATCATGAAGATGTACAGCGCACACGGTGTCAATGATTTTGTGATCTGTTGCGGCTACCGCGGCTACGTCATCAAAGAGTACTTTGCAAACTATTTTTTGCATATGTCAGACGTGACGTTTGACATGGCAGAAAACAAGATGGAAGTGCACCGCAAACACGCCGACCCCTGGCGCGTCACCGTCGTGGATACCGGCGAAGACACCATGACCGGCGGTCGCCTCAAGCGGGTGGCCGACTATGTGAAGAATTGCGACGCGTTTTGCTTCACCTACGGCGACGGTGTCTCTGACGTCAATATTTCGGAATCGATCAGGTTCCACAAGGCGCATGGCAAGCTCGCCACCGTCACCGCGGTTCAGCCCCCCGGCCGGTATGGCGCATTGCAATTGAGCGGGGCCCGGGTCAATGGCTTCACGGAAAAGCCGCGTGGCGATGGTGGTCTCATCAACGGCGGCTTTTTTGTTTTGTCACCCCTTTGCCTGGACCGCATTGCGGGCGATCCCACCAGTTGGGAAATCGAACCGCTCAATGGGCTGGCCAACGAAGGCGAACTCATGGCGTTTGAACACCACGGTTTTTGGCAACCCATGGACACCCTCAGGGACAAAAATCAACTTGAAGAGTTGTGGGCCAATGGACAAGCGCCATGGAAAGTCTGGTGATGTCGACCGACGCTGAGATGGCCAAACCTGACGCGGGCTTCTGGCGTGGCAAGCGCGTTTTGCTGACGGGCCACACCGGCTTCAAGGGGACTTGGCTAGCGTTGTGGCTTCACCGCCTGGGCGCCCATGTCACAGGCATGGCATTGGCGCCAAGCACCCAGCCCAGCTTGTTTCAGCTGGCAGGTCTGGCCAGCAGTTTGGACCACCATGTGCTCGATATCCGCGAGCCGACAGCGGTCGCAGATCTGGTACGCAACGCCCAGCCCGACGTGGTGTTTCACCTGGCCGCGCAAGCCTTGGTGCGCTCCAGCTACACCGACCCTGTTGGCACATGGTCGGCCAATGTCATGGGCACCGTGCACCTGCTCGACGCCCTGCGCCAGCACCCAGGCGCCCGGGTGGCCGTCTTGGTCACCACCGACAAGGTGTACCGCAACCTGGAGTGGCACCACCCCTACCGCGAATGCGACGAACTGGGTGGACATGACCCCTACAGCGCCAGCAAAGCCGCATGCGAGCTGGCGATTGCCAGCTACCGCGACGCTTTTTTGGGCTCCAGTGGCTTGCGGGTCGCAAGCGCACGCGCCGGAAACGTCATGGGCGGCGGCGATTGGGCCATGGACAGGTTGCTGCCCGATGCTGTGGCTGCGTGGCAGCAAGGCCATGTGCTGAACATACGGCGACCAGACGCCATCCGCCCATGGCAACATGTGCTGGAACCGCTGGCCGGTTATCTCTGCCTGGCGCAGGCCCTGTGGGATGACGCCGCCCCGACAGGACCTTGGAACTTCGGCCCGCACCCCCATGAACGGGCAACCGTGCGGCAGGTGGTGCAATGGGCCAGCGCGGCCTGGCAAGGCGGAGGATGCGGCGTCCATTTTGATGACAGCGAACAAGGCCCCCACGAGGCTGGCCGCTTGGCGCTGGACACCGCCAAAGCACAGACGCTGCTCAAGCTCCAACCACGCTGGGGCCTGGAGCAAGCCGTGCGGCGCACGGTGCGTTGGTACCAAGCCCAGCACGAAGACGGCGATGCCAGGCAGCTCTGCCTGCAAGATTTGGCAGACTGGGAAGCCGCTGAATGAGCCCAAACCTGACCATCACGCCCCTGCCCCTGCCAGGGCTCAAGCGGGTTCAACGCCGGCAACACCGTGATGACCGGGGGGTGTTCGCGCGGCTTTTCTGCGCAGAGGCATTGGCGACCTCCGGCTGGTCGGGGTCGGTCGCACAAATCAACCACAGCGTCACCCACCACAGTGGCACGGTGCGTGGCCTGCACTACCAGCGGCCGCCCCACTCCGAGGTCAAACTGGTCAGTTGCATCCGCGGCGAGATTTGGGACGTGGCGGTTGATCTTCGACCCGACTCCCCCACTTTTTTGCGCTGGCATGCCGAACGGCTCAACGCGCACGACGGCACAGCCTTGTTGATACCCGCCGGCTTTGCCCATGGTTTTCAGGTGTTGAGCGACGACGCAGAGCTTGTCTATGCCCATTCCGCAGCCTATGCGCCAGAGGCGGAGGCCGGACTGAATGCCACCGACCCGACGTTGTCCATCACTTGGCCACTGCCCATCCACACACGCTCACCACGGGACATGGCCTTGCCACTGCTGACACCTGAGTTTGAGGGAGTCTCTGCATGAAATGCCGCCACTGCGGGCAAGAATTGACGCTGCCCTTTCTGGATCTGGGCGCTGCCCCCCCCTCCAACGCCTACCTGACACCCGAGGATCTGAATGCCCCGGAAACCTGGTACCCACTGCGGCTGCTGGTGTGCGCCCACTGTTGGTTGGTGCAAACGCAAGACCACGCAGGGCGAGAGCAACTGTTCGATGAAAACTACGCCTACTTCAGCTCGTATTCCAGTTCCTGGCTGGCCCATGCGCGCGACTATGTGCGAGGCGCCCAAGCGCGCTACGGTCTGGGGCCACACAGCTGCGTGGTCGAGGTGGCCGCCAACGACGGTTACCTGCTGCAATACGTGCGCGAGGCGCAGGTCCCCTGCTATGGCATAGAACCCACAGCCAGCACCGCCCGTGCAGCCCGCGCCAAAGGCATCGAGATCGTGGAACGGTTTTTCGGCGTGGCACTGGCCCGCGAACTGGCCGCAGCTGGCCGGCAGGCTGACTTGATGGTGGCCAACAACGTGCTCGCGCACGTGCCCGATATCAATGACTTTGTGGCAGGTTTTGCGGTTCTACTCAAAAACCATGGCGTGGCCACCTTCGAATTTCCCCACCTGCTTCGGATGGTGCAGGAATGCCAGTTCGACACGGCTTATCACGAACATTATTCCTACCTGTCGCTGACTGCCGTTGAACGCATCTTCGCTGCCAACGGCCTGCGGGTCTTCGACGTGGCAGAACTGCCCACCCACGGCGGCAGCCTGCGGGTGCATGCCCAGCGCAGCGACACGGGCAACAGACCGGTGTCGGACGCCGTGCCCGCGCTGCTGGCGCGGGAACAGAACGCGGGGATGACCACGCCAGACTTTTACGCTGGTTTCCAGGAAGTTGCGGTGCGCATCAAGAACGATCTGCTGGGTTTTCTGCTGCAAGCACGGCGCGACGGTTTGAAGGTGGCGGCCTATGGTGCGGCAGCCAAAGGCAACACCGTGCTGAATTTTGCCGGTGTGCGACCGGACCTCCTGCCCTATGTGGTGGACTTGAACCCGGCCAAACAAGGCAAATACCTGCCCGGCAGCCACATTCCCATCGTCACCGAGGCACGTCTGCGCGCAGACCGACCAGACCGTGTGCTGATCCTGCCCTGGAACCTGCGCGCGGAAGTCGTCGATCAGCTTGCCTATGTGCAGAACTGGGGTGGGCAATTGGTCGTGGCTATACCCCAAATCCGTTCGGCGTGATGGCGGCAAAATCGGCAACAAGCGAAGAAGGAAACCAAAATGGCAAACGATCCTCGTGATCTAGATGGCTCCCGGCTCAAGCAGGCCCTGCTGACCCTGGGCCGCGATCCAGCCCTGCGTGCCGAACTGATGCAGTGGCTCAAAAGAGCGGAACCCCACCTCCATCACAGTGGCTCCGTGCGGGATGACATCACCGGTCCGATCATTGATGCTCTGCACAGCGAGCAGGACGTGTACGAGAAACAGTTGGCCGACGGCACGCGCTTTCGCTTTTTATACCGCACCAAGATCGCGCGAGACTTCATCCTTGCCGACCAAGAACGGCCAAGCCACGTCTGGGAGCCCCAGACCACGCGCCTCTTGCAACATCTGGCAGCGCATTGTCCCGGGGACGTCCTGATCGGAGGTGCCTATTTCGGCGACCATGCTGCAGTTCTAGGGGTGCAGCTCAAAGGCAGCGGCCGCCTGGTGCATTGCTTCGAGCCAAACTCAGACCAAGCGGCCATGTTGACCACCAACGCACAACTCAACGCGCTGGACAACCTGCGTATCAATGAGTTGGGGCTCTGGCATGCAAGCAGCCAGCGGCTGCGCCTGGATGGGTTCGACTCCTTCGCCAATGCGGTGCCTGCCGCCGGAGACGAGGGCTTCGCGACGATCACCATCGACGCCTACGCAGAGGCTCAGGGACGGCCTATCGGCGTGGTGATGCTCGACATCGAGGGGGCGGAACTGAATGCCCTACAGGGTGCGGCAGGCGTGTTGGCCCGCGATAAGCCTGCGGTTGTATTCGAGACTCACCGGGATTACGTTGACTGGAGCGCCGGCTTGGCGACAACGCCCATCTGCAGCCTGCTGAGCAACGCTGGCTACCAGCTCTACGCCGTGCGTGACTTCAACACACACCAGGAAATGGGCACGCGTTGCATTGAGCTGATACCCGTCGACAGCGTTTACCTGGAAGGACCACCCCATGGCTTCAACATGCTGGCCATAGCCGACGCGACACTCATCACGGGCAACTTGTTTCGCCAAGTCAAAAATGTGAGCCCGAAACTGCTGCGCCACAAGTCCCCGGCCCTGCACCACCCAATCGAGGGCATGCCAGAGTAACCCGCGACCCGCCCGAACCATCTGATGCTCATGAGCAGACCCATCGCAACCATTGTGGGAAGCCAAGGCTTCATCGGCGCCGCCCTGCTGCGGAATCTGACGGCGGCAGGATGGGACTGCAGGGCACCCTCGCGCGACATGAGATGGCCCGTGCGAGAACAAGAGCTGGGCCATGTGTTCTATTGTGCTGGCCTCACCGGCGACTACCTGCAGCGTGCGGCAGACACCGTGGAAGCGCATGTCAGCTTGCTCGTGCGTGTACTCGAGTCGACCACTTGGGAATCGCTCGTTTACCTGTCCTCAACCAGACTTTACGATGGTCTGGGTGCAGAACTGATCGCGCAGGAAAACACGCTGCTGCCGGTATCGCCACAGGTGCCCCGACACCTCTTTGACCTCACCAAACTGACCGGCGAATCGCTCTGCCATGTGTTGGGGAAAGGCCGGGCGCGCGTGGCGCGGTTGGCCAGCGTATACAACAGCCCAGACGACGCCAATGGCTTTCTGCCATCCGTACTGCATCAAGTGGCCCAGGCACCCGTCGGTGCCAGCGTGGTGACGGATTCGTCGCCGCATGCATCACGCGACTACATTCACCTGCCGGATGTTCTGAGGGCGTTGGTCGATATCGCCGTGCGCGGTACCCATACGGTTTACAACGTGGCAACGGGTGAAAATCTGCGAAACGATGAACTCGGGCAACTGGTTCGCCGGCTTGCAGGCAGGGAACTGGTCTTCCGCTCGCAGCAACCGGTTGCTGCGCCGGCAGTGATCGACATCGACCGACTGGAACGGGACTTCAGTTGGCGGCCAGCGCGCGTGACATCCGTCATCGCACCTTGGCTGACGGACATGGCACACACACAATGAAAATACTCAACCTCGAGCGTTCCCGCCTGGGCGCCTATGTTCGCACCCAGATCACCCACTTTTTCCCTGTCGGTAGCGAACAAGATCTACGCGTTATTGACACACATCTCGAGGAGGCGCTTTCGCGCCTGGAGCACTGCATTGCACAGGTTCGGTTGTGGACCCCCGGCCAATTCGACGTTCTGCACTCTTCTCAATACTGCATTTTTCTTTACTATCTGGCAAACACCATCTGGAAGAGAGAACAGGCACGCACCGTTTGCGTCAAACTCTTTCTATTAAACAAGGCCCTCAACGCCATTGACTGCTTCTACGAGATCGAGTTGCCCAACGTATTCTTTATTGGTCACTCCGTTGGAATAGTGCTCGCAAAAGCCACCTACGGCAATCATTTGGTGCTGTATCAGAACTCAACCGTAGGAAAAAACCATGGCGAATCGCCAACTCTGGGTGATGGCGTCATCCTCTATCCAAACACAGCCGTGTTAGGCAACTCCTTCGTACACAGCCGCAGCATCATTTCACAAGGGGTCAGTGTGATCAACCAAAACACACGCGCGGGCTGTGTGGTTTATCAAGGCGTGAATGGCGGCTTGGTATTTAAAGAGCCCAAGCACAACATATTGGCTGACTTTTTCCGGGACGCGTGAATTTAAGTGCAATCTACATTGCAGAATCGCACATAGCGTTGTGCGCATAACGCAGGTAGGAGACAGCAAAGTCAGTGTGCCCATGGGCATGCTCGACTTCTGCCAAGCAAGTCAGCGCCACTGGGTCGTTGGGCACGGCATCGAGTATCTTCTCAGCAAACTCTGTCACCTCCTGCCATCGCGGATTCTCAATCTTGTTGGCCATGGCTCCAGCATTCCTCGCGGACTCGCTGGCTTTGGCGGTATTGAGCAACTTTTCAAGCTGTTGATGTGCTTCAGGAAGTGTGACGCGCTTGCCTGGCGCCAAGCCAATGCCAGGGACCACGGGCTCTGACCATTCCGAGGGGAGTGAGGGCAGCCAGCTTTCAATCAGACGACTCTGCGCTTCGGTGTCAGCTGGACACTGCGCTTGCGCCAGCCACTGCAGCCACATCAGGCGCAAGCCCTCGCCGAAGTGATGGGCAAACCGCAACTCGTCCATCAACACAGATTGTTCGACCGCACGCCTTTGTGCCAGTCGATCTGCGCTTAAACGCTGCGGGTCAGCGGCCAGCTGGGTGGCAATTTGCACATATTCGTCGGCGGTGTGAGCCAGCCATTCGGTGCGCCCAAGGTAGCTCAAGATACCGGTGCCCAGTCGGCTTTTGAACGAGTCACCTTCCATCGAAACCAATGGGACACCCATCCACAGAACGTCGAAGGTGGTTGTACCGCCGGTCAAAGGGAATGGGTCCAGCGCAATGTCGATCCGGTGGTAGGTGAGGTATTGGTTGGCGGCATCCAGCGGCACCAGTTCCAGGCGGCTGCTCTCAATGCCCAGTCGTGCGCAACGCTGCCTGTAGGCTTCGGCAAACGCCGGCTTTTCCAGGTTCTTCCCCTCAATCAACAATTTGGCGCCGGGCACGGCCGCCAGAATGCGCCCCCACAAGGCAAGCACCGGGTCGGTCAACTTGCCCAGGTTATTGCACGAACCGAAGGTCACGAACCCGTTTTGCAAAGCGGGCGCGGCCCGCACCTGGTACAGCGGCTGGTACCGCCAAAGCGGGTAACGAATCAAGGGGCGGTAACAGCAAAACAGGGTCGGGAGTCGGTAGAGGCGTTCGCTGTATTGGTCATCCGCGCCCGGCGGGTCAGTCACTTCATCGGTGAACTTGTAGTCCATTGCAGTCAGACCAGTGGTGGCTGGATAACCCAGCCACGAGACCTGCACCGGTGCCAGCTTACGAGCCATTAGCAACAAGCCGTTGTTGCCGGTGTGGCCAGCCAGGTCCACCAGGACATCAAACCGTTGGGCAGCCACCAGATCGACTTGCTCCCGATGAGTGAGACCCTTCAGTTCTAAAAACTGGTCCACATGGCACTTCGCCCGCTCAGTCACCACGTCAGAACCGGGATGCAGATGCAATGCCACCACATTGAACTGCCGGCGGTCCAGTTGCGCCAGCAACCCTTCCATGAAGTACATCACGGAGTGGTTACGGAAATCCGGTGAGACAAACCCCACTTTGAGCAGCTGCCAAGGTGACCTGTCAGCAAAAGAATGGATGGGCCAGTGCTGCTTGATCCCATTCTCAACCACCGAAGCGTACTCGTCGGCAGCCCGACGGATATCAGCCGCCTGCACGTCGGGGTCTGCCAACATGAAGAGGAGTCGATTGGTCTGTACTGTGATTTCCCTGGGATCCAGCGCAATCGCAGCTTCACAGTCCTTTACGGCCTCCTTCACCTGCCCAAGTTCACGCCGGTGAATGGCTTTCTGCATCAGCGCCTGGCTCTTTTGCTCATTGGTTTCGGCCAGCTCCTCTGCCTTCAAAGCGGCGGCGTAACCCTCTTCATGCCTTTGAATGCGGTAGCAACACTGCGCGTACTTGAGCCATACCAAAAAATGTCCCGGCCGCAAGGCGCAGACACGTTCCATCAACGGCAGGGCTTGGTGGTCACGCGCCAACTCCATCAGGGTCTGACTGTGATTGAGCAGCAGCTCGGCGTCGTTGGGCCACCAGACCTCGGCCTGACTGAAGGCCTTCAAGGCCTCCTCAGACTTCTGCATTTTGTGCAATGCAACACCCAAATACCGGTTGGCTTGGTGGTGCCGCGCGTTTTTTCGCAAAGCCTGCCGACTCAGTCTGAGCAGCAAAGGCCAGTCGTTGGCTTGCTGGGCCGCCTTGAGCCGGTCATCCGGCGCTGAATTTGAAGTGTTCAAAACCGAGCCCGAGCCAAAATAAACACCAGTTTAACCCTGGAGCAACTGCAAAACGCCCTGGGGAATCTGGTTGGCCTGCGCCACCATGGCCGTGCCAGCCTGCTGCAGAATCTGCGCACGTGACAGCGCGGCGGTTTCTGCGGCAAAGTCGGCGTCCTGAATCCGGCTGCGTGAGGCCGACAGGTTCTCGGAGGTGATGTTCAGGCTGGATATCGCGGTTTCAAACCGCGATTGCAAGGCGCCCAGCTTGGCGCGCTCACCGCTGATGAAGGCCAAGGCCGAGTCCACCGTCTTGAGCGCATCGGTGGCCTTACCGAACGTGGTCACATCCAGATCAGACACTTTCTTCAAGGTCGAGCCGGTGCTGCCCGTGGCACCCAGTGCGTTGGTGGTGGTGGCGTTCACGGCGTAAGACTTGTCGGAGTCCAGCGTCAGGTAGCCGCTGGTGACCACAAAATCGGCGGTACCGTCCACGGTGAGCGTGCCCACCGCGCCAACCGTGCTGCTGACACCCGCCGTGTCCACCGTCATTTTCTGTATGGTGGCAGCCCCGGCGTTGCTGCCAGCGGTGTCGCCCACCAGAATGTTGTTGCCCGTGTTGTTGGTCAGCACAATGCCGGTTTGGGCCTCGTTCAACTGGGCGGTGATGCCTGTTTTGGCCGATTTTTCATTGATGGCGGCCACGGCCGCGCTCAAACCATCGGCCCCATTGGTGGCCGTCACGCTGAAAGAAACCACCTCGTCGGCGGCGTTGTCGGAACGCAGCACCAACGAGTACGCACCTGTGGCGGGCATGGTCAACAACGCGGTGGTCCGTGCGGTGGCTGTCACGCCCGTTTTGGAAGCCTGGGCGTTGATGGCGTCGGCCGTCAACTTTGTGGACTCGTTCACACCCACCGTGATGTTTGCAGAGCCCTGCGCACCGTTCACCGCCAGTGTGCCGGCAACCACGCCATTGGTCCCAAAGGCGCTGGTGTTGGTCGTGGCAGCTTGCGCACCTGCCCCAGTGCCTGAAATCTGGTTGTTGCCATAGACGTTGGTGCGCAGGTTGGCCGTGGTCGCGACGATCACCTGGTTGGCGTTGGCGCCGACCTGGAACTGGGCGGTGCCAAAGGTTCCATCCAGCAGTTTCTGGCCGTTGAATTCGGTGGATGTCGAGATGCGATCCAACTCGGCCACCAACTGGCCCACCTCTTGGTTCAACGCTTGGCGGTCTGCCGCGCTGTTGGAGGCGTTGGCCGACTGCACGGCCAGTTCGCGGATGCGCTGCAAGATGTTGCCGGCAGAGCTCATCGCACCCTCAGCCACCTGCGCCAGCGAAATGCCGTCATTGGCGTTGCGGGCTGCCTGGTTCAGGCCGCGGATCTGGCTGGTGAAACGTTCCGAGATGGCCAGGCCGGCGGCGTCGTCTTTGGCGCTGTTGATGCGCAGGCCAGAAGACAGGCGCTGAATGGCCTGCGACAGCGAGCCCTGGGATGTGGTCAGGTTGCGCTGCGCAG
>NZ_JBHTBZ010000031.1:0-642 GCF_042665235.1 Hydrogenophaga defluvii | reverse complement strand
CACCGTCTGGCCGGCGTAGTCCACAAAGAGTTTGTTGCCGGCCACATGGGTCTGGCGCATGGAGCGCTTCAAACGCCGGGCCCAGGCTTGGTACTTCTCGCAGAAGGCGCTGTACTTGTAGGCTTGGCCGCCGTGCTGCTGTTGGTACTCCTCCCACAGCAGTTGCAGGGTGACGCCGGGGCGGCGCAGTTCGTGGTGGATGTGGGCACAGTCGGGCTCCAGGTGGCGGGATGCGCGGGGCACTGGCGGTTTGTAGAGCCGGGACTGGAGCTCTTCGTCGCTCAAGGTCTGGGCCAGCGCCCAGTCCACGCCAGCCACGCGTGCGTAGCTGGCGATTTCGCTGACAGTGGATTTGGAGATGCCGAGGGCGGCGCCGATTTGGCGGGTGCTCAATGTCCCGCCGTGCAGCAGTTGCAGTGTGTGTCGTATCTTGCTCATGGTGACCCTGGGTGTGGGCATCGCTGTTTCCGGTCAAAAAACCGGGCAGCGTATGCCGCGTTCGGGTCACTCAGAACACCCCTCGGGTGTCCGCCATCAATTTGGAATGCTGTCCGCCTTCAGCGTGGAACGGTGTCCGCCATCACGCTGGAACACTGTCCGCCATCAGCATGGAATCGTGTCCGCCATGGCGTGGAATACGCA
>NZ_JBHTBZ010000030.1:0-7527 GCF_042665235.1 Hydrogenophaga defluvii | reverse complement strand
AGCAGGTTAGGGTTCTTACGTGGGTCAGATTTGGATGGAAATTACCCGTGAAGGTGGGTCAGTTCTGGATGGAAATCAACACGTCGCAGTCATAAGGCTGCAGCCAACCTTCAACCGTCGTCGCTTGCTCAAGAGCAGGTACGTACCATCTAAATCAGCTGCAGTACCTCTTGACGCTGGCCGTGCTGATTCCAAACTGGCCAGCAGTCTGCGAAATGCTGGCACCGTTCTCAGTACGCCATTGACGCACAGCAGCCGCATCAGCAGCTTTTGGTCTTCCAAGTGATGTGGCACCACGATGCGTCCTACCTGTCTCAGCGAGCAATCGTTTCGCCGTTTCCCTGCCAGCAGCGGTCCTGTCTGCGATCCGCTTGCGTTCCATGTCGGCCACCTGTGCCAAGACGGCAAGGATCAACTCACCAGCACCTGAGCCAATCCGGCCAAGGCCCAGGACTTCGATAGCCACCCCCTTGTTGATGAGGGCACGCACGGTGGCTTGAACATCGAGGGCATCTCGCCCCAGCCGATCCACTGCAGCCACGTGTAGAACATCACCTTTTCGGATGTAAGCCAGGAGTTCTGAGAAACCAGGCCGGTCAGAAGCCGGGACTGAACCAGACACCCCAATATCACTGAACTCCATTTCGAATGGACCGCCGAGCATCTGTCGCTGGGATTCAATGGACTGCTCGGTCGTGCTGACTCGGAAGTAGGCGATGGATTGAGACATTTAGGATCAAAAGATAGGCGCATATTATGATCCTGGATCAAAACTCTGTCAAGATACTTTTGAGCTACATGAATGTGGTTTGACAACCTTGGCTCATTTGGTACAAGTTGTGCACCTGTAAGATAGAAGCACAATCTATACGTCCGAATAAGCAGAACAAACTTCGAAAGAATTTACAAAGATGAAGAGCCTGAATTTATATTTAATCGTACTCATTTTACTCATCGGCACCAGCGTTGTATACCCATTCATTCAGAAGAGAAAGTTGCGATCACTTGTGCAAAAGTCTATAGGTATAGATCGCATTTGTCGGCTATGCGATATTTCTCAGAATGATATTAGGTTTTCCGTTCAACACCATTATTCAAGCACATCAAGCAATGGCGTTAGACATTTAAACATAAAGGTGCAATTTTACTATCGCCTTTCCAGTCTATTTTTGACCTCAGAGCATGATGAGTGTTACGTTGGTGATGCAGTAACCATCTGCACTGACACATCAAGCAAGCCGCAAATCGAAGTTCATATCGCCAATCAAATCATTAAGATCAAAGAATACAATGAAGCACTTAAATCCAATAAAAAATGAAAAAGAACTCTTGAATTTATGCAAAACAACAACAAACACGGCCATCAAGTCATTGAACTCAAGGAGAGCGCCGTTTGCCACAACATACTCAGATGCTTTCTGCAAGCAAGCAGTAGAACTAGTTATACTTTACAGAAATCAAGGGATTGCTGATCCAGTTGATCGAATGGCAAAACAGTTTCAAAAACATGGAATCTTGACCTGCCGCAATGCCGAAATGTCTTACACCAATGCAAAATATTTTTATGAAAAATTTTTGGCACCGATAATAGCAAAAAGCAAGTGACGAAGCATGTGATGAGGACGAAATCTAGGATGAGATTATTAATTTGGCAATATTCTTCAATGCCCGACATCGTGTGCATGCCATCACCGCAATTCCCTACGAACCTTCTCACACCCCGAAGCAAAATACCTGATCTGACGAACGAAATGGCTCTTGATCAATCCTGATTTGAAATAGATCGGATTGAACAGCCAGACACGGTCGTCTTTCGTGTATGCAGATGGAACTAGGTACTCAGCATTGATCTTGTTGCAAAATTCCAACTTCTCAACATCACTCATGCCTTCAGGCAAAGTGAAATAGGTCGATAGTGCAATGATGCATGGTTCTTTGAAGATGCGAATCCAGTGCGCAAAGATTCCTGGCTCGGTCACGTAAATCTTATCTTCTTCTTGAATGGTGTGCTGGATGACCGATTGCTCCAGCAGAAGTGACAAGTTGACAATCGAGATGTCTTGTTCTTCGATCAGCTCAGACGACAGTGATGTGATGTTGTTCGGCATTGTGTAGTGTTCTTTCATATTCAATGTTTCTGTCTGGCGCATAGCCAACGATAAAGATCACACAGGACCGCCTGATCCCTGTCGCGACCGATAGGATTTACGGTCTGCTGGATGAGGCTATGCGCCTCTTGGATGTCAACCCAGCGTGTTTTTTCAGTCTCAGTTCCGAAAGCTTGTTGCTTACCCTCGGGCACACCGACGAAGAACACTGTGGTTCCAGTAGTACCCTGGTAATGTTGGGGTATCAATCCGACCAATCGGCACAGATAACCGGTCTCTTCAAGGCATTCACGCCTCGCGGTTTCCTGTGGTGTCTCGTACTTGTTTGGCTGGCCTTTCGCGAAGCTCCACGAATACCCACCAAAGCCACGAGATGGCTTTCTGAGCAACGTTCGACCATCTGGGGATACCAACACCACACCATATGCATCTGCAGCAGGTACGGCCATCCTGTCTATTGCGGCAGTGGAGTCCCAATCGAACTCTTCTGGTTCAAGATCAAGTTCGTAGAGGTTCGACCAAACTCGTCCGTAGAGATTTGAACGTTGCTTTCCCTGAACAGCAGCAATCTCATTCTTGAAATTGCCGTATCCGATAGTTCCAATCATGTTGGTCATTGCTTGTGCAAGATCGGTTCTCGATACCTTCGACCGATAACGATAATCAGTCTTGGTGGATTCGGTGATTGCTCCAAGACTGGGAAGATACAAATTCTTGAGTGCCAGCAGATCAGACTTGATTCTTGCTCGAATCGTCAACTGCCCCGTTTCTTGATCTTCAGGTTTGGATACTATTGAATAGAATCCGATATTGGTTTGAAGCCACATAATGTTTTCTCCTGGTTAGTTGTTGGTTTTTGCAGGGGGGGGGTGGTGGTGTGCAGCAGATGCAGTAAATGAAGCATTTTTGGAAACCTTTATATAGAATAATCATTCAAACAGTTTCTAAAATCACTTCATTTGGTTCATCGGCTGCATGATTCAATAGATCAACAATGTTGTCCAGTTGAACCTTTCACACCATAGTCACCACAATCACCCCTGAGTCCGGAATCGATAGCCTTTGAAATAGTAGCCACTCGATGCTTTTATAGGTTCACCGTACATCTTTCGCAGTTCCTGCCTGAATGCAGGCAGTGACATTGGTGCCATTCCCTGTTCAATGAATGATGATTGGTAATATTTGTACAGGTCTTGAATGTATAACTTGCCCATTGCATCTTTCTCGACTACCTCATCAAGCCAAGAAGAAAGAACATCCATCTCTGACCTGTACTCCTTGCAAGCATCTTCTACAACCTGTGGTCTTACCAGTTTGCCTTTCTCTTGGAACTCCTTCCATCCTTCAACAGCCCAATTCATGATTCCAGAAAGTTCGGCCATCAATTTGAATTCCAAGTAAGTGTCAGGACTTTCAATAGTTGCTTCAAATGGAATCAAAGTGATTCTTCTCCAGATACCATTGGTCCGACTGTGAATGATCGGTTTGTGATTTCCAGAGATGAATAGCTTTGCTACTGGTCTGAATGTGATGTCGTTCTTGTAGAGTGGTCGAGCAGTGATAGCATCACCAGCAGTAAACCCATTGATGAATGCTTCGTTGAACATTCCTTTGTTTGGAAGCTCACTACATGTTGCTAGTCTCACGCCAGCCAATCTAACGACATCGGAGCTGGCGCCACCTCCATCTCTTTTGATCGTCATCAGAGTTGAAGAATCAATTCCAATACAGTTCTGTCCACTCAGAGCCGAAATGATGTTGATGAAGACTGATTTGCCATTCAAGCCGCTTCCATACAAAAAGTACAGTCGCTGATCCACCGTAGAACCAGAGAGAGAATAGCCAACCAGTTGCTTCAGATAGTTCGCCAGTTCAATATCACCTTTACACCATTCAAGGACTGATCGCTTCCAGATTGGGCAATCAGCATTTTCGTCATAACTGATCCCACTTGACTTGGTCAGATAATCATCTTGCCTGATTGGACGGACCACCTGAGTCTTCAGATCAAGACATTGACCATTAGCCAAGCCGACCAGATACGGGTTTGCATCAAAGATCTCGAAATTGAAGTCTCTATAGTTCACTGCGGGCAACAGTTTCATGACTCCTTCAACAACTCTGGAATAACCCAACTTCTCAATTCTTTCGATATGATCTGGCCGATCTCTATCAAGAATCAAGTCTGTGGTTCGTACAAACTGCTTGTGTCTGTCTAGGGTGTCAAGAATCAGGCTCCGAATCAGGTCTGGCTTGCATTCACTCCAGTACCCAGTGTCGGGATTGAATTTGAACCATGCCTTGAAATCCACGCAATAGATCAGGTTGTTGTCCTCCGCTTCCAACACAGTTTCAGCAATGCTTTTATCTGTGATGGTCTCTGTATAGAACTTAGGAAGAACCTCTTTTTTCGATGCAGATTTGGCGATACCGATAACTTCCTCATCTGGCAGTGGAGGAGTGCATCGGCTACTATTGACCTGGTTCAATTTCTTAAGAATCTCGGATTCACTGTAACCTTGACCCCGAAGTTTCAATCCATGATTGAATAGAGTTCTGTTCCGTCTACCCTCTGGAATCAGTTCTTCTCCAACGTTCTCAGATTGGGTTGTGAACCGCTCTTGGGATGCATATGATTTTGATCCGTCCGTATAGATTTTTTTCCAATCCAACGGTTCACCAAGACTTTCAGCGAACTCAAAGAACTCTTGTTGCCCAGGTGGAACCGATGGCAAGAAGAATACTTGCGTCGGCTTGAATCCAGATTCGTCTGCTTGAGCAAGACATTTGTGCATCTTGCTAAACGAACGAGCTACCTGTTTGTAGGAGCGTGGATCAATATAGTCAGAAAGCAGTAGCACTACTCGAAAGCGTGGGCCATTTTCACCTAGTCGATGCGAATAGGTTGAGTAGCAAAACGCACGGTACTGCGATAGTTCCGAAGTTATGGTTTCGGCTGTTGTTTCTTCTGGAAGATCATCCAGGTCGAAAACGAGTAGCTTGCTCTTGGTTGCATTCTCGTTGTTCCGGTAGCTGTCCTCAAACGTGAAGGGGCAGAAGGACGTACCCTTCTTATCTTCAGACTCTAGTGGTTCGCGGAACGAGTCCACAAACTCGTCAAAGCTTTCTGCATTGCTTACGGCATGCGTCCAGTCGTTGATGAATGCAGAGTATTGGATTTGGGGGTTTGCTTCAAGACCGGTTTGGTTTTGATAATAACTTTCTTTCATAATTTTGACCTTTAATATGGTTGATAAAATGGATTTTCATCTCAGTTCCTTTTCGGATGAGTTCATAACAAATAGTGATGTCTTTGAGAGGCAAACATCGGCCTGTTCGTTGTTTACGTAACTACTGTTTCTTCATAGGTTTCCTTTCGGCGATAAAAAAGTCCGCATGCTTGACACAGGCGGACTCATTCCCTCAGATGACCACAGTGGTCGTCATAGAGTGTTTACAGGTTGCTCAAGTTTGTTCCTTTGAGGATTGAGACTGTTTGAATGATCCGTCTAACTTCAACTTAACGAAGTTTTTGCTACAGAGTGGCTCTATTATAGACTATCAACTTTCATTTGTCAATAGTTGTTTTGCATCTTTGTTTGATCTATCTTGAATCACTGTATTTCTGTTGAGGTAAACGTGGGGGTGCACGGTCTTCCTTCGTCCCGGCTTGTCCAAGGAAGTCCCTACAGGCGTAAAAAAGCCCGTAAACGAATGACGCAGACGGGCAGACTCAACTCAAGATAGACCATGGGTATGGTCATAGAGTGTTTACAGCATGCTCAAATGGCGTCCTTGGGGGAACTTAGAATACAAGCCGAACTCAGTAACTTCGATTGAACGGAGTTAGCGTTTTGGGGTGTTGGATTGTATCACTTTGGCAAGCAATTGTCAACACCTTTCGTGTACTCTGTCTCTCTAGGTATGAAATCCATCGCAATTTATACCAATTCTTGGTGATTGTTTCATATTGTGAAAATCATTGCCGATAAAGCTGTTTGTTTATCGGTGCTGCCCCTTTGTTTGATGCGTTCTGAGTGTGTATATCGGCTTTAGCTTGGTTGGAACAGGTATTCGCTCTATTGCTTTTTGTAGTGTGTGGATTGGAACGTGCGTGTATGTCTTGGCTCCAACACTGCCCGAGGTTTCGTGACCTAGTATTTTGTCAATAATTGGTTCTCTTACTTCTGTGATCACAAGGTTGCTTCTGGTTGTATGGCGAAAACTATGAAATACAATTGTATTAGGTATTTCTAGTTGGTCCCGCAAAGCTCCAAACCATTGACTGAAATATCCGCCGGGTTTCTCTTTTCTGAATGGCAATGCAGGCCACAGATTGACTGAATGTTGTGAGCCAACGTAATTTAGGAATCCCAATCGTAAAAGTTCAGAGTGAATTGGGATTGTTCGTTTGCCTGCATTTGTTTTAATTCTTTGTGATTCACCTTCATCGGTGAAGGTGATAGTGGGTATCTGCTTTTCCTGATTAATGTCTATAACTCTTAGTTGACATAGTTCAGAACATCGTGCACCGGTGTAGAGTGCCAATAGTGGTATCCAATATGCGGCATCTTGTCCCGCTTTCTTATCTGTGGGAAGTTGACCGTGTCTCCAAATTGGGTGGTCAAAGAGTTTTGCTAAATACTCTGAGGTCCATGGTTGGCGTGGTGTTGTTGTCTTCGACTTTATGTCAATTCCATGCCATGGATTTTTGGGTATGACCCCAAGATCATCGCTTGCAAAGTTCAGAAGTCCCTTTATCCAGTTCAGGCGGTCACGAGCGGTCTTTGTGGTTTGAGATAGTTTGAGTAGCTGGGCTCGAAAGTCGTCGCCAGCTACTCTTGTCAGATCAGCAATAGGGATATTGTTTGTGTGGGTCTCGTACAGTCTCAGTGCACGTTCGCATGAGGCCAGTGAGTCCGAAGAACGTTCTGCAGCTTTTGACCAGCGTTCGAAGATGGTTCTGAGGCTCATGGGCAGAACGTTCGGATCTGGTGGTGCTGAGGTGAGCCGTGGAGAACTTCCAGGCACTACCGAGTCGGCGTGGTAAGACCACAGAATTTCAGCACGCTTTAAGCCGCCCCGCCGAACAGCTTCAAGGTGCGAGCACTGTCCCAACGTTTGCACGAAGCAACCGTTCTTGTACTTGGGACGAAGAGGGTGATTTTTGGGAAGAACGATGCGGAGGTAGTAGGAGCTACCTCGCATGAACAATCCTGACAGAGATGCGGCCACATGAACCTCACAGTAGGTTACGTGCTACATCCATGTGCTACAAAAGTCGCTTTTCTGGGTCTTTCAATCCGTTAAGTGATTGATTTAAAAGGACTTTTTTGAAATAAGGTGACGAGCCTTGACCCCGGCACTGACTCCACAGTTAGGGCTGCTTGGTTCCCCACCTGACCCGGTTGGCCGCTTT
>NZ_JBHTBZ010000029.1:0-38146 GCF_042665235.1 Hydrogenophaga defluvii | reverse complement strand
GGCGCAGAGTCGAGTTTGCCAATTGGAGATGCAGTGGGGCCATGCCTTGATTGTCTTTGGGCGGCTTACTGCGACACAACCCACCGGCCTGACCCTGACCGTCACCAACGTCAGCGACACCACCGAGCGGCTGGGTGTGGACGGCAGCACCATCAACCTGACCCACGGCGCCAGTGGCACGACCACCACCAACAGCATGGGGTACAGCGTGTCGATCATCGGTGGCACGGCAACGGTCACGTTGACCAACGGCGCCGGCATATCCGTGGCGGCCATCGAGACACTGGTGACGGGCCTGACCTACAGCAACACCAGCCAGGCGCCCAACACGGCCAGCACCCGGGTGGTGACGCTCACAGCCATCCAGGACAACGGCGGCACGGCCAACGGCGGTATGGACACGGGCACCCCTGGTGGTTCGCCCGCCATGGCCACCGTCACGGTGGTGGCGGTCAACGACGCGCCCACCGTGACCGGCAGCCCTGCCGATGTGACGGTGACTGAAGACCAGACCAGCAACCTGGACCTCTCGGCCGTGACCGTGGCGGATGTGGACAGCAGCCCTCTGACGGCGACGCTGGGTGTGTCGGCGGGCACATTGGCGGCTACCAGCGGTGGCGGCGTCACGGTGGGCGGCTCGGGCACGGGCACGTTGACGCTGACGGGCACGGCGGCCAACATCAACGCGTGGCTGGACAACACCAGCGCCATCCAGTACACCGGCGCCGCCAACGCCAGTGGCGACAACGCGGCCACGTTCACCCTCAAGGTCAATGACGGCACGGTGGACTCCACGGTGGCCAACGGCAACATCGATATCACCGCCGTCAACGACGCCCCCACCGACATCGCCCTGAGCAACGCCGCGCTGTCGGTCTACGACGGCACCAACGCCACTGTGGGCAACCTGACGAGCACCGACGTCGACACCAGCGACACGCACACCTACACCTTTGTCCCCGGCGCGGGCGACACCCACAATGGCTTGTTCTCCATTTCTGGCAACACGCTGCGCGCCAACGATGCCGCCAGCCTGAGCGCGGGCACCTACTCGGTGCGCATCCGCACCACCGACAACGGCCCCGGTTCGTTGTCCTACGAAGAAGCCCTGACCATCACGGTGAACGAAGCGCTGGTGGTGACCACGCAAAGCGATGCAGGTGACGATGCCACTGCGGGGGGCAGCTATGCCGCCGAGTTGGCCGATGGCGGTGGCCTGAGCCTGCGCGAGGCGTTGGCCCTGGCCTCCGCAGGCGGCAAGACCGTCGGGTTTGCCGCCGGCCTGGGCGGCCAGACGATCACCTTGAGCGCCAACGCCGCCGTGCCCGACGGCACGGCGATTGACGCAGACGCGGTCGGCACGCTGACCATCAGCGACAACGCCTTGGTGCTGGCCGGCCTGTTGAGCGTGAGCAATGGGACGGCCGACACGCTCGCCCTCAACGCCAACTTGTCAGGCGCGGGGAGCCTGAGCAAAAGTGGTGCGGGCACGCTCTCCCTGTCCGGGGCGAACACCTACACCGGAACGACCACCGTCACCGGCGGCATGCTGACGATCGGCAGCGACAACCACCTGGGCGCCGGCGCCGTCACCTTGAACGGTGGCACGCTCAACCTGCAAAGTTCAACCGGCAGCCGCACCGTGGACAACGCGGTGTTGTTGGGTGCGAGCGGAGGTACGGTGCGTGTGACCTCGGATGCTTTCACGCTGTCGGGTGTCATCGGTGGCACAGGCGCACTGGTCAAGACCGGCACGGGTGACTTGACGCTGTCGGCAGCCAACACCTACTCTGGTGGCACCACCCTCTCCAGTGGCAAGCTGCTCATCGCCAGCGGCAGCAGCGTCGGCACGGGCGCCGTCACGTTCGAAGGCGGCACCCTTGTGGCCACCACAAGCGTCACGCTCAACAACGCCATGGTCTTGGGCGCGGGCGGGGGCACACTTCAGGGCGACTTCGGCATATCGCTGAACGGTGCCATCAGCGGCAGCGGGTCTTTCGTCAAGCTGGGCACTGGCGCCATCACCTACGCGGGGGCGGTCACCACCACCGGCGCGGTGGATGTTCAGGGTGGGGCATTGCAGGTGCTGGGTGTCACCGGCTCGGCCAACGCCTTTGGCACCGGCACCATCACCTTGGCAGCGGGCACCACCTTTGCCGTGGCGGGCAGCGACGTCACCTACAGCAACCACATTGTGTTGGCGGGCAACGCGTCGATTTTGTCAGGCAACATTGCCGGCACCCGCACGGTCAGCGGCACCATCACCGAAACCGGTGGCGCGCAGGCGCTCACCGTGGGTGGTGGGAGTGCCACCGACACGCGCTTCATTTTTTCGGGCAACAACACCTACAGCGGCGGCACCACCGTCACCAACAACGGGGGGGTGGTCATCGCGGGCAGCAACACCGCTTTTGGCAGCGGCACCATCACCCTGAATGCAAACGGCAAGATCGGTGTGGCCAATGGCATCAGCCTGGCCAACGACATCACGCTGTCAGGTGCGGGTGCGCAGGTGTTTGCCGACACGGGCAACAGCGGTACGTTCGGCGGTGTGATTTCGGGCGCACAGCCCCTGAGCAAAACCGGCGCTGGCACCGTCACCCTCAGCGGCGCCAGCACCTACAGCGGCAGCACCACCGTGACCGCGGGCACGCTGTCGGTCACCGGATCGCTGGCCAACACCAGCACGCTGTCGGTGGCCTCTGGTGCCACGCTGACCGGCAGTGGCAGCGTGGGCACGGTGGCCACATCGGGTGCTGTCACCGTGTTGTCGGGCGGCACGTTGGCCCCGGGTGTGGGCGGCCCTGGCACGCTCACCCTCAACAACGGCCTCACGGTGGCCGCCGGCGGTACGCTGGTGATGCAGCTCAACGGCGCCACCGCCGGCTCGGGTTTTGACCAACTGGTGGTCAATGGCGCCGTGGACCTGAGCGGCGCCACGCTGTCCACCACCCTGGGTTTTTCTCCCAGCGGCAGCGACAGTTTCAGGCTGATCGACAACGACGGCGCCGATGCGGTGGTGGGCACGTTTGCGGGCATTGCACAGAACGGCACCATCACCGTCAACGGCCAGACCTTCACCGTCAGCTACCAAGGCGGTGACGGCAACGATGTGGTGCTGACCCGGGTCGTCCCACCAGCGCCGGCACCGGAGCCCGACCCGGAACCCGCGCCGGCCCCGCCGCCCGTGCCCTTGCCCCCGGGCGACGCCGACGGCGATGGCGTGAGCAACGCGGTGGAAAGCTTGGTGCCCACGCTGCCGGTGGCCGGTGGCGGCACGCCGGTGGCCGGTGACGGCAACGGGGACGGCATTGCCGATACCCAGCAAGCGGCGGTGTCGTCCACCCAGTTCCGCGTCACCGACAACATCTCCACCGACCCGGCCGCCGCACCCACCTTCGTCACCCTGGTGGCCGACAGCACGGATGGCAAGGCCAGCCCTGCCAGCGGTGCGACCATCACCGAAATCAGGCAGCTTGACGCCCCTGCAGACACGCCCGCCGACCTGACGACGCCCCTGGGCCTGATCAGCTTCAAAGCCAGCATTGCAGACGTTGGCAGCCAGGAAACCTTCAGCCTGTTTGTGGACGCCAACCTGGGCGTCAACGGCTACTGGAAGAAAGACGCCAGTGGCACTTGGGTCAACCTTGCCAGTGAAGCCCACGGGGGCAAGATGGTGTCGGAAGGGGGCAAGCTGCGCCTGGACTTTGTCATCGAAGACGGCGGGCAGTTCGACGCCGATGGTTTGGCCAACGGCACCATCTCCGACCCGGGTGCCGTCGGCAACCTGCCCCAGTCCATCACCGAACACCAGCCCAAGCTGCCGTTGGACCATTTCTGGTTCTGAGCCAGTCTGAAAGAAGCAGTCCGTGACCCACACATTCCCCCACCCACCCATGCAAACCAAGCCTTTGTTCACCCGCGCCCGCCTGCTGACCGCACTCGCATCCACCTGTGCGCTGACTCTGACCGCCTGTGGTGGCGGCTCGGATGCGCCCGACCTCACGCCCACCTCCAGCCTGACCCAAGGCCGCTGGCTCAGCACCGGCCTCACACCGGCTTACACGGCCATCGTCGTGCCCGCATCGACTGGCGCCAACACGCCTGCCGTGGACACCGTGTGGGCGCTGGCCCAGGACGCGTCCACCCTCATCAAGCTCAAAGCCAGCGGCCCCGTGTTGACCGCAGGTGCCGTCACCGGCAACGTCTACATGCTGGGCACGTCCAACGTCACGGCGGTCAGCGGTGCCAGCTACACCATCCAGACCACCACGGGGGCCGGTGCCAGCTCGCAAATGGCCATCCAGCCCCTGCTGGGCACCACCGCCCTGTTCGACCGCAGCGATGCCATGGCCACCGCACTGCGCGCCGACCAGGCCAACGGCACATGGCAAGCGGACCTGGGCAGTGCCCGCGTCAACTGGACCGTTCAAAGCGCTGCCGCCGGCACCAACAACCTCAGCGGCACGAGCACCACGGGTTGCACCTACAGCGGACACACCAGCGTCGTTTCTGCCCAGAGCCTGTACACGGTGCAGTTCACAGAAACCTGTCCTGGCAGCGGCACACCTTCCACCCAGACCTTCCATGGTGTGGCCACGCTCTCCACCGCCGATGCCCGCCTGACGGTGGTCGCCACCAACGAGGCCGAGACCCGCGCTGCCGCGCTGTTGTTCGCCAAGCAGCCTTGAGCTTCACCGGACGCTTTCTTACTTTCCCCAGCGCATGAGCCTGTTTCACATTCCCCAGGGCGAGTTCACCCGCGCCCTGGGGCAGTTGCGCCGTGTGTTCACCCACATCGGCCTCTTCAGTCTGGTCATCAACCTGCTGTTGCTCGCGCCGTCGCTCTACATGCTGCAGACCTACGACCGGGTGCTGACCAGCCGCAACGAAGGCACTTTGGTCATGCTGACATTGCTGCTTGCAGGCCTGTTGGCCCTGGAAGCGGCGCTGGAGTACCTGCGCTCGCTGGTCATGAGCCGGGCCAGTGCGGCGGTGGACGTGCAGATGGGGCCCCAACTTTTCAACGCGGCCTTTGCCCAACGCCTGAGCGGGCAGGGCAGTCTGAGCCAGACCCTCAACGACTTGGGCCACGTGCGGGGCTTCGTCACGGGCAGGGGGCTCATGGCACTCTTCGACGCCCCGTGGCTGCCGGTTTTTCTGCTGGTCACCTTCCTTATTCACCCCGTGCTGGGCTGGTTTGGCGTGGTCTCTGCCGCTTTTTTGCTCGCGCTGGCCTGGTACAACGAGCACGCCACCGGCACCTTGCAGGCCGAAGCCGGCCGCATGGGCAACGCGGCCACCCACATGGCTGATGCGAGCGCACGCAACGCCGAGGTGGTCGATGCGCTGGGCATGCTGGGTGCGTTGCGCGAACGTTGGTTGGTGCGCCAGCACCACTACCTGGCCACGCTGGGTGACGTCAATGAACGCGCCGCCCGCATCGGTGCGGCTGTGAAATTCTCGCGGTCCTTTTTGCAGTCGGGTATTCTGGGCTTGGGGGCGTACCTGGTGCTCAAAGACCAGGTGACCCCCGGCGGCATGATCGCGGCGTCCATCCTGCTGAGCCGCGCCCTGGCCCCGGTGGACATGGTCATTGCCCACTGGCGGCAGCTGGTCACCGCCCGGGAAGCCCTCCAGCGGCTCAACGGGTTGATGGCGCAGCCTGTGGTCTACCCACCCGACATCAAGCTGCCCCGACCCCAAGGTTTTGTGCAAGTTGAGAACCTGGTGGTGGCCGCACCCGCTGGTGCGAACGACGACACACCCAACAAACGCGAACCCATCCTCAAGGGCCTGGGTTTTGAGGTGGCAGCGGGACAGCAGGTGGCCATTGTGGGCCCCAGCGGTTCGGGCAAATCCACGCTGGCCCGCGCGCTGATGGGCGTGTGGAAACCACTGGCGGGCTCGGTGCGCCTGGACGGCGCCGACCTGGGCAGCGCCTACCGCGACGACATCGGCCCCTACCTCGGTTACCTGCCACAAGACATCGAGTTGTTTGCAGGGACCTTGGCTGAAAACATCGCCCGCTTTGGTGTGATCGACTCCGATGCCGTGGTGCAAGCCTCGCAGCGCGCAGGGGTGCATGAGCTCATCTTGCGCATGCCCAAAGGCTATGAAACCCGCATACAGGATGGCTCACCCGGCAGTGTCACCCTCTCGGGTGGGCAGCGCCAGCGCATCGCGCTGGCCCGCGCACTGTATGGCGACCCGGTGCTGGTGGTGCTGGACGAGCCCAACGCCAGCCTGGATGAAGCGGGTGACCTGGCCCTGATGCAGGCCCTGAGGGACCTCAAGGCACGCGGTCGCACCGTGTTTGTGGTCACGCACCGCATGAACCTGTTGACCCAGGTCGACACCATCATGGTGCTCAACGATGGACGCATACAGGTCATGGGGGCCAGTGAAGACATCTTGAAAGCCAACCAGCAGCGTGTGGGTCAGCCGCCACACACGGCGGGTTCACATGGCGAGCGGCCCAAAGGCATTGATGGCCAACCGGCAGGAGAAAGCCCATGAATGCCCCGCTGTTGACTGGGCCACAACCGCCCCGCATGCCCAATGCCGACCACGCAGGCCCCACCCGCCTTGCGCTGTGGCTGCTGGGCGTGGGCTTCGGGGGATTTTTGCTGTGGGCCAGCCTGGCCCCTCTGGATGAAGGTGTGCCCACGCCCGGTGTGGTGGGCGTGGAGACCAAACGCAAGCGGGTGGAGCACCTGACCGGCGGGCTGGTCGAGCGGATTCTCGTCAAGGAGGGCCAGCAGGTGGCGGCAGGCCAGGACCTGGTCGTGCTCAACGAGGTGCAGGGCAAAGCCGCACTGGATGCGGTCACCGGTCAGTGGCTGATGGCATCGGCTGCCGTGGCGCGTTTGCAGGCCGAACGTGAAGGTGCGGTGGTGATCCGTTTTCCCAAGGAGTTGGAGCAGGACCGTTCGGTCGAAGTGCAAGCCGCACTGAAGTCACAGCGCGATGTCTTTGCCGCCCGGCGCCGCGCGCTTGAGGGCGAGTTGCGCATCGTGCGCGAATCCACCAAGGGCTTGCGGGCCCAGCTGGACAGCCTGGCGCAGCTCAAGGTGGGGCGAGAAAAGCAGGTCAGGCTGTTCAACGAGCAATTGAACAAGTTTCAGGCCCTGCAACAGCAAGGGTTTGTCTCGCAGAACCAATTGCTGGACACCGAGCGCCAGCTCTCGGAAGTGCAAAGCAAACAGGCCGAAGACCTGTCCAACATCGCCGCCACCAACGCACGCTTGGCCGAGTTCCAGATGCGCGAGCAGCAAATTCGCAACGACTATCAGAAGGACGTCGAGGCGCAGTTGTCGGAAGCACAGCGGGAATTGTCCATGCTGACCGAACGCCGCAAGGGTGTGGCCGACAGCCATGACCGCCTGGTGATGCGTGCGCCCGTGGCCGGAACGGTGGTGGATGTGGCGGTGAACACGGTGGGCGGCGTGGTCAAGCCCGGTGACCGGGTGATGGACATCGTGCCTCTGGGGGAGGAACTGGTGGTGGAAGCCCACCTGGCCCCTCAGTTCATCGACCGGGTGCGCCCCGGCTTGACCGCCGATGTGGGCTTCGATGCGTATGTCAGCATGGCCCGCAGACCGCGGGTGGCTGGGGTGGTGGAAACGGTGTCGGCCGATGTGATGACGGACCCGCGAACGGGGGTGCCGTACTACACGGTTCGCGTGCGCATCAGCCCTGACGAAATTGCGCGGCTCAACGAGGTGAAGTTGTTTGCGGGCATGCAGTGTTCCGTGACCATCAAAACGGGCGAACGCACGATGTTGACCTATTTGCTCAGGCCGCTGCTGCAGCGAACAGCGTCGGCGTTGTTGGAGCATTGAACCTGCAACGCTGATCACGCCAATGGATTCGCTGCGCCTTCACTCGAACATCATGGTCACATGCAGCGAGTCGTCTTCCTTTTCCACCGTGATGTGGTCGGTGGCCTTTTTGGCCAGGGCAATCATCTTGGTGTTGCCGGGCAGGATGTCGGCGATGAAGCCGCGCACGCCCCGTGCTTGCGCATGTTCAAGAATGCGTTGCTGCAGCGCGCTGCCCAGGCCGGTGGATTGCCATTGCGGGTTGATCAGGTAGGCCACATCGGCGAGGTTGGTGGACGGGTTGGAGAAGTAGCAGGCCTGTCCAATGATCTCCTCTTGTTCTCGCGGGCCCACCACGGCCACAAAACCCACCTCGTTCTCGTAGTTGTAGTTGCAAAGCCGTTCCACGTCCTCGGCCGACAGCGCGTGCACCGTGCGGAAAAAACGGGTGTACACGTCGGCCGCAGGCAAGCCAAAGAACAGCTGGCGGATGCCGTTGCCATCGGAGGCGCGCGCTGGGCGCAGCATCACGGTCTGGCCGTTCTTCAGTTGCACCGTGCGCTCGTCTTCCACCGGGTAGGCACGCATGTTTTTGAGGGTGTGCGTGGGCGAGAGGTAGCCCAGTTGCTTGGCCTCATCGAGCAAGCCTTGCCGGTGGTCGGGGTGGGCAATCTGGATCAGGGCAATGGCGCGCTCGCGCAGCGATTTGCCGAACAGGTAGGCCACACCGTATTCGGTGATGACGAAGTGCACGTCAGAGCGCGGCACGGTCACGCCTTCGCCGGCCTTGAGCATGGGCCGGATGCGCGACTGTTTGCCATCGTCGGTGGTGGACGCCAGGCAGATGATGGGTTTGCCGCCGGGCGAGCGAGATGCGCCGCGCAGAAACTCCTCTTGCGCGGCGATGCCGCTGTAGAACTCGCCCTCGAACTGGTCGGCGCAGACCTGGCCGGTGAGGTCGATGGCAAAGGCCTGGGTCACCGACACCATCTTGTGTTGCGATGCGATGGTGCCCACGGCACACACCATGTCCATGGGCTGGAAAGAGAACAGCGGGTTGCGGTCCAGCACCTCGTACAACTGGCGCGAGCCCATGGCAAAGCTGGTGACGATCTTGCCCTTGTCCGAGGTCTTGTGTTTGCCGGTCAGAATGCCACGCTCGAGCAGCGGCAGGATGGCGTCGGTGATGACATCGGAATGGATGCCCAGGTCCTTGCGGTCGGTCAGGTAGCGCAGCGCTTCGTTGGGGTACCGGCCGAGGCCGATCTGAAGTGTCGAGCCGTCCTCGATGATGCCGGCGATGTAGCGCGCAATGCGCTCGACCACCTGGGTTTCGGACACCGTGTGGGTGTACTCGATCAACGGTGTGTCCACCGGCACGAAGTGGTGGATCTGGCTTTCGTGCAGCGTGGAATAGCCCATGGTCCATGGCATGTCGGGCACCACTTCGGCGATGACCAGCCGTGCGTTCTGCACAGCGGCCACGACCACGTCCACCGAGACCCCGAGGCTCACGTAGCCAAAGCGGTCGGGCGGCGACACCTGGATGAACGCCACGTCGAGCGGAAACCGCCCAATGTTGAACAGCTCGGGCACCGCCGCGATGGACACCGGCAGGTACTCGGCCTGTCCGCGCTTGACGGCCTCGCGCATGTCCATGCCAACAAAAAAACACTGGTGACGGTATTGGGTGACGGGCGCACCTTGTGCGTCACGGGCAATGCTGTCGGTGGTCAGAAAGTGGATCAACTCCACGTCAGGCGGTGGAAAGCGCACCGCTTCCAGCGCCCGGATCAGTGTGCGAGGCGTGGCACAGGCGGTCCCCACAAACACCTTGTTGCCGGGCTTGACCAGTTCGGCCGCCTGCTCTGCGCTCAGGCATTTGGACGCGTAGGGCTCGTTCTCCAGCACCTGCAGCGCGGCGGCGCGGGATGGCACCGCGGCCGGCGTGGTGTCGAACACTTGTTTGGCCCATTGTGTCAACGGGGTACCGATGCGGGACAGGAGGGACATGGGCAACCTTTCACTCGCCAATGGCGTAGCCGCCGCATGTTACGTCAGGGTTCAGCCGAAGGGATTGGAGCGCGTCGTGCGCTCGCAGCTTCCCGCTGAGGCGCAGGTTCGCTCAGCTGGTGGCCCCAGCTTTCTACGGTTTCCTGAATCAGCTGGGCGACGATCTTGCACGCTGGCGTGAGCTGGCCTTGTTTGGGCAGCGCCAAGGTCACGTGCCGCTTGCAGTCGGGGTTCACCAGCCGCGCTGCCTGCAGGCGCGCGGTCTGCAGTTCCTCAGCAATCGAAAACGGCCCCAGCAGCGAATACAGGTGGTCGGTCTGGGCCACCAGTTCCTTCTGCACTTTCAAGGAGTCGGCCTCCACCGCCGCCTGCAGGGTGAAACCCTTGCCGCGCGCTGTTTCGTCCAACACCGCGCGCCAGTGGGCCGGTCGGCGCGGCAACACCAGGCGCAGCCCCTCGACACGCGAAAAGTCGACGGTGTCGTGTTTGGTCAGTGGGTCGCCTGGTCGCGACACCAGGTAGGTGCTCACGGTCGCCAGCAGTTTCTCGTCTGGGCTGGCCGGTTTCTGATAGCGGAACAGCACCGCCATATCGACGCTGCCGGTGTCCAGCAGGGCGTCCAACTCACCCCCTTGGCCCTCGCGGATATTGAGTTTGATGTTCGGGTACGCCGCTTGCAATCGCAGGTACACCCGCGTCATCAACGGGTGGGCAGCCGAGGGCAGGATGCCGAGTTTGACCTCGCCGCGCGGTAGACCCGCATCGATCCGGATGTCGGCGAGCAGCTGGTCGGTGTCGCGTACCCAACCACGCACACGGGCTTGGATGAGTTGTCCCAGATCGGTCAACGTCACGCCACGCCCGGTGCGGTGAAACAGCGCGCCTCCGCAATGGGCTTCGAGTTCGCTGATCTGGCGGCTGATGTGCGACTGAACTGTCTGGCGAAGTGCCGCCGCTTTGGTGAAGCTGCCCAGCTCGGCCACCTCCAGAAACAGCCGGAAGTCGTTGGGGTTGAGGGTGGCACGGGACATCCGTCATCTCCTTGAGGATCTGCCATCACATTATTGGCATGTCTGAAATGCCAGTCTGGATTCTATTCAGATGTCATGTGACTTCCTAGACTTCGGCCCATACCTCACCAACGTCCTGCGGAAACCCATTGGAAAGACACAAGATGCGCTTCACGAGTTTTGAGACCAACGGCCAAGCCACCTACGGCACCGTCACCGAAGCGGGTCTGTACCGCCCGGTGCCCGCCGATTTCCAGACCCGATACACCGACCTGAAGGCCGCGATTGCCGCCCAGGTGCTGCGGGAAGCGGCTGAAGCCACCTTGTCGACCGGCGTGGTCTTGTCGGCCGATCAGGTGCGTTTGTTGCCCGTGATTCCCAACCCCGGCAAGTTGATCTGCGTGGGCCTCAACTACAAGAGCCACGTGGCCGAAACCAAGCGCGCGGACAGCGACTACCCATCGCTGTTCCTGCGTTTCAACGACAGCCTGGCCGCCCAAGGCGATGCCGTGCTGCGCCCCGCCTTCTCGGAGCGCTTTGACTGGGAAGGGGAGCTTGCCTTTGTCATCGGTACCGGTGGCCGCCACATCGCCAAAGAAGCGGCCTTCGACCACATCGCCGGCTACGCCTGCTTCAACGACGTGAGCGTGCGCGACTGGCAGCGCCACACCCACCAGTTCACACCCGGCAAGAACTTTCCTGGCACGGCGCCGTTTGGTCCGGTGCTGGTCACCACCGACGAAGTGTCCGACGTGACCACGCTCACGCTGGAAACACGCGTCAATGGCCAGGTGATGCAACACGCCAGCCTGGGCGACCTGATCTTCGACATCCCCACCATCGTGGCCTACGTCTCGCGCTTCACGCCGTTGTCGCCCGGCGACGTCATCGCCACGGGCACACCGGGTGGCGTGGGCGACCGCCGCGAGCCGCCGCTCTACATGAAGGACGGTGACGTGGTGGAGGTGGAAATCACCGGGCTGGGCGTGTTGCGCAACACCATCGCCACCGACCACAGCGCAGCTTGAACGCCACCTTTGCAGAGACACCACCATGGCAACAACACCCCAACTCCGCATCGCCGTTGACATTGGCGGCACTTTCACCGACATGGCCGCCTTCGACGAAGCCACCGGCCAGCTGCTGTTCGGCAAGGCCCTGTCCACCCACGGCGAACTGGTCAAAGGCATCCAGTCCACCATTGACAGCGCCGGCATCGACTGGCGCGATGGCAACCTCTTCCTGCACGGCTCCACCATCGCCATCAACACGCTGCTGGAGCGCAACGGCGCCAACACCGCACTGCTGATCACCGAGGGTTTTCGCGACATCTACGAAATCGGTCGCGTCAACCGCCCCGACGCCTACAACCTGTTCTTCAACAAACACCAGCCACTGGTCAAGCGTTCGCTCCGTTTTGAAGTGGCCGAGCGCCTGCGCGCCGACGGCAGCCTGCACAAGCCACTGGACGAAGCTGCCGTGCGCGAACTGGCCAAAGACCTGCGTGGCCAGGGCATTGAGGCGGTGGCGGTGTTGCTGCTGCACAGCTACCGCAACCCGGCGCACGAGCAGCGCGTCAAGCAAATCTTGCAAGAGGAAATTCCGGGCGCCTTCGTCTGCGCCTCGCACGAACTGAGTCAGGAGTACCGCGAGTTCGAACGTGTGTCCACCGCCGTGGCCAACGCCTACGTTGGCCCGCGCGTGTCCGAGTACCTGGGCCAGTTGGAAGCGCACCTGTCCAGCAAAGGTTTTGGCGGCGACTTCTACATCGTGCAGTCCACCGGCGGTCTGTTCCCGGTCGAACACGCCAAGGTCGGCTGCGTGCGCATGCTCGAATCTGGCCCTGCCGCAGGTGTGATCGGTGCCCAGGCCATTTGCGCCCAGCTCGGCATGGGCGACGCCATCGCTTTCGACATGGGCGGCACCACCGCCAAGGCCGGCGTCATCAGCGAAGGTCGACCGCTCACCACCGGCTCTGCGCTCATTGGCGGCTACGAGCGCGCGCTGCCCATCCAGATACCCATGATGGACATCCACGAGGTGGGCACCGGCGGCGGCTCGATTGCACGCGTGGAAACCGGCAATGCCCTGCGCGTGGGCCCACAGAGCGCCGGCTCCATTCCCGGCCCGGTGGCCTACGGCCGTGGCGGCACCGAGCCCACCGTGACGGACGCCAACCTGTTGTTGGGGCGCCTGGATGCCGAACACTTCCTGGGCGGTGAACTCAAGCTGGACCTGGAAGGCTGCCAGCGCCAGATGCGCGAGCGCATTGCCGGCCCGCTGGGCCTGGACCCCACCGAAGCCGCCGACGGCATCCTGCGCATTGCGGTGACGCAGATGTCGCACGCCGTGAAGGCCGTGACCACCGAACGCGGTCTGGATGCCGGCAGCTTCACCATGGTGGTCTACGGCGGTGCCGGTCCACTGCACGCCTCGGCCATTGCCCGCGAAATCGGCATCCGCAAGGTGCTCATTCCCTACGCGCCGGGCTACTTTTCGGCCTACGGCATGCTGTTCTCCGACCTGCGCTACGACTATGTGCGATCGGTGTTTCGCAAGCTGGGCGACGTGTCCTTCGAAGACATTGAGGCCGCCTACAAGACGATGGAGGACGAAGGCCGCGCGGCGCTTGCCGCCTCCGGCATCCAGGCCGATGGCGTGGTGATCGAACGCGCTGCCGACATGCGCTACGTGGGCCAGGAACACGCCGTGACCGTGGACCTGCCGCTGGCCTTCTTCGAAAGTCGGGACCGATCTGCCATCAAACAGCAGTTCGACGAGCTGCACAAGGTGCGCTACGGCACCTCGGCCCCCAAGGAGCCAGCCGACCTGGTGAGCCTGCGTGTGACTGTGCTGGGCACCATGAAGAAGCCGCCCAAACACAGCGTGGCCGCCGGCACCGCCACGCCCGCACCCGGTGCGGTGCGGGGCATCAAGCCGGTGTACTTCCGTTCGGGCGGCTGGGCCGACACACCTGTCTACACCCGGGACCGGCTGCTGGCCGGCAACGAGATCATGGGCCCGGCCCTGATCGAAGAACACGCCTCCACCACCGTGGTGCAGCCCGGCGATGCGCTGCGCGTGGACGAACTGGGCAACCTGCAAATCAACATCGGGAGCGACCGCTCATGAGCACGTCAAGCAACACTTCCGTGGCGGTTGATCCCGTCACCGTCGAAATCATCCGCAACGGCCTGTACGCCGTGACGGAGGAGATGAAGACCAACCTCACGCGCACCGCCTACAACCTCATCATTTACGAGGCACTGGACTTCACGGTGGGCCTGTTCACCAAGGAAGGCGATACCGTCTCCATCGGCCTGGGTCTGCCCATGTTCATCCGGGGCATGAGTGAGACGGTGAAGGCCAAAATCCGCCATTTTGGATACGAGAACATCCTGCCCGGCGACATCCTGGTCACCAACGACGCCTACACCACCGGCAGCCACCTGAACCACTTCACCTTCACGATGCCGATCTTCCATGAAGGCCGGCTCGAGGGCTTCACCTGCTGCATGGCGCACTGGCTGGATGTGGGCGGCACGCTGGGCAACGTCACCACCGACATCTTCAGCGAAGGCATCCAGATTCCGATCCTGAAGTACCAGCGCGAAGGCGTGGTCAACCAGGACCTGATCGACATCATCGCCATGAACGTGCGCCTGGCTGAGCGCGCCCTGGGCGACCTGCGCGCGCAGATCACCGCCATCACCACCGGCGAGCGCCGCTACGTGGAGCTGCTGCAGCGCTACGGCGCCGAAGCGGTGAATGCTTCCATCCAGCAAATCATGGATTCGAGCGAGGCCGTGGCGCGCAAGAACACGCTGTCCATTCCCGATGGGGTGTACGAGGCGGAGTCCTTCATGGACGACGACGGGCTGGAGATCGGCAAGCGCATCCCGATCCGCGTGAAAGTGACGGTCAGCGGCGACGAGATGACGGTCGATTTGTCGGACGTGAGCAAACAGGTGCGCGGCTTCTACAACTCGGGTTTCACCACCGGCATCGCCTGCGCGCAGGTGGCCTACAAGTGCCTGACCACACCCACCGACTACCCGGTCAACGACGGTTCGTTCCGGCCGCTCAAAGTCATCATGCCCATGGGCACGGTGATCAGCGCTGAGCGACCCTACCCCATGCGCGTGTGGATGACCTTCCCGATGACGGTGATCGACACCATCTTCAAAGCGTTGGCGCCGGCCATCCCGCACCGCTCCATCGCAGGCCACCATGCGGATCTGGTGTTTCCCAACATCCACGGCATCAGCCCCGAAGACGGTCGTCTGTTCATCGTCGGCATTGGCCCTCTGGGCGGCGGCTGGGGCGCCAAGAGCACCGAAGACGGCGTGTCGGTGACGGTCTGCATCAACGACGGCGACACCCACAACAGCCCGACCGAGCAGCTTGAGGCCAAGTACCCGGTGCTGGTGGAGAAGTACGAGATCCGCCGCGACAGCGCGGGTGCCGGTCGCCACCGGGGTGGCCTGGGCGCCGAGATGGTGGTGCAGGCGCTTTCGCCCTTCACCGTGACCACCCGCATCGACCGCGTGCACTGCAAACCCTGGGGCCTGGAAGGCGGTGGCGACGCCATGGGCAACGGCCTGGCCGTGCGCCACAAGGGCGAATGGAAAACCGACCACGCCAACGCCAAGATCTTCAACGTGCGGCTGGAGCGCGGCGACGCTTACAAGATGCTGTCGGGCGGCGGCGGCGGCTTCGGTAGCCCGCTGGAACGCGACCTGGAGCTGGTGGCCGAGGACGTGCGCGAGGGCTATGTGAGTGCCCAGGTGGCACGCGAGGTCTACAAGGTGGCGCTCGACGCCCAGGGACAGGTGGACCATGAGGGCACACTGGCCCTGCGCAGCGGCAACGCGGCTGCCGCCGCCGAAGACGTGGCTTGGGACGGTCAGTGAGCACTGCCGTGGCCGATCCCCGCGCCGCCCGTCTCGCCCAGCTGTGGAGCCGGCTGGCCGCCCAGCACGTGACGCTGGGCGCCGGCTGCGGTTGCATGACCGGTGGTGTCAGCGTGTCGCTGGAGGACTTCGAGCTTGACATCGTGGACTACCTGTGGGCCGAAAGCGAGCGCCTGGGCGTGGCCCCGGTGGTGGCTTTTCTGCTGGCACCAGGCGCCATCAACGAGCAGGTCAAACCGGTGATGTTGCTGCTGACCCGCCTGGAAGACGGCGAAGCCGATGAGGCTGTGGCGGACTGGTTGCTGAGCCGCCTGGCCCGCACGCTGGATTCGTTCGCCAGGCTGCACGGCCCGGTGAACACGTCAGACGACTGAGGCACCCACCATGCCTTTCATCTTTCCCGCACTGGACAAGACCGATGCCATCGGCGCGAGCCAGCGTGTGCCCATCACGGTGTTGACCGGCTTTCTGGGCAGTGGCAAAACCACGCTGCTCAACCGCCTGCTGCGCCAGCCCGACATGCACGGCACAGCGGTGGTGATCAACGAATTTGGCGCGGTCGGCCTGGACCATGACCTGGTGGACCACACCAACGAACAGATGGTGCTGCTGGCCAACGGCTGCATCTGTTGCACGGTGCGGGGCGATCTGGTGGAGGCCTTTGAGCGCCTGGCGCACAGCCCGCAGGCCCAAAGCCGCGAACTGCGCCACGTCGTGGTGGAAACCACAGGCCTGGCCGATCCCGCGCCCATTCTGCACACGCTCATGGGCGACCCGCGCCTGGCGCACCACTGGCGGCTGGCGGGTGTGGCCTGCACCATCGACGCATTCAACGCCATGGCCACGCTGGACCAGCACCGCGAGGCCGTCAAACAGGCCGCGGTGGCCGACCGGTTGCTGCTGACCAAAACCGATCTGGTGCCGGCAGAAGCACGGGCGCCTTTGCTGGCGCGGCTGCGCGCCATCAACCCCCTGGCCGATCTGACCGAAGGCCCGGACGCCGCGCTGCATTCTCTGCTGGCGCTGCTCGACCACACCAGCACCACCAGGCTCCCCGCCACACGAACTGAAGAGCGTTCGTTCTTTTTCCCGGTGTCCGCGCCCGCATCAGGCGATGTGAGCCGCCACGATGACCAGATCCGGTCGCACGTCATCGTGCGCGAGACGCCGTTGTCCCGCGAGGGCGTGATGGCCTGGCTGGACATGGTGTCGGCCATGCGAGGCGACGACCTGTTGCGCGTCAAAGGCATCGTGCACCTGGCCGACGACCCGGATCACCCCATGGTGATTCACGGCGTGCAACACCTGTTCCACCCGCCCGAAACGCTGGCCCGCTGGCCCAGCGAAGACCGGCGCACGCGCATCGTTTTCATCACGCGCAACATCGAGGCCGAGGACATCGAGGCCACCTTGAGTGTGTTTGAAAGGCGCCGCAACCGTGGCAGCCGCCCCCCTTCACCTGTTTGAATGTCATAAGGAGACAAGACCATGATGAAAAGACGCATTGCCTGTGCCGTGCTTGGCCTGTGCACCTTTGCACCCGCCTGGGCACAAGGCAAATGGCCGGAAGGCACCCTCAAGTTGGTGGTGCCTTTTGCCGCCGGTGGTGGTGTGGACCAGGCGGCACGGCTGCTTGGTCGACAGCTCCAGGCCGACTTGGGTATTCCGGTGATCGTGGACAACCGCGCAGGCGGCAGCGGCACCATCGGCGGCAAAGCGGTGCAGATGGCGGCGCCCGATGGCATGACCCTGCTGTTTTCCGCCGCCACGCATGTGCTCGCCAAACAGGTGCTGGCCAACCCGCCCTACGACCCACAGACCGATTTCGCACCGGTGGCGCGGGTGGGTGAGGCCCCCCTGATGTTGGTCATCCCCGCCACCGCCCCACAGAAGACGCTGAAAGAGGTTCTGGAAGCAGCCCGGGCACAGCCGGAGAAGTGGACCGCTGCGTTGCCCGCGTTGGGTGCACCCAGCCATTTGGGGACTTTGCTCTTGGCGCAACAAGGCCAACTCAAACTGACGATGGCACCCTACCGGGGCACGGCGCCCGCATTGGCCGATGTGGCTGGTGGCCATGCCCAGTTGTTGCTGGACTCCATCATTTCGCTTCAGGGTATGGCCCGAGGTGGCAAGGTCAAAGCGATCATGGTGTCGTCCTCACAGCGGAGCGGGGTTGCGCCCGACGTGCCCACCGCGGTCGAGAGTGGCTACCCAGGCATGGTCTACAACTCTTGGTATGGCGTGTGGGCGCCCAAGGGCACCCCTGCGGACCGCGTGCAGTTGTTGCACAAGGCGATCAACAAAGCCACGGCCGAGCTGGCTCGGTCCGGCGCCTACACAACGCTTGGCATCTTGCCTGTGCTGGAGAGCACAGACCAGTTTCGGCAGTTTGTGGCGGCGGATGTGACCCGCAGCGCCCAACTGCTCAAGGAGGCGGGCTTCAAACCTGAGTAGCCCAGGCGTTTCCGTGAAAGCCTGCGCTGCCCATCGCAGCGCGCTGTGTTTCGGTTGAGCGTGATCTGATTAGGACCCACCTGCTGCCTATCCATCGGCTGAGGCTTGTGGCCGAGGGGACCGCTATTCAGCGCTGCGGGTTGGGGGGCCAGGCTGTGGGTGGGGCAGTTTCGTGCCGTTGGCGGGTTCTGCTGGGGTTGGCGTCCACATCGTCTGGCTGTAAATCGTCTGATCCTGAAAGTAGCAGGCACAGGTCTGTGTCAGCAACTGCGCACGATCTGCGATGAAGATGTGCCCTCGTGTGTAGCGGATCAGCCCGAGTGCCTGCAGATCGCCCGCCGCCACGGTGACGCCGGCGCGCCGGGCGCCCAGCATCTGCGACAGGTCATCGTGTGTGAGCCACAGGTCGCTTGACCTCATGCGGTCCTGGCTCATCAGCAGGCAGCGCGCCAGCCGCTGCCGCAGCGAATGGAAGTGGCTGCAGATGGCCTGGGTGCCCAGCTGGCGCAACTCCACGTACAAAAAGCGGCTGAGCAGCCGAAGCAGCGCGGGGCTGCTGCGCCCGTGGGCCGCGAGGCGCCCGGCATCGATTTGCCAGGCCTGACCGGCACCGGTGACCACGGCATCGAAGGCGGTGCTGAAAATGCCCAGCGCACAGGCGCCTCCGTACACCCCTTCGTAGCCCGTCAGGCCCAGCACCAGGCGTTTGTCGCCGCTCTCGGGCGCCAGCAGCGAAATCATGCAGGTGGTGGGGAAGTAGGCATGCGCGAGCGCCGTGCCGCCCAGGCCGAGCACGGTGGTGGCGCCCAGCTCCACAAAAACGGCATCGGCCAGCAGGTGGTGTCTGTCGGCCGGCCCCAGTGCAGCCAAGAGCCTGTTGGCCAGGGTTTGTTCGATACGAGCCTTCGCGCATGGCGGAACAGCCACGTTGCGATGGTGAACGCGATCCGGCCGGGCTTCTGTCTGCCGCCGCACCTAGACCGCCGCCGTACCCACCAGCAGCGACTTGGTCCGCTGGTAAAAGCCCAGCTCGTTGATGGTCACCAGGCCGCGGTTGGCGGTGAACAACTTTTCGACGGCCGTCTGTTTGGCCACCGCCTGTGACCGCTGCCCGCGCATGGCTGCGGCGAAACCGAGGATGGCCCAGGGGTAGGGGTCGTAGCGGCCGTCTTCCCATTGGGGGGACTGGGCATTGAGGTAGTTCCAGGCGGGGTCGAAGAAGCGCGACAGCTCATGGACACCAAAGGCCTGCGCATACACCTGGCAGGTGGTGCCGGGGTAGAAGGTCTTGGTGGGAAGCGGGTCGGCGTCGCTGGGTGTGAAGGCCCTGCCTGCGGTGTTGTAGATCACGTTGCCCATGGCGGTGGCAACGTTGGTGGCGATCTGGTCGTAGTAGTTGGCATCGCTGATTTCAGAGCGCTCGCGCAGCAGGCCCGCCAGGTCGCGCAGCCCGCGGTAGTTCTCGCAGTTGTCCATCAGGTAGCCGATCGAATTGGTTTCGCTGCGTGGCGCCTGAAAGACCGAGATCAAACCATTGCGTTTGACGGCCAGTGCCAGGTTGCGGTAGGCCACCGTCTTGATGCGTGCCTTGTTCGCTTCCCACCAGGTCCAGTTGCCGCTGGCCCGCACGTAGCGCACGGCCAGCGACAGGAAGGTGGCGGCATAGGCATCGTCCGAGTCCGACAACACCTTGGTGAAGACGCTGGTGTTGGCGCGACCGTAGGGGAAATGGACGTCGTCGATGGTGGCGGCCGCACTCAGGTTTTTCAGGTAGAGGTCGAGGTAGACACGGATGTAGGTGTCGAGGTCGGCGGCCCCGAGGAACTGCACGATGGGCAACAAACCGAGTTGGGTGAAGTACCAGTTCAGGCGGCCGTTGGGTGCAATTTCATAGCCACCGGTGTAGGGGCCGGTGGGAATTCTCAAGGCCTTGATCTGTGCCACCACATCAATGCCCCCGGTGCCGGGGGAGGGTGTGGTGGTGGTGGGAGGCGGTGGGCAGCTGACTTGGGCCAAGGCCTGTGTGCCTGGCAGTGTGGCGAGCGAAAGGGCTGTCGAGCGCACGATAAAGTGGCGGCGTTGCATCTGAGTTTCCTTGAACATGCTGGAGAGCAAGACGACCGCACCGGAATGGCGGGTCTGTCCAAGGAAAGTGTGGAAATTCGGGCGGTGTTTTCGCCCGAGCGTGCGTTGCCGTACGGACAGCGCGGCCCAACAGCCCCATAGCGGGCTGACGCCCGGCGTGGGGCCGAACGCAGCGGCTCAGCGGCGGCGTTGGCCAACGCGTAAGCAGATGCAAGATGTGGAAGCGGGTGTTGTGCCGTGCAGCGGCCTCAGCCGCTCAGGCGGTCCGACGCTTCGGCAAGCGCGCGCGCTCGGATGGCGCGTCAGAGACCGAGGTGGTGCTGGTAGTGGGTGCGTTCGGCCTGGTAGCAGCTGCAGGCCGCCGATTCGAGCCCGGCGCGGTCGATGACCGCGACGGTGTCGCCTTGCCGCTCGATCAGGCGACGTTGCTGCAGGTCTGAGACGGCATTGGCAACACCATGGCGCGGCTCGCCCAGCATGTAGGCCAGGAAGGCCGCTGTGACGGCAAAGCGCTGGGCTTGCGCGCGGTCCTGGCTCATCAACATCCAGCGTGCTAGGCGCGCACTGGCCGGGTGCAGCCGCAAACAGACCGTCGACGTGGCCAGCTGCGACATGGTCACGCCGGTGTAGCGGTGCAGGGCACGTTGCAGTGCCGTGCTGCGCGCCATCTCAAGTGTCAGCGCGGCAGCGCTGATGCGCAGGGCCTCGCCAGCACCTTGCACCAACACATGGAAAGGCCAATGTTGCACACCCAGCGACAACTCGGCACCCAGCATGCCCTCGCGGCCGACCATGCCCACCTCCAGGCGCGGGCCGGACGCCACCTCCGCCACCAGCGACAAAAAGCCGCTGACGGGAAAGTAGGCGTGTTGCACCGGTGAGCCGGGTTCGCACACGACCTCTGACAGGCGCCATTGCACCGGCTCGCAGGCCGCCACCAGCTGTCGCTGGTCGCTCGCAGGCAGCCGGTTGATCAGCTGGTTGTCGATGGCTGGGATGGCGGTGCTCCAGAGAGACAGAGGCTGCAAGGACGGGCAAAACGGACACAGGCAACGCCCGGGGCCATCCAGTGTAGGGGGGCGGGCATGGTCCTGCTGTTCGATGGCGCACACAACACCCTTCGTCCGGCTGGCGGCATCGGTGTCTCTGTCCTCAAACGCACAGACGGTCCCTGCCTGCACCGATACAAACCCAGCAGGCTCCCACGGCCCCGCCGCAGATCGCGCCATGGCAAGCGCCGTTCGCATTTTTTCCTCAAAGGCATCCCAATGAAAACATCCCATCTCTTTCGCGCCACGCTGCTGGCCAGTGCTGTTTGTGTGGCACCGCTTATGGTGCTGGCCGCCGTGCCCACCTAGGCCGAATACAAAGCCGCCAAGACCCGCATCGGTGCCGGCTACAAAACCGCCAAAGCGGCCTGTGGCAGCCTCAAGGCCCACCCCAAGGACGTTTGTGTAGAGGAGGCCAAGGCGCAGGAAAAGAACGAACGCGCCGAGCTGGAATACCGCTACACCGGCAAGCCCGCCGATGGCACCCAGGTCAAGGTGGTGCGGGCCAACGGCGCCTACAACGTGGCCAAGGAGCGCTGCGATGCGTTCCGTGGCAACGACCAGGACGTTTGTGTGAAGGAGGCCAAGCTCGCGCACGTGGCCGCGCTGGCCAGCGCCAAAGTGGTGCAGGCCAACACCGATGCACGGGCTGACGCCAAGGACGACATCCGCGAAGCCCAGTACAAGGTGGAGGCCGAGAAATGTGACACCCAGACCGGCGACAGCAAGGCCGCCTGCATCAAGGCCGCCAAGGCCGTTTACGGCAAGCCCTGAGCCCAGGCCTTACTGACAAAAGCCCAGGTCAGGCGCGTGGCGTCGGGGCCTTGGGCATCGCTGAAAGGCTGGCCGGCAGCGCCCCCGCTCCAGGCGTGGCCCAGGCGGCGCACCGCCACCGTTTGCACCACCAACCGACGACCACGGCGGTGGTCCGTGACGTCCATCGGGTAGCGTTTGCCGCGTTGCTGGGTGCGGGGCGGCAGGGCCCGCGCGCCGCCGGCGTCGGCCCACAGCCGCGCGGCGGCCATGGCATTGCGTGGCGACACAACGCCATCGGCGTCGCCATGGATCACAAGCAGGGGCGGCCAGATGTGGGGCCCCGCTGTGGGGGCTGGCGCGTGGCGCCCCCGCATGGCGGCCAGGGCAGACGCGCTGGAGTGCGCGCTGCCCGGCGGTACACCCGAATGCATGACCACGGCGCCAAAACGCTCTGGGTGACGCGTGGCCAGCAGGGCCGCCATGCTGGCTCCGGCCGAAAAGCCCACCACCGCCACACGGGTCGGGTCCACCGGGCACAACGCGCAGGCCATGTCCATGGCTTTGAGGATCAGCTCGGCCTCGACCTGCGCGCGGCCTGAGTCGGTGTCGAACCAGTTCCAGCAGCCCTGCAGGTTGGCCAGCCGGTCCTGCTCCGGGTAGAGCACGACGCAGCCCTGGCGTGCGGCCAGGGCGTTCATGCGGGTGCTTTGGGCGAAAGACGACGCGTCCTGCCCGCAGCCATGCAACATCACCAGCAAAGGCACCCGTTGGCCCGCAGGCAGCGCCGATGGCCGAAACAGCATGTAGCGGCGCGTGCCCCGCGCCCCCACGGCCAGGCCGGGCCACCACAGCCCGGCACCGGCCGGTGGGCGCAGCTTGCGCACGCCAGCGGCAAGGGCCCGCTGGGTGGCTTGGCGGCCGGCGCGCACGGCTGGCGCCGTGAAGGCCTTCAGACTGCGTTGCAACAGGCTTGCCCAGCCTTTGGAGGACCGCCGCCTCATGGTGTGGCCCTCAACCGAAACACCGTTGACGCCCCACCTTCAAGCGTGACCGCTGCCGGCCACCCAGGCCACCCAGGTGTGGCGTGTCAGACACCCCAGACCACCGCCTTCTGTTCGCTGTGGGCCTGGCGCAGCAACAGCAGCAAGGGTGCCAGCCGCTGCCACAAGGACACGCTGGCGTCCCGGTCGTCTTCGCAGTCCTCGCCCGCTTCGGTGGGGGTGTTCTGAGGGGAGGCGCGGTTCGTGTGGGCCGCCGCTTCCAGCGTGGCGATGGCGGCGGGCAGTTGCTCGGCCGTGATGACGCCCGGTGCGCCGGGTGTCTTGCCCAGCAGGCGCAACACGGTCTCGCCGTCGGCCTGGAGCAAGATCAGGTCATGGGTGGCCTGCGATTTGAAACGGTACAACATGGCGTCTTTCGTTCGATGGGAGCCGGGCCGCGCGGTGCATGGCAACGCAGAGGGTGTGGCCTTGATCTTCGCGCCATTGTGGTTTTGGTGGTGTGCGGTATCGCACAGACGTGGTGGCGCAGAAGCCCACACTCGAACCACGCCGTTGCCGCGTCCGAACAGGGTGTCTGGGCGCCAGCGCAATGGCCCGTCTTTTGATCGGGTTCGTCATGCGCCACCTGTTGCTGGTTGTTCCTTTGTTGCTGGGCGCCGTGCCGCCCGCGCTGGCCCAGGTGTCCGTCAGCATCGGCATCCACCTGCCGGTCTACCCCGAGTTCCAGCGCGTGCCCGGCTACCCGGTCTACTACGCGCCCAACGCACCGGGCAACTACTTCTTCTACGACGGGCTGTACTGGGTGTTCCAGTCCGACAACTGGTATTCGAGCGACTGGTACAACGGCCCGTGGCACCAAGTGGGGCCCGACCGGGTGCCGCTGTTCGTGCTGCGCGTGCCGGTGCGCTACTACCGCCAGCCCCCCAGCTATTTTGGCCAGTGGCGGGCCGACGCCGCGCCGCGCTGGGGCGAGCACTGGGGCCGTGACTGGGAGCAACGCCGCGCCGGTTGGGACCGTTGGGACCGCCGTGCCGCGCCCGCGCCCGCACCCCTGCCCAGCTACCAGGGCCGTTACCCGCAGAGCCGCTACCCACAGGACGCCGATGCGCAGCGCGCCATCCGATCGGAAAACTACCGACATCGGCCGCGTGAACCTGTGACCCGCGAACGCCTGCAGGCGCCAGATCGCCCCAACGCCGACCGGGGACCGGCGCGCGACAACCGACCGGACGACCGCGACAACAAGGGCAGGGGCAAGAGCGACCGCGACAGCAACGACCGCAACAACCGCGACCGTGACAACAACGGCAGGGGCAACAACGGGCGGGACAGGCCGTGACGCTGGCGCCACACCCATGAAGAAGGCTGTGTTGGCGGCTGCGTTGGTCGTGAGCCTGTGCGCTTGTGCGGGCCTGGCGCCGCTGCCGGTGGATCGGGCCGATGCGCCCGTGGCGAGCGCCCCGCCCCCCGCTTGGGCCGGGGCGGGTGGGCCCAACGCCTGGACCGGCCCACCCCTTGGCCACACGGGGGAGGCCTGGTGGCGCGGTTTTGGCGACCCGCAACTGGATGCCCTGGTGGCGGACAGCCTGCTGAACAACACCAGCGTGGCCACCGCAGCGGCGGCGCTGCGTCAGGCGCAGGCGCAGCGCGCAGTGGCCGCTGCGGCGCTGTGGCCCCAACTGGCGGCCAGTGCCGCCGCGCAAGGTTCGCGCACCGCGGGCAGCGGCAGCACCCAGCGCGTGGCGTTGGGGCTGGACGCCGATTGGGTGCCCGACATCGGCGGGGGCCAGCGCAGCGCCGTGCGCGGTGCCGACGCCACGGCCCTGGCCCTCCTGGCGCAGTGGGGTGACGTGCGCGTGCAGGTGAGCGCCGAGGTGGCCTTGAACTACCTGCTGCTGCGCGCCGCGCAGAGCCGCCTCGCCATTGCCGGCCGCAGCCTGGCCAGCCAGTTGGAAACGCTGCAGATCACCGAGTGGCGTGAGCAGGCCGGTCTGGTCACGGCGGTGGAGTCGGCGCAGGCCCGCGCCGCCACCTTGCAGACCCGGGCTGTGTTGCCGGCGCTGCAGACCAGCGTGGACCAGAGCAGCCATGCCCTGGCCGTGCTAAGCGGGCGCCCGCCCGCCGCCTTGTTGCAGGCGCTGAGCCAGGGTGGGCCTTTGCCCAGCGATGCCCCCGATAGGCCGCTGGCCGTGCCCGCCGAGGTGCTGCGCCAGCGTGCCGATGTGCGTGCCGCCGAACTGCGGGTGTGGGCCGCACTGGCCCAGGTGGACCAGGCCGAGGCCCGGCGCTGGCCCAGCCTGCGCCTCGCGGGCAGCCTGGACCTGGGCGCGGCCAGCCTGGGGGCGCTCACCGCGGGCGCTTCGGTGCTGGCCAGCCTGGTCGCCAGCGTGGCCTGGCCGCTGCTGGATGGCGGTGCCACACGGGCCGGGGTGCAAGTGCAGCACGCTGTGCTGGCGCAGGCACACCAACAACACCGTGCGACTGTGTTGGGGGCGCTGCAAGAGGTGGAGGATGCCCTGGTGGCCCTGCGCGAAGACCGCCTGCGCCATGCGCGGCTGCAACAGGCTGCCGATGCCGCCACCCAGGCCGCCGCCTGGGCGCGGCAGCGCTACAGCGGTGGTCTGATCGACTTCCAGACCGTGCTGGAAACCCAGCGCACCGAGCTGGGCACACAAGACAGCGTGGCCACCGCGCTGGCCGACATCGGCGCCGACCGGGTGCGCCTGTTCCGCGCGCTCGGGGGCGGCTGGTCGGCGCACGAACCCGACACCCGCGTGGTGCGCACCCGATGAGCGATACCGCTTCCACACCCGTTCCGGCTCCCGCAGCGGTCGATCTGTCCACCTTGCTGGCCGAACCCGCGTCGGGCGCCTGGTACCGCCGCCCGGCGGTGTGGCTGGGCCTTGTCTTGCTGTTATTCGTGGCGGGTTCGGCGGCCTGGTGGTGGCGCCAGCGCGCCGCCGACGCCACGCCGGTCTACACCTCGCAGCCGGTGGCGCGCGGCAACCTGACCCTGACCGTCACCGCCAACGGCACCTTGCAGCCCACACGCTCCATCAACATTGGCAGCGAGTTGTCCGGCACGGTGCTGCAGGTCAAGGTGGATGTGAACGACCGGGTCAGCAAGGGGCAGGTGCTGGTGGTGCTGGACACCGCCAAACTGCGCGGCCAGATCCTGCGCTCGCGCGCGGCGCTGGCGGCCGCACGCGGCAAAACCGCCCAGACCACGGCCACGCTGGCGCAGGCACAGACCAGCCTGGAGCGCCTGCAGGCGGTGGCGCGCCTGTCGGACGGCAAGGTGCCTTCCAAGGCCGAACTCGACACCGGACGCGCCGTGGCCGAACGCGCGCTGGCCGACCACGCCAGCGCGTTGGCCGGCATCGACGACGCCACAGCGGCGCTGGCCACCGACGAAATCAACCTCGCCAAAGCCTCCATCGCCGCACCCGCCGACGGCGTGGTGCTCAGCCGCAGCGTGGAGCCCGGCAACGCGGTGGCGGCCTCGCTGCAGGCGGTCACGCTGTTGGTGCTGGCCGACGACCTGACCCACCTGCGCCTGTGGGTGTACGTGGACGAGGCCGACGTGGGCGCCGTGTTGCCGGGGCAGAGCGCCAGCTTCACCGTCAGTGCGTACCCCACGCGCCAGTACCCGGCGCGCATCACGCGTGTCGGTTTGGGCTCCACCATCACCGACAACGTGGTCACCTACCTCACCCACCTTGATGTGGACAACGCCGACGGCAGCCTGCGCCCCGGCATGACCGCGTCCGCCGCCATCACCGCCACCCAGCGCACGGACGTGCTGCTGGTGCCCAACGCCGCGCTGCGTTTCGCCCCCACGCTGGCGGGCAGCGCCGATCCGCGCAAAAAGGCCGCCACGGCCAGCCTGCTGCCCACCATGCCACGCGGCAACACGCGCCGTTCGGCCGCCAGCGGCGCCAGCACCGCCACGGCGCGCCAGGTGTGGGTGTTGCCAGAAGGCGGACAGGCCGGGAAGGAGGGACTGGTGGCGGTGGCGGTGCTGCCGGGCATCAGCGACGGCCGCATGACCGAGATCGTCGGCGGCGACCTGCGCGTGGGCATGCGTGTGGTCACCGACCAGAAGTCCACCCAACCATGAGCCACAGGCCATGACCCCGCCCCTGATCCGCCTGGTGGGCGTGACGCGGCGCTACGGCAGCGGTGCGTCGGAGCTGATGGCGCTCAAAGGCCTCGATCTGCAGGTCGAAGCCGGCGAGTTTGTCGCCATCATGGGCCCCAGCGGTTCGGGCAAATCCACCGCCATGAACATCCTGGGCTGCCTGGATTCACCCACCTCGGGCCAGTACCTGTTCATGGGCGCCCATGTCGAAGCCCTGTCGCGCGACCAGCGCGCGCGGCTGCGCCGGCGCTACCTCGGGTTTGTGTTCCAGGGCTTCAACCTGCTGGCCCGCACCTCGGCGCTGGAGAACGTGGAGCTGCCCTTGCTGTACCGGGGCGACGCGCCCGCCGCGCGCCGCGCCGCCGCCACCCGTGCCTTGTTGTCGGTGGGCCTGGGCGGGTGGGAGCGGCACACACCGGCCGAGTTGTCGGGCGGACAACAGCAGCGGGTGGCGATTGCGCGCGCCATCGTCACCGAGCCGGCCGTGGTGCTGGCCGACGAACCCACCGGCAACCTCGACACCACCCGCAGCCACGAGATCATGGGCTTGCTGCTCGCGCTCAACCGCGACCACGGCATCACCGTGCTGATGGTCACCCACGAGCCCGACATGGCCGCCTACGCGCGGCGCATGGTGCGTTTTGTGGACGGGCGCATGGCGGCCGACGAGGTGAACCCCCACCCGACCCTGTCGGCCCCGGTGCAAGCCGAGCCGGCGGAGGCGCCCTGATGTTGGGCAGCATCTTCTGGCTGGCCCTGCGTTCGGTGCGGCGCAACCTGCTGCGCTCGTTTCTCACCATCCTGGGCATCGTCATCGGCGTCAGCGCGGTGGTCACCATGGTCACGCTGGGCCGGGGTGCCACGCTGGCCATACAACTGCAGATCACCACCCTGGGCACCAACCTGCTCATGCTCAACCCCGGCCAGCGTGTGGGCGGGGGCGGCGGCGGTGGTGGCGGTGTGCCCCAGTTCACCGAAGCCGACGCGGTGGCCATTGCGCAGGAGATCGGTGGCGTGGCCGCGGTGGCGCCCCAGGCGCGGGCCAGCGCCACGGTGGTGGCCAACGGGCGCAACTGGGTCACCAACGTGGTGGGCAGCAGCAACGCGTGGTTCGACACCGGCAACTGGAGCCTGGCCAGCGGGCGCCGCTTCGAGGCCGACGAGCAACTGGCCGGCGCGGCGGTGTGTGTGATGGGCGAGACCGTGCGGCGCGAGCTGTTTGGGGGCAGCGCCGGGCAGAGTGGCTTGGGCGAGTGGCTGCGGGTGCGCCAGTTTTCGTGTCAGGTGGTGGGCATTCTGGCCGCCAAAGGGCAGGGCGGCATGGGCGACCAGGACGACACGGTGTTGCTGCCGCTGCACACGCTGCAGCGCCGCGTCACCGGCAACCACCGCGTGGCCAGCCTGTTGATTTCGATGGAGGACGGCAGCAACAGCACCCCCTTGAAGGCGGCCGTGCGGCAGCTCATGCGCGAGCGCCGCAAGCTGGCCGACACCGACGACGACAACTTCAACATTTTCGACACCCAGCAGCTGGCCGACACCTTGTCCAGCACCATGGGCGTGCTCACCAGCCTGCTGGGCGCGGTGGCGGCGGTGAGTCTGCTGGTGGGCGGCATAGGCATCATGAACGTGATGCTGGTCAGCGTGACCGAACGCACCCGCGAGATCGGGTTGCGGCTGGCGGTGGGCGCACTGGAACGCGAAGTGCTGATGCAGTTCCTGATCGAGGCCGTGGTGCTGTCGGCGCTGGGTGGGGTGGTCGGGGTGGCGGTGGCCACTGCCGCGTCGTATGTGCTGGCCGGGGTGATGGCCGTGCCTTATGTGTTTGACCCCGGCATCAACCTGCTGGCCTTGCTGTTCTCGGGCGGCATCGGGGTGGTGTTCGGCTATTTTCCAGCCCGCCGAGCGGCCCGCATGGACCCCATCGAGGCCCTGCGGCACGAGTAGCGCTCAGGGCGTGATGGCGATCTTGAGCACGTTGTCGCGCTGGTGGGAAAACAGCTCGTAGGCGGCCACGATGTTGTCCAGCGCCATGTGGTGGGTCACCAGCATGCCCAGGTCCAGCCGGGCGGCGGCCAACACGTTCATCAGGCGGCGCATGCGCGCTTTGCCGCCCGGGCACAGCGCGGTGCGGATGGTGTGGTCGCCCAGGCCAGCGGCAAAGGCCGACAGGGGCAGGCGCAGGTCCTCGGCGTACACGCCCAGGCTGGACAAAGTGCCCCCGGGGCGCAACACGCGCAGCGCCTGCTCGAAGGTGGCCTGGGTGCCCAGCGCCTCGATGGCGGCGTCGGCGCCCCGGCCGCCGGTCAGCTTCATCACCTCGTCCACCACGTCGCAATCGCGGTAGTTCAGCGTCACGTCGGCGCCCAGCTGGCGTGCGATGCCCAGGCGGTGCGTGTTGCCGTCCACCGCGATGATGGTGCTGGCCCCGAGCAGGCGCGCGCCGGCCGTGGCACACAGGCCGATGGGGCCTTGGGCCAGCACCACCACGGTGTCGCCGATGCGGATGCGCGCGTTTTCAGCGCCCTTGAACCCGGTGGACATGATGTCCGGGCACATCAGCACCTGTTCGTCGCTCAGGCCGTCGGGGATGGGCGCCAGGTTGGCCTGTGCGTCGGGCACCCGCACGTACTCGGCCTGGGTGCCGTCGATCAGGTTGCCAAAGCGCCAGCCTGCGGTGGCCTTGAAGCCGTGGCAGCCACACAGGCCCTGGGGCACGAGGTAGCTGCCGTCCTGCGAAGGCGCGCCGTCCTGCGCGGCGTAGGAATTGAAGTCCGGGCAGATGGCCCCGGCGATCACCCGCTGGCCCTCGGTGTAGCCACGCACCGCGCTGCCCAGTTTCTCGATCACGCCCACAGGCTCGTGGCCCACGGTGAGGCCGGGCGCCACCGGGTACTCGCCCTTGAGGATGTGCACGTCGGTGCCGCAGATGGTGGTGGTGGTGATGCGCATCAGCGCATCGTTGGGGCCCACATCGGGCATGGGTTTGTCCGTCAGCTCGATGCGCCCGGGCTGGACGAAAACAGCGGCTTTCATGGTGGGGTGGCGGATGGGTTCACAGCCGTCCCATCACCAACAGTATCAGCACCACCACCACGATCAAGCCGAGCACACCACTGGGTCCATAGCCCCAGGAGCGGCTGTGTGGCCAGGTGGGCACAACCCCGATCAGCATCAGGATCAGGACGATGATGAGAATGGTGCCTAGGCTCATGGGGATACTCCTTGGGGTGGCCGGCATCGGGTGCCGAATGGCCCATGGTGTGGCCGGCGCCCGGCCGCGTCTGTGCGTCAGCGCACCGTTGACAGGTCAGGGGCGTTCGCGGCCGGCCACATCGATCTTCCAGGCCGCCACAAACAGCGCGGCGATGGCCGGGCCCAGCACCAGGCCGTTGACGCCGAAGGTGGCCAGCCCGCCCAACGTGGCCACCATCACCAGGTAGTCGGGCAGGCGGGTGTCGCGGCCCACCAGCACAGGGCGCAACAGGTTGTCGATCAGGCCGATCACCAGCACACCAAAGGCGATCAGCGCCAGGCCCTGCCACAGCGCACCGCTGGCCACCAGGTACAGCGCCATGGGCAGCCACACCAGCCCCGAGCCCACCACCGGCAGCAGCGACAACAAGGCCATGAGCACCGCCCACAGCAGGCTGGCAGGTAGGCCCAGCGCCCAGAAGGCCACGCCACCCAGCGCGCCTTGCACCACCGCCACCACCAGGTGCCCTTTCACCGTGGCCCGCAGCACCGTGGCAAAGGTGCGGAACAGCGCGCGCTTGTGCGCCAGTGGCAGCGGCAGGGCCTCGCGCAGGGTGTGGGCGATGGCGTCGCCGTCGCGCACCATGAAAAAGGCCAGGTACAAGGTGATGAACAGCTTGGCCAGGAAGTTCACCATCTCCTGCCCCACATCCACCGCCACCAGCCCGACCGACTGCAGGCCCTGCGAGACGCTGGTGTTGATGCGCCGCACGATGGTGTTGAAGCTGGTCAGCCCAAAGCGGTCGAGCAGGGCGCCCACCCAGTTGGGCAGGGCGTCGAACAGGCGGTGCAGGTAGGCGCCCGGGTTCCACTCGCCGGACTGCAGGCGCTCGTACACACCGGTGGCCTCGCGCAGCAGGGCCAGGCCCAGCAGCGACAGGGGCAGCACCACCAGCAGCAACACGCCGGCCAATGTGAGCAGCGCGGCCAGCGTGCGCCGTTCACCGGTCCAGCGCAAGGTGTGGCGAAACACCGGCGCGAACACCAGCGCGATGATCAGCGCCCACAACATGGGCGTGAGGAAAGGCGAGAGGATGGCGACAAACGCCAGCGTCACCACGGCCAGCAGCAGCGTCATCATGGTGTGGGGCTCTCTGGCAAGGGAACAGCGAAACAACACACGGCGGGCAGATCGGTCCAGCGCAGCGCTTCACCCACCGCCAGCACGCGCGCCTGCGGGTCGGCGCAGGCCGCCAGGGCCTGTTCGGGGCTGCCCCGCACCAGCACGAAGCGCATGTGCCGCTCCGCGCGTCGCAACGTCAGCTCGGCCTGCGGCCAGTGGGCGGGCAGGCAGGGGGCGAGGTGCAACACGTCGGCCTCGCAGCGCAGGCCCAGGATGGATTCGATGGCGGCACGGTGCAGCCAGCCGGCCGCACCGGTGTACCAACTCCAGCCACCGCGCCCGGCGTAGGGCGGCTGGCTGTAGACATCGGCCGCCACCGCGTAGGGCTCCAGCCCGTAGCTGCTGCCCCACACCGGGTGGGCGGCGCGGTGGACCGGGCTGAGCCAGGTGAAGTCGCGCCAGGGCAGGTCTTGTGCTGCCGCGTTGCGGGGCGCGCGGCGGGCCAGCTCGGCATGTGCCATCAGCGCCCACACGGCGGCGTGGGTGTATTGACCGCCGTTTTCGCGCACACCGGGCGGGTAGGCCTGGATGTAGCCTGCGCTGGGGTCGGCGTGGGCCATCGGGGGCGTCAGCAGTTGCAGCAGGCCGTGGGCAGGGTCGGCGAGTTGGGTGTCCGCTGCCGCCATGGCCTGCTGTTGGCGGTGGCGCCCCAGCGCGCTGGTGTCGGCATCGGCCAGCACCGCCCAGGCCTGGGCGATCAGGTCGATGCGGGCCTCGGGCTGCGTGTGCGAGCCCAGGGGCGAGCCGTCGTCAAAAAACGCGCGCTGGTACCACTGGCCGTCCCAGGCGGCGCCTTGCAGGGCGTGTTGCCAGCCGGCGCGTGCGGCTTCCCAGCGGGCGGCGCGGGCGGTGTCGCCGCGCTGGCGCGCCAGTGGCGCCCAGTCGGCCACGGTGGCGCACAGAAACCAGGCCAGCCAGACCGATTCGCCGCGCCCGCCGTGGCCCACGCGGTTCATGCCGTCGTTCCAGTCGCCGCCGCCCATGAGCGGCAGGCCGTGGGTGCCCACGCGCAGGCTGTGGTCTATGGTGCGGGCGGCGTGTTCGTAGACGCTGGCCTGCTCGGCGCTGGCGCGCGGCGTCTCGTAGACATCCTCGGCACCGTCAGGGATGGCGCTGCCGTCGAGAAAGGGCACCCGTTCGTCCAGCACCGCCGTGTCGCCGGTGCGGCGCAGGTAGTGGGCACAGGCAAAAGGCAGCCAGAGCAGGTCGTCTGAAAAATGGGTGCGAACGCCGGCGCCGCCTGGCGCGTGCCACCAGTGCTGCACGTCACCGGCTTCAAACTGGCGCGAGGCGCACAACACGATCTGCGCGCGCAGCAGGCCGGGCGCGGCCCACACCAGGGCCATGGCGTCCTGCAACTGGTCGCGGTAGCCGGTGGCGCCGCCGGCCTGGTAGAAGGCGGCCTTGGCCCACAGACGCGACGAAACGGTCTGATACAGCAGCCAGCGGTTGACCAGCACGTCGAACAGCGGATCGGGCGTGTGCACCTGGGTGGCGCCAAGCAGCGCGTCCCAACGCGCCAGGCTGGCCTGTTCCCGCTCGGCAGCGGGGCGGGCGGTGGCCTGCCGGGCCAGTGCGCGTGCGGCGGTGGGGCTGGCGGCGTGGCCGATCAAGAACACCAGTTCGGCGCTGGCGCCGGGGCGCAGCGTGAGCAGGCGCGCGATGGCGGCACAGGGGTCCAGCCCGCTGCCTGCGCGCTGGCCCAGGCGGTGGGGCAACACCAGCTGCCCGTCGCTGTTGAAGAAGGCCGCGCGGTCGGTGGTCCAGTCCAGGCCTTCGCTGCTGCGTTCCTGCCCGCCATGCCCTTCACAGAAAAAGGCGGTGCCGCCACCCCCACCACCTGCGTTGTCGGTCTGGGTGCTGAGCAAGGCCCACATGCCACCGGCCGGGGCGGGGTGGAGGCAGGCGCTGGTGTGCAGCGTGGCGCGGTCGCGGCGCCTTTCGCCCTGTTGCCACTCCACCAGGCCCACCAGGCGCAGGTGGGCTTTGTGGCTGCCGTGGTTGTGCAAGCGCACGCGCATTTGTTTGACGGCGCTGTCGGGGTCCACGCACCAGCTCAGCGTGCTGGACACCGGGCCGCGCCGGTGGCTGATGGTGGTGCGGCCCTGTGCGTGTTCCAACCGGCTGGGCGTGTTGTCGTCGCCCCAGGCCGAGGGGGTGAGGCTCCAGGCCTCGCGGCTGCGGCGATCCTGCAGCAGCCACCACTCGGACGGTGTGTCGGCCACCGGGTCGTTGGCCCACGGGGTGAGCTGGTTGAGGCGGCTGTTGCCGGCCCAGGTGTTGCCACCGCCGCTGTCCGTCACCAGGCAGCCGAAGTCGGGGTTGGCCAACACGTTGCTCCAGGGGCGCGCGGTGCGCTGCCCACGTCCGATGTCAAAAGCAAAGGCGCCGGTGTCGGGGTCGAAGTGGCCTTCGGCCAGGGTGGCGCGCTCGGCGTGCAGGTGCACCGGCACCGGCACCGAGGTGCTGCCACGCCACAGCACCGCCATCGGGTGCGCTGGGGTTTCGTGGCGTTCGCACCAGGCTTTGACCTGGTGCATCAGGGGGCGTCCGTCGGCGTGCAATTGCACGCGGGCGAGGGCGGTCAGGGTGTCGAGCTGGCCGACGCTGAGGCTGTCGTGGTGCAGCAGGTGCAGGCCGGTCACGGGGGGGCCGGCGTGCTGGGCCAGATCGGTCTGGTGTTGCTCGCTCAGTTGTTGGCAGGCCTGCTGCAAGGGCATGTGGTACGAGTGGTTTTCCCGGCTCAGCACCACCAGGTCGCAGGCCACACCCGCGCGCGACCAGTCGCGCAGCAGCAGCGCCATGAGGCGCAGCAGCGGCAGCCCTTGTGCCGGACCGCTGTGCAGCAGCAGCACGGGGCGGTCGCCCGAGAGACCCAGGGGCCACAGGTGGCGGCGGTCGATGGCGGGCGGTGGGGCGGTGGTGGCGCGTTGCGCGGGCAGGCCATCCACCTGAGGCAGGGTGAGCACCAGGGCGGTGGTGAGCGCCTGCTGCGCGGGTTGGTACTCGGGGTGGATGTGTTGGCCACCCACCTGCAGGCCGGCCAGCGTGGCCGACAGGGTGGACGAACGCTCGACATGGCTGGGCTGGCGGTATTTGTCGATGATGGCCGACAAGGTGGCGGCCTCCACGCTGGCGGCGGTGCCAAAACACACGCAGGCCTGGGCGCCCGGCGCCAGGCGCAAGCGCACGGCCAGCGCGGCCACCGGGTCCAGCCCGGTGACCAGCGGGCCGGCCTCGGTGGGGGCCGGCTCGAGCTTGCCCAGCGGGTGGCTGGGTGGGTGGTGGTGGCCCAGCCAGTGCTGGCGGTCGGTCTGCACCAGCAGGCCCAGCACCTCGCCCTGCACGTCGGTCACAAAGTGGGCGGCGCACAACGGGCGTTCGGTGGGCAGGCGGGGCGTGCGGGCAAACCGCAGCGCCTGTTGGGCGGGTTGCCACTCGGCCGTCACGAACAGGTTGGAGAAGGCGGGGTGGGCCTCGTCGGCCTCGTGGCTGGCCAGGGTGATGTCCAGCGCGGAGATCAGCTCCAGCTCCAGCACGTGGGGCCCGGTGTTGGTCAGCACCACCTTGCGCAACTCGATGTTGTCTTCGGGGCTGACCCACACCGTGGTGTGGGCGCGCAGACCGGACCAGAGGGCGTCAAACACCACGCGGTCCAGGCCCAGGTGGCAGGTGTAGCTGGCCTGGGGGTCGGGCGCCGGGTGGCTGGTGAGCGACACCGGCACGCCCCGCCGGCCCCGGCGCAGGTAGAGAAAGCTGCCGTGTGCGTCGCGCAGGGCGTCGTCGCGCCAGCGGGTGATGCCGGTCTGGCCCAGGCGGCTCCAGCCGGCGCCGTTGGGCCGCAAGGTCACGCTGTAGTGGCCGTTGGACAGCAGCTGGGTGGGCTCCAGCGCCTGGGCACCGGGCACCAGTCGGCGCACCGGATCGGGGGCGCGTCGCAACAAGGCTTTGAGCGGCAGGCGTGGCAGGGGTGGGGCGTCCGGCAGCTCGCGTGGGGCGCGTTCGTGCAGCAGCGGGCCCATGGCCTCCAGGCGCGGGTGGGCGGCACCCCAGCGCTGCGCCACACCGCCGAGCAACACGTTGGCCAGGGCCACGATGGTCATGCCCTGGTGGTGGGCCATGTAGGTGTTCACGGCGGTGGGGTGGCCGCCGTGGGTTTGGCGCGCCGGGCTGAAGTCCAGCGCCTCGATGAAACCGTAGCGCCCGCGTGCCGCCAGCGTGGCCAGGGCGCGCAGGTTGTCGCAGGCCAGGCGTGTGTCCACCATGGCCGCCAGCGCGGTGGCGTAGGGTGCCACCACCAGCTCGGCGGGCGGTGTGCGGCGCAGCGCCAGGCGCGGCACGCCTTGGGGCGCGTACTGGTAGGCCAGGGTCTGGTCGCGCCCGGCATAGGCCGACTCCGACACGCCCCAGGGTTGCCCGTGTTGGCGCGCAAACGCGATCTGCTCGCGCAGTGCCGACCGGTTGGCGGCCGCCAGCGCGCTGCCACGTGGCGCGGCCATCACCAGCGTGGGCATGAGGTACTCGAACATGGAACCCGACCACGACCGCAGCACCGCGTGGCGCCCGCTGGCAAAAAACGGCCGGCCCAGTGCCGCCCAGTGGCGCACCGGCAGCTCGCCTTTGGCGATGGCCAGCAGGCTGGTGAGGTGCGACTCGGAGGCCAGCAGGTCGTAGAAGGCGGTGTCGAGCTGCTGGTCGTCCACCCGGTAGCCGATGTGCAGCAACTGGCGCTGGGGGTGGTAGAGGCAGCGGAAGTCGCTGGCCCAGGCGAGTTGCTCCAGCGCCTTGGCCAAGCCGCGCAGGCGGGTGCTGGCCTGGGCGTCGCCGCTGGGCCCCGCAGCCTGCTGATCGCGCCGGGCCGAGCGCCGCAGCGCCACGTGGTCGCAACGCAGCCAGCGCATCTGTTCGGCCTCCACCGTGGTGTGCCCGGCTGCCTGGCGGCCGCGCAACAGCTGGCGCTGGGTGTGCTGGCGCTGCAACGAGCGCCGCCGCGCCTGCTGGGCGGCCTTGGGGTCGTGCGGATGCATGGCCAGCGCCCGGCAGGCCTGGGCCACGGCCAGCAGGTGGGCCGAAAAGTTGCCGCTGTCCACGGTGGAGACGTAACGCGGCAGCAGCGGCAGCAGGGTCTGGGTGTCGTACCAGTTGAGGAAGTGGCCCCGGTGACGCTCCATCTGCAGCAGGGTGGCGAGGGTGGTTTCCAGGCGCTGCAGCAGCTCTTGTGTGCCTATCCACCCAAACTGGCGTGCGCTGGCCACGCTCAGCAGGTAGAGCCCGATGTTGGTGGGCGAGGTGCGGTGGGCCACGGCTTCCAGCGGCGTGATCTGCAGGTTGTCGGGCGGCAGAAAGTGGTTGTTGGCGTCCACACAGCGCTCGAACAGGCGCCAGGTGTCGCGCGCCACGCCGTGCAGGAAGGCGGCGTCGGTGGCAGTGGGCGTGGGCTGCCGCTCCAGCCATTTCCAGGGGGTGTTGGTCAGCCACACCAGCAGCGGCGCGGCGGCCCACAGGGCCAGCAGGGCCAGCGCGGGTGCGCCCGCTGCGGTGCCCGACGCCCACAGCCCGCCCGCCAACAGCAGTGCCAGGCCCGGGCCGACCCGGTGTCGCCACAGCGTGGCGCCCAGGTGGGGGCTGAGGGCGGCCTGGGCGGCGTCGGCGGTGGTCCAGGCCAGCAGCTGTTGGCGGCTCACCCGCAGCCGGTGCAGCGTGCGCAGCACCGCGTCCAGCGCCTGCAGGGCGTGCTGGGGCAACAAGGCCAGGTGCCACAGGCCACCGGCAACGGCGCGCAACACGTCCAGCGCACTGGCTTGCACAAAACGGGCGTTCACCAGCCCCCGGTGGGCGGGCAGGGCGCCGGCCAGCGCGCCGATCAAGGGACCGCCCGCGTAGGCCACCAGGGTCAGCGCCAGGGCCGCCCCCAACAACATCCCGTGGCCTGCCAGGGCCAACACCAGCAGCGCCAGGCAGGCGGGCGCCACCAGCGAGCGGCGCAGGTTGTCCCACAACTTCCAGCGGTTGATGGCGCCCAGTGGCCAGCGTTGGGCATCGAGCACAAAGGGCAGCAGCTGCCAGTCGCCCCGGGTCCAGCGGTGCAGGCGCGACGCGGCGGCGTCGGCGTGGGTCGGGTCGGCCTCGATCAGGGTGACGTCGCTCACCACCGCACACCGCACCAGCGCGCCTTCCAACAGGTCGTGGCTGAGCACCTGGTCGGTGGGCAGGCGCCCGCCCAGCACCGCTTGCAGCGTGGCCACATGCAGCAGGCCCTTGCCGGTGAAGCTGCCTTCGTCGAACACGTCCTGGTACACGTCGGAGGACATGGCGCTGTAGGGATCCAGCCCGGGCAGGCTGGCGAACAGCCACTGCCAGGCCGTGGGGGTGCCCTGCGTGGGCAGCGGGGCCACCACACGAGGTTGCAGGATGCCGTAGCCCGACACCACGCGGCGGCCAGGTTGTGTCGCAGTAAGCCGCCCAAAGACAATCAAGGCATGGCCCCACTGCATCTCCAATTGGCAAACTCGACTCTGCGCCG
>NZ_JBHTBZ010000028.1:0-2318 GCF_042665235.1 Hydrogenophaga defluvii | reverse complement strand
GGGGTCTCCTCGTTTTCAGTGCAATAAGTGACGGTACGCAAAGCTAGCACTGGCGCGGGGGTGGTCTGGGTAGACCGTTGATTTCATTGACTTTCCTGTTCGCTTTGTAAACGGGTATGGTGGCCTCCCACTTTTGAGGTTCACGATGCAGGGTTGGCACACAACGTTTTTGGGGATGCGTGGGCTCCCCCGCGATATCAGCGACTTCGAGATGAAGGCATTTTTCACCTTCGATGGTGCCGAGCGCGACGCAATCAATGCACGCCGAGGTGATTCCCACAAGCTTGGTCTGGCGCTCCATATTGGTTTCCTGCGCATGAGTGGGCGTTTGCTCGGTGCCTTTCGGGTAATTCCAGTAGCCTTGTGGCGCCACCTTGGCAACGAGCTTGGCATTGCAGCACCAGAAGTCGCCTCGCTGAGAGCCATGTATGAACGCGGGCGCACGCTATTCGATCACCAACAAGTAGCCTGCACGGTCCTTGGATTCCAGTGGATGAGCGAGCACCAGCGCCGCTCACTGGTACGTGAACTGCGCGACGAAGTGGCGCGCTGCGCCGACCGCGATCAGCTACTCGTGCGGGCGCGTCAATGGCTGTACAAGAACAAGCTGGTGATCGTGCACGAGCGGGCAATTCGGACACTGATTGCGGCGGCACTTGCCCAGCTTGAAGTTGAAACAGGCACCGCCATCGCCGCCAGCGTTGATCCAGCAACACTTGATCGCTGGCGAGCCTCAGTTTCAGAGCTGCGCCCAGATGGACAAACCCAGCAGAGTTGGCTATGGGCTGCACCGGCGAAACACTCAACCCGCCAAATCAGCGAGGTACTGGAGCGCATCGACCTGCTTTACACGCTGGACGTTCATAAGCACCTGGCAGACATCCCCGATCTCATCTTGCGCCGCTACGCGCGCCGACTTGTCTCCAGGCCGCCCTCAGCCGGAGCCAAGATCAAAGAGCCAGCGCGCACCGTGGAGGTCGCATGCTTTCTTCGGTATTGCCTGTTCACCACCACAGACCAGTTGATCCTTATGGTGCAGCGCCGGATCGCCGATCTGTGGCGTCAGGCTGCCGCCGATGTCCCCGCTACCGTCAATTGGGCCGCAATGTACAAAACGCTGCTCGGCGAACTTGTTGCCTTGAGCGCGCAAGGTGCGGTGCCAGATGCTGAGTTGCGTGCCCGTCTTGAAGCCTTGATCACCGAAACCCAGAAACGCAAACCACCGAGCAGGGCCTCCCTGGTCCGCGAGGGATTGATTGATGGAATTCGCCCCGTGCGGTCGTTGCTCGTCGCCATTGCAAAGCTGCCCTGGCAGGCCACCGGCGAGCATCCTGCCATCGAGTACCTTGCCAAGCTGCAAGCTTTATATCTCAAAGGATCCAGAAAGCTGCCAGTTGAAGTGGTGGCACCAAGTCTGGGAATGATCTGGCAGGTTTCGATCTCCAGCCCAGACCGGGAACGGGCGTTTCAGGCGTTGGAGGTGGCCACCCTGTTTGCCCTGCGCCGCGCGGTGCGCAATGGCTCGGTCTGGATTGAGCACAGCCTGAGCTTTCGGGGTCGTGCGCGCTTGTTCTTCACGGACGAGCGTTGGCAGGCAGAGTCCAAGAAACACTATGCCCGTCTATCGTTACCCAGCAAGGCTGCCACTTTCTTGAAGCCTTTGCTGGCCAGAGTAACTGCCGGTGTCGATGCGGTGGCCGCTGCAGCCCGCAGTGGCGTACTGCGCGTGGATGATGAACTCCATTTGTCGCCATTGCCCGCAGAGGACGAAGACCCAGAAGTGACCAAGCTGCGCGCGGCTTTGGATCACCGCATCGGTGAGGTTCAATTGCCGGAAGTGATTCTGGCCGTTGACGCCCAGGTGCGCTTTAGCTGGATCATGCTCGGACGTGAGCCGCGCTCTACCGACGAGCTGCTGATGGTCTATGCCGGCATCATGGCCCACGGCACCAGTCTGACTGCGGTCGAATGCGCGCGCATGATTCCGCAATTGTCTGCCACCAGCATTCGCCAGGCCATGCGCTGGGCGCGGGACGAACGGCGTCTGAGCCAGGCCTGCCAGGCTGTGCTGGAATTCATGCAGCGACACCCGATTGCCGCCACCTGGGGGCGGTCCGATTTGGCATCTTCTGACATGATGAGCATGGAGACCACCAAACGGGTGTGGCAAGCCCGGCTTGATCCTCGGCGCAACACACCTTCCATTGGAATCTACTCCCATGTAAAAGACCGGTGGGGCATCTTCCATGCGCAGCCCTTTGTGCTCAATGAGCGCCAGGCGGGCGTGGCCATTGAAGGTGTCATCCGCCAAGAAAAGC
>NZ_JBHTBZ010000027.1:0-19728 GCF_042665235.1 Hydrogenophaga defluvii | reverse complement strand
TAGTCTTTTCCGGGTGCTGGCGCTAAAGTATGGATATCCATCCAGTTATTTTGCACTGACTGGAGCTAAGTGGATACCCCTTACATCCGTACAGTGTAAGGGGCTGCTGGGCCCTGCGGACGTCGAATCGGGGTTGGAATTGGGGCTTGGTGCGCTTTGTTGCCCCGAAGATCACCCTGCTCAAAGCTCGTGCCGGTGGTCGATCCACCAGGCGGCTTTCTTCTGCTTCTTGTGCTCCGAGTCGGGGAAGTGCTTGAGATGGGCAGTGCGCAATGAAGTCGCCCAGTCGATCTGTCGTGGGGTGCCGATGAGGACCGGAAGCCCGGTGGCAGCGGCCTGAGACAAATCCCGTTGCATCCGCTGGCGCCCCTCGGCGCGCACGGCCTCTGCGCGCTCGAATGCCTCCCTGGCGGTTTTGCCGGTGCTGTCCCGGCATTTCCAGAGCGTGGCGGTGCAGAAAGAGGTCACCAGCTCCTGCGGCGTGTTCCCAAGATCCAGCAAATGCTCAATTGTCCCCAGAGAAACGGGCGCGTATTCGGCCAACGCCTGAAGGCCATGCGTAGGGTCAATCTGTCTGGCCTCTTTGAGGCGGCGTGATTGGATTTCATTGAGAACTGAACGCGAAATCTCTTTGTCAGCCATAGACACTCCAAACGAGCAACGGGCAATCACCTGCCGGTGGGCCGTATGCCAGTGTATCCAGCAGGCGCCGGGGACGGAATGCGGGCCTCAGAACAGGAATTCAAGGGAAAACGCCCCTCTTTTGTCAGTGCGAAGCACTCTGGAATTCGAACCACGTATCCGGCGCGCGAGTATTTGGAAATCGTGGAACATCATGTAATCCAAATCGTAATTTGGAGGTGAAATGCCTGATAAAATGGCCATCAAATCATCGGCATACCCGCGCGAAAGGCGGGGTCGCAAAGCCTCCGGTCTACCATTCCTCTGACCAGGAATCACGATAGCGGGGCTGCACACGGCGCGAAACGGACACCACGGTCTGGCAAATGCGCTGCTGTTGCGAGTTGTGGGCCTGTTGCGCTCTACGACTCCAAATCGACCTCCTGATTGCGCGTCTATTCCGGTGTGAATACAGGCCAGAAGCCCCCCTGCTCTCTCGCATCGAGCGCAGAGGCACCTTGCCGAATGGTTTCAACCAAAGAGCGGAAAGCGCCAACCCATGCAGAAACTCAAACGCAGCCTGAAGCTTGCTGCCTTGCCCTTGTTCCTCGCGGCCTCGACCGCCAATGCCGCTGGCTCTACGGGCGATATCACAAACCAGACGGACCTCACCACGGGCATAGCCGAAATCATCCTGCCCAACATCACGCCCAACGATGCCGGGGAAGGTGTTCGCAAGGCAATCTCTCAGTTCGGGATACCCGCGACCCTGAGCTACCGACCCATCGCCAACACCACACCCGCGCGCCCCGGCCAGCCTTCGACCATGCAAGTTGAAGTCCTGGGCACACCCGCAAGAGCGTATGTGTGCGATGGGGGCTTTGCCGAATTGCGCAAGCGCCCCGCCGCGACAGCCAACGCCTTCATTCAGGTGGCAGAAGGCACGCAGGTGTGCCTCTACAACTTCAAGGCAGGCGTGAAGGCCTATGTGGTCTTCAATCGCATCGTGCGCTCCCAGTCCCTGACCGCTGGGCTATTCAAGGGGATCACGACCGCCATTCAGGGCAAAGACGAAGACCGCATCGCCAAGGAACTGAAGTGGAGCATTGACGAAATCAAGAAGGTCTACCCCGGCGCGCTCATCCAACGCATATCCATTCCCGGCAAGCCTGTTGAGGAACCCGACATGGAGGCGGTGGCCAAGATACTGCCCGCCGAAGTGTCTCCTGCTGCTGCCGCGATGACTGCGGTGGCCACCGCAGTCCCTGCCACTCAGGTGGCGCTGGTGGCCCAGGCTCCCGCAGGCTCCGTCCAGGCAAAAGTCAACGCCCGCAAAGACCTCAACGCCATGGGGCTGCCGTACCACTCGGCGGAACAGTTTCACCAGGCTGTCTCCCGAAAAGATGATGTGGCGGTAGGCCTCTTCCTTGCGGGCGGCGGGGTTGATCCGAGCACCGCAGATGCCAGCGGCGTGAGTGCACTGGCTGTGGCCGAACGCATTGGTGCACACGACATTCTGGTCATGTTCAAGAACCACGACACCATGAAGACCCCGCCTGCGGCGCCTGTTGTTTCGGCGGCTGCGGCCACGCCATCTGCAGTGCCCGCGCAGGCAAGCGCACAAGGCCAGCCCCTGCCCGACATTCCTGCCGAAATCAAGGTACAAATCGACCAGCAGATCGACGCCATGCCGTTGACCCCAGAGCAAAAGGAAGCGCAACGCAGGGCGCAGTACCTCAGCGTTCAAAAATTGCTGCGCTCTGTCGATTCGATCAAAGCATCAACCAATCAGTAAGCCCCAAAACTGAATTGCGAACTGGACCGTGACAGGGTACTCAAGCCTCAGGCACGCCTCCTGATGGCATCGAACTCGCCAGGCCCTGGACTACCAGGGGAATTGCCCATGGGCTGAGGTGCTGACCGTCATCACGGCAAGCACTCAAGCCAACCTCGGCTCCCAAACCGCCATCAATGCGCTGAACGTAGCCGCCGAAATCATCAACACCGAGCAAGCGCCAAGCCTGCTCAACTGAAGACGGGCCCAGAGGCCCCAGTGCGCACGTTGATCACCCCTTCGGTGCACGCGCAACCCAGGCAATTGCGCTGTACACCGCCATCGGGACCACTACCCCAATCGCAAGCAAGTGCAAAAGGACCAGGAGCTGCCTCTTCGGCAACTCCTGAGAATCCTGCTCAGAAAGGCTGCTGTAGTGCTCTCTGATCAGGTCCCTTTGGGCGCGGTATTTCTCAACTGCCTGTTTGCTGCACCCCGCAAGTATGTCCTGACCAACATTCCCACCAGACTGGATTTCACACTGTCGCTTTGCATCATCCAGTTCGCGTCGCGCGCCCTCAAACTCTTCGGCCTGATTTGCAGACAGCCTGACGTCTATAGATCCTTGAGTTGGAAAGTCTTGCCACAAGTAGTAAGTGCAAAGCCCGAACCACGAAAGAGACGCCAAAACGGCAATGCGTTGCCACCGATTGAATTGCTTCATCGTCAAATTCTGCACTCGATCTCCTGAAAGGAACTGCAAAAAAGCACCATTGAAGAATCAACTTCAGGCGTTGCTCGTGGGGGCTTCATAGGGCATCAGGCGGCACGATGCCGACAGCATAAGCGGGTGACCCGGTAAACCATGCTTAGTCTGGGCCAGGCAGTTGATGACCCGCCCTGCGGCACTGATCATCTGCAGCACCTCACCTGCGCGATCAATCCTCCGTGCACGGTCCCCCCAAGCAACACAGACCGCTCCAGCGCCCTGCATGGCGTCGTGGATGTGCCTGTCGTTGTCGGGCCCAACAGGGTAGCCTGCAGCCTTCAAATCGAGTGGGTTCGTAGCCCTGAATGCAAACAGATTGACAACCTCGATGCCATCGTAGTGATGGTCCTGTGCAAAGCGGATGCAGCGGCGTACCGTGGGGTCATCCTGAGAGCTGTCAGCAGTGCTCGGATTGAGCATCACGAAAAGCAGGTAAGCCCCCGGCCCCCAACGCCTCCAGAGCCTGTAGCGGTACTGGCCGCATTCGCTCAAGAGCGCGCCGGCATCCAACGAGGCTCCTTCAATGGATTGCTGAACCGGTTGCAGCAGCACGAAAAAAGACAGTCAACCCCGAAACGAAACGTCACCACTGCCGTTTACCCGACTGTCTCGTACCTTCGGATTCCCGCTGATGATCATGTCGCCCGAGCCGTTGAGCAAAACCTTGGCTTCGTCTGTGGCATACGCGTGCACATTGCCTGAACCAGAGAGCTTGACATTGAGTGTGCGAGCCAACAGCTTATGCATCTCAATGTCACCGGAACCTGTCAATTTCAGGACCAAGTTTTCCACACACCCAGAGGCAGCTACATCCCCCGAACCTGACAACTTGACACACAAATCGGTCTGATCCAAACCGCTCAGTGAAACACTACCGGAACCAGTCAGTTCAACATCAACGGTCTGCGGCATCGAGACTCGAACCAACATCGTCTTGGTGGACATGATCGAGATACCGCTCTTGATGCCAATCACCAAGGTTGAGCCTGACACCTCGGTCAGCATGTAGTCCACCAGGTTGTCTTCGGCGCAAACTTCAATCGAACACACCGGACCTCTGGTTACCTGCACCTGCGCGACTCCCTTGATTTCTAGAGAGTCAAACGTGCCTACCACTGGTCTGATTTGGGTAATCAAGTTGCCACTGCCTTGCACAGAGTTCCCCATGCCCTCGATGCGAACACTTCTGCCGTCGATCATGATGCTGCCAATCTGGACAGAGCCATCACCACAAGAAAACTGGTTGATCTTCATATCAGTCATCAATAAAAAAGTGAGCGCGCCGGATCATGGAACCGACAGCCAAACCAACTGCATGAGTGTATGGATGCACTCCCCCGACATTCAGGCCCTCTTCAACGCCAGCTCAAGTGCGTTGGCCAGCTCATGGTTGCCGCTCTCAATGGCCTTGCGCAACTCGGCCACCAACACCTCTTTGCTCTCCGGGCTGGCAGAACTCAAGCTCTGCCGCGTCATTTCACGCACGGTCTCATCCATGATCGCGGATCGCACCTTGCGAAGCTCATTGGCCTGATGCAGCTTGTTGACGGCTCCTGTGGCGGCACTGGCGACGACTTCAGCCTTCTCGCGCGCCATGGCATTGGCGCGAGCATAGTTCCTGCGCACAAAGCGCCAGATCGCATACAGAATCAGCAAACCCAACGCGAAGATACTGCCATAAAGAATCAGCGCGATTTGTGCCTTACGCTTGTCAGCGACATACCTTTCTTCTGCGTGCTTGGCGTTTTCGGTTAGGGCAAAAGAGAGCAGCTCATTGAATTTGGCAAGCTCGATGTGTTGCGCGCCATTGGCAAAATTCAATTTCAACGCATCACCTTTGAGTGCGCTGTCAAAAAGAGACTCAGCGGACACGCCACTGGCATTGTCCAACTTCCAATTGGACTTTTCGAATTTAAGAACTTTTGCAGCAACATCTGACCAGGGCCCTGCGTCTTCGGCGACCACCTTCAGGTAATACGGGTTCGACCACATTTCGCGATTCATCCGCTCCCCACGTGATCGCATCGCTTCTTCAATCGCATCTAAATAACGGACTTTGTTGAAGGTAGCAAACAAAGAGCGATCACAGTCCGTACCGCGAGGCCAAAACACACCCTCGAACAAATGGGAATAACGAACAGAGCAGGAATGGGTGGCGACGATATCGATGGTGGGGCCAACTCGCCAAGCCGCTCCGTATTTGAAGGTGGGGACCAAATCTGGATCGGACCATTGTTGTGGATAATCCAATAAATAATTGCTAAAACCACCTTCGACCAAGGAAACCTGCCTCACTGCATCCGTGGAAGCCTTGGAGACGGCTGTAATCTCCAACGCTCGACGCTCACTGGCTTTTGTAGGGCCGACAAGCATGCAGGCAAAAGAGAAAAACAGCAAGAATACCCGGACGAGTGTGTTGAATCTGGTCATTTGCTCCATTATGTCAGGACTTGTGAGGCCCGAGCACTGAGCCGCATACCTGCGAAAAACAAGGAAAATACGCGCGTTTAAATCTAAATGGGCGCATTTCCTTGCGAGGAAGGAACACGGCAACTACAGTGAGAGTCATGCTGGGAACAGCCACAAAGCCCAACCTATCCCCATGACGATTGCCCACCCCCGCCGCCGCATCCTCGGCGCATCCGCCCTGGCCCTGTTGAGCGCGCTGCAGCACAAGCTCGCTGCAGCCGCACCAGCACAGACGCCAGCACAGGCCAACACTCCAGGCTCGATGCCGGTCTTGATGATCGGCCACGGGAGCCCAATGAACGCTCTGCGCAACAACCCGTTTACCAAGACACTGACCCAGTGGGGCAAGGACTTGCCACGCCCCAAAGCGATTTTGGTGGTCTCCGCACACTGGCTCACCCCCGGCAGCATCATGGTGCAATCCTCGGTCAAGCCCCCCACCATCCATGACTTCAGTGGCTTCCCCGCTGAGCTGCACGCAATGCAGTACCCAGCCAAGGGCGCCCCTGAATTCGCCACCAAAGCCGCTGGGCTGCTCCAGAGCGCGGGCGCACAGGCCAGCGCTACACAGCAATGGGGCTTCGATCATGGAACATGGACCGTCCTCAAGTGGCTGTACCCCGGCGCTGATGTGCCGGTGTTTCAGGTCTCCATAGACTACGACAAGCCTGGTCGGTTTCACTACCTGGTGGGCAAGGAACTGGCCGCACTGCGCAAGCAAGGCGTGCTGATCGTGGGCAGCGGCAACATCGTGCACAACCTGCGCGCAACCGACCGGGAGTTTCCAGAAGGCCTTGCTGCCAGCCAGAGCTGGGCCCGCGACTTCGATGAATTCGCAAAGCATGCCCTGAACACACGAAACGATGGGGCTTTGATAGACTTTCATCTGCAGGGCTCAGCCGCACGAATGGCGGTACCCACACCAGATCATTACTGGCCGCTGCTGTACGCGCTGGGTGCTGCGAAAGAGGACGAAAAGCCCCGGCACGTCTTTGAAGGCTTTCACAGCGGCACACTGTCCATGCGCTGCCTTCAGTGGGGCTAAAGCCAGACCTGTGCTGGTCATGGCTGCTTATAACGAGTCAGGTCTAAAAGCAGGCCCATTACTTGTAAGAAGATCAATGCAATTCAACGCCAGCACCTGGATCTGTACGCGAAGAACGCAACCTAACTGAATTAGAAGGAAACAAGACGTGCTCCACGACTTCGCAATGGTAGGTGGTATTCTAATAAAGTACGGCATCATCTTGTTCATCATCTTTTTCTCGATTGCTCTCCTATCGAGTTTCGTCACCACCTTCCTTCGGGAGCCAAGCACAGTCGCCAAGTTGATATTCGTGACCGCCACCCCTTACGCGCTTGCGTTCTCGGTTCCGTATTTCATCCTGCATCATTGGTTCGGAATGCCGTTCTGGCTGAACACAATCGCGGGGCTGGCAATCTACGCGTTCACACACGGCTACCTTGAAAAGCGCATTGACGTCCGATTCAAGGACGAACGTGGCGAATGAAATCATGCGCTCGTGGCACCGCTCATAGCGCCCTCCTGATTCACAAGGATGCAACCATGGAAAAGCCCCCAGCTCTGGCGCACGTGAAGGCCATCATCATGAGAGCCTGTACGGCTGCAATCCTCTTTTCCGCAGGTGGCTTGAGCAGTCATTTACACGCACAGAATCTGGTGCGATGCACCGCGCCTGATGGGCGAACCTCCTACCAGCACGAGTGCCAGCCTGGGCATAAGGCCACCGGCATGTTCGGGCGCGAGCTTCGACCGCCTGAGCCTGCGAAAAAGAAAGCGGGCGACCCCAACATTGAATGGCACACAGAACCAAGGCGAACCTCCAAGCTGATTGAACCCTTCAAGTACAAGTTGCCTGGGCACGTCACGGATGCTGAGGGCGAAGTGACCGCAAGTTGCTACTGGCGAGGAAGAATCACAGGGGCAGGCCGCTACTGCGGTGACAGCCATGCCGACCTCACGCGCGTAAGGCAAGGGTCTGACTACGGCGGCTCCGATTTCTTTGTGTGCAAAGACGGAACCGCCTGCAATGTTGAGCGTGTCTGCGGCAGCAGCGGGCCGGGGTCGGATCATGGATTGGTGCGCATGGATTTCATGGGCCCTCACATGAAGAAAACCGACGCCTATTGGGACGTTTTGCGAAAGTTTGAGCAGGCCGTCAAAGCGTGCAGCGCATTTCTCCCCACTGTGGGGGAGGCAGCGCGACAGACCTACAGGCCTTGAGGGGCAGCTCCCCATCTGCCACTGGCCCGCGAGGCCATGGCGTCGCCTCCCTGCACCAGCCACTGTTGTTGCGCGCTCGCAAATGGGCTAGAAACTACTCCAATGACCGAACCACGAAGCAAGGCCTTTGAAGCGGCAGAAATCTCGGACACCATTGCCCTGCTGGAGCAATGCGCGGCATACCTCAAACGCATGCCCCCGGTGGCCGTGACGCTGGGATTGATCCGCGACATTGAAAACCATCTGGCCCAGCCTGAGACGATCACGGCCCAGCGATTGGCCAGCGTCAACGCAAAGGAGCTTGAACTCAGGCACGAGGTCCGCACCGCGCGCAAGTTCTCCCCCTCCGGCGCACCCCTCTTGGATGTTGAAGTCCACGGCAATCACGTGCGTGTGAGTGCTCACGAAGCCTATCTGCGTGAAGGCATCGACCCTGAAAAACGAAGCGCCCAGGCCCAGTCAATGCTGGACATGCTCGCCTCGGGCGTGGAGTTTGAGTTGAAGGTCGATGAAAAGGCCAGCGCACAGCGCAGGTGGGGCGAGCCCTGAAGGCGTGGCCTGGGGCTTTGAACTGCCTGATGCAGAACCAACGCCCTCAGGGTCTCCCACCCAAGTACGCAAGCACATCAGCCCACATGCCAGTTCGGATATCGGACATGGGCCCGCCCTGAAGTTGTGAGCGCAGGTATTCAATCGCGCCAAAGATGGCACCCTGCACCTCGTAGCCTCCGACCTCCAGATTCGCGCGCCCCACCACTGGCGGCAAAGCTTCTTCCCAGCCCTCGAAGCTGGGCCATGGGGTGATGAATTGACGCCCGTCCAGATGCTCGACCCGTACCCAGCCCGTGCCGTCGCGCAGTTTGTAGGCCGCGACCCCGGTTCGGGGCTTCATCCAGGCCCAAGGAAATCTCGGGCGCGTGGGCAAGGGGCGACCGCCCGCGTGCGCCCATGGGGCTACAGGAGCCGGTGCAATGCTGGGGGCTGGTGCCAGGGCTCTGGATCGCTCCAAGGCGCTTTGCTGGGCCTCACGCAGCCGAGCAAGCCGCAGCGCTGCGGCCTGGCGTGCCTGTTCTTCTTGAGCCTCAAAGCGCGCCAGCAAGGCCTCGGTGTTTTCCTGCAGCATCTGCCGCTCTTCGGGGCTCAGAAGCTTGCCGCCCCCTCCCCCGTATTGGGCCTGCCCCAGCGCCAACAAGCCCCCAAAGCGCTTTTGAAAACAGGTGGAGCCCAGCACCAGAAGCTCGCCGCCGTCCCTGACGATGTGAATGGCCCTGTAGACCGATTTCTGGCACCCCGGCTGCGCGCACCGCACGCGCTCAGAGGCATCGACCTCCACGATGGCCAAAAGCCGCGCCCCCGCGCTGGGCTTAGCTCCAGGGCCCGCGTTCATGACTCGTCGTCCATGTCATCGTGTGAAGGGTAGGAGCCGAACTGGCCATGATCCCGGAAAGAGTGCCCCCAGTACCTCTTGGCATCCAGGCGCCGCTCCTGGCTGGCACTGTCTGGGCTCGGCGTGTCCTTTTCTACAGCGGTGGAGGCACGGCTTGGCGTAGCGCGGTTGTGCTTGGCGCTGTTTTGCTCCAGTGACCTCGGGGCTTGGAGATCCAATGCGTAGAACGCCTTGAGCCCGTGAGACCCAATGACATGCGACCTCAGTTGCGTGATATTTGGAAACGTTGCCTTGCACTTGGGACATTTCAATTCGGGGCTCACGCGAGGCCCTGATCTCTTCGGCGGCTTCTTCGGCGACGAACCCGCACGCGCAAGGATCGGGGCCAGCAAAATCGTTTTGATTTTGTTGGTCTTGTTCCCAGAGGATTGGACAACTTTTTTGCGTGGTTTAGGCCCGTGTTCCTGTTGAATGTGCGCCAACAAGCCCGAAACGTATGCCCCACACTCACGACATTGGGTGAGCCCTGAGCCTGGCGATGGCTTCACACGAGAGCCCAGGTAAGCCCCTTGCGTTGATTCCTCGGATGACTTGACCCCGTACATGCCCGTTCCCCAGCATCGAAAGCAGTTGGGATTGTCTCCACCACAGGGACAGGGCATCGAACCGAGTGACATGGCTATTGGGCCTCAGGTTTCAAGTTGGAGCGCGGGATACAAACCAGTTGCGGATATCGTCATAGTCCTGGTGCCCGCCCAGGATGGCCACCGCAGCCACCGAATGGTCCAGGGTGTTCATGTAGGGCACTTCGGGGGCGCTGCCCTCAATGAGCTGGCACAGCAAGTCATCCTCATCCATGTTGAGCAACTGCCTGCATGTCAAGGGGCGGCTGTCGTAGATGCTGCAGGCCTGATCGCGCAAGAAGGGGCACGGCTTTCCGAAGGTCTCCTTTGCAGCGCCCGTGGCATCCCCCTGAGAGGCGTTGTGCATCGTGTACTTGCCTGCCTTGGGATTGAGGGCGACACCGGTCTCTTTGGCGATCACCTGAGCCTCGGCGCGCGAGACAAGGACGGCAATGTGGCAGCAATGCGAGCACCCCTGTCTGCAGGCTGCAAGCCCCCCGGCTGTCGCAGCCATGGCATCAGCGGCTTTTCGAAGCCAGAAAATGCGCTTTGAGCCGCTGGCGGCGCGTGCTGCTTGCTCCACGAGCCTTCCCTCAGCGGCGCGGCTTTTACCGGCCAGCGCCTGCATCTTGTGTTCGACCCGCTCTTTGAGCCCCACCCAGCGTTCTTGGATGCGCTGCAGGTTCTCCGTTGTTGCCGCAAGCACGCGGTACTGCTCCCCTGCCTTGGGTGCCACCAGGTTGCTCACGCGGCCGTTTCCTGCATCTTGATCGCGCGAAACATCGCGCAGCGCCGGAAGGTGGCCAGCGTGAGCGGCTCCTTGTGCGCCACCGCCACCCGCAAAGCCAGCCGCAGGAGCATCTTGGTGTCGCGCGGCGCAATCTCGGGGAAAAGTTCGACCAACTCAGCGATCAGCTCGTCACTGAGAGGGGCTTGGTACTGGGTGGCCATGACGCGCCAGATCGCAGCCGCATCCTTGGGGCCTGGCGGGTCGTAGTTGATGATGGCCGCGCAGCGCGAAATGATGGCCTCATCGATCTGGTCTGAACGATTGGTGGTCATGAACAGCAGGCCGTCGAAGTATTCGAGGGTGCGCAGGAACTCGGCCACGATGGCGTTTTGCTCGATGTTGTTGCCGCGCTGGACCACGAACACATCGGCCTCATCCAGAAGAAGCACGCAGTCCCAGCGCTTACCCCGCTGGAAGATGGTCCGCAGGTTCTTCTCAATGTCCTGGGCCGTGGTGCCCAAAGCCCCGGAATGGATGGAATACAGGGGCTTGTCGATCAGCTCGGCATACACCTCGGCCGTCAAGGTCTTGCCCACGCCGGGAATGCCCTTGCACAGGATCACGTTGCCAGCACTCTTGCCCTCAATGAAGTCATTGACGAAGGCGTTCAGGTCCGTGGTGAGAACGTCCAGCAAATCCCGGTGCGTAGGCGGCAGGATCAGCTTTTCGCGCAGCGTCTTGTCGTACTGGTAGGGGGTCAGGTTGTCCGCATTCACCCAGAAAAACTCATGGGCGCTCAGATCAAAGACCTTCACCAGCGGGTGCTCGGGAATCGGCCCCACGCCCATGGCGCCATCGTCCGTGTCAGGTGCGGCATCAAACAGCGATGACTCGACATAGCGCTGGGCCGTGCCGTAGTCTTTGGACTCAAGATCGTGAATCACGCGCCGCCCCGTCAACTCCACGTTTCGACGGTGGTAGTGGTCTTCCTCGTACTGGTAGACAACACCGCTGACACGAAACTGCTGGGCGAAGGCACCTTGTGTGACCTTGCGGTGCCGATCCAAGGATTCCATGTGCGCATCGCGAAGCGCCTGCGTTTCCTTGTACAGGCCTTGGTCAGCCAAGATATCGGCCACGCGGCGCCTGGCCACGTCTTGCGGAGAGAACGTGTGCACACTCCCGTAGACGGAAATGCCCCCCTTGATGTTGCCGTCCCGGTTGAAGCCGTAGCTGGTGGTGCGAATGCGAACCGTGGGGGTGGGCTGACCACGGCCATGGGACTTGCCATCATCGAAACTGATGCTCGTCACAAGCTCGGGGTACATCTTGCCGTCGCGCCCCTCGACATAAATCCAGCCGTCGATGAGGCTGGACTTCAAGAAGGCCTCGACAACCCCCTGGAACGCTTTGAAGTTGGGCACCGGCTTGCCGAAGTCCCCCGCCCTGGCCTGCGCGATGGACTCGACCGCACGAACAGCCTTGGCGTCACCCACTGCGGTGGCAGCGGCGATCAGGTCCCCCAGAGCCTGCGTGTCAAGCTGGCTCGCATCAATCCGAATTTCACGATCATCACGCAGGACCTTCGCATAGTCGCGTGCCTTCTCAAACGAAGGGTTCACAGTTGCTGCGATGAGTTCGGTGGATACGGTAAGGGACATTCGGTTTCCGATTCTTGCGCTCAGTTTAGGCCTTAAAAGCCACGCATACCGCCACGCATACAGCCGCGAAAGACCGCCTGAACCCGGACAGCGTGCGGCGGGAGCCGGTGTCGCGGGGCGGGCAGGCCAGGCGTCGGCACGCTCGGCAAGGTATGGCTAAATTGTAGCCCCTTTGGTTGCTCAAGTGTACGTTTTATTAAACTGTTTCCCTCAAATGGTGGATATACCGATACACTCGGCGTCAAGATTTGAAGGCAAAGGCTCGCATGTTTGAGAGAGAAGACTGGACCCTGTTTCGCAACATCGGCACCCTCGGGCAAAAGGCGGGCGTGCCGGTGCGCCAACTGGCAAGCCTTGTCGCCAAAGAGCTGACCGACAACGCGCTGGACGCGGGCGCCAACGTCACGGTGCGCTACGAATCGGGCTGGGTGCTCATTGAGGACGATGGCCCCGGCCTGCCCTGCGATCCTGGGGCTTTGGCGCGACTTTTCTCGATCCGCCGCCCCCTGACCTCATCCAAGCTCGTGCGGGTGCCCTTGCGGGGGGCTTTGGGCAATGGGCTGCGGGTGGTGACGGGCGCCGTGCTGGCCTCGGGCGGCAAGCTCTACGTGGAGACCCATGACAGGCGCTTTCACCTAAGCCCCAAGGATGACGGGACCACAGGTGTGAGCAGCGAGCCATGCGAGAGGCCCACGGGAACCCTTGTGGCGGTCAAGCTGGGCCCAAGCGTGCCAGTGGACCCCAAAGACGTCCTGACCTGGGCGACACAAGCCATCGAGCTGGCCCCGCACGGCAAGTCCTACCGGGGCAAAACCTCCCCATGGTGGTACGACAGCGAAAGCTTCTTTGAAATGCTCCAGGCCGCAGGTGCCAGACCCCTGTGCGATGTGCTCGTGCAGTTCAGGGATGTGAGCGTGAGCACCGCCCACCATTTCGGTCAAGGCTTGGCCGCGAACGCGATGAGCCGCGCGGACAGCAACCATCTGCTGCAGGCGCTGCGCGAGGTGTCCGAGCAGCCCAAACCGGGCATCCTGGGCAAACTCGGCGATGTGTTCCAAGACTTCGCCCACGCGCATGAGGGCGGCGTCATCGAAATCCTGGGAACAGGCATGCCCGCCCAGATGCCCTACAGCATTGATGCCTACGTCGCTCATGGGGAAGACGATGAAGGCGACACGTGCTCGTTTTTCGTCAACCGCACCCCCATCACCGGTCAGATGAGCGTGCAGCGCCAGAAGTCGCACGAGCTGGGCATCATCGGCTGCGGTCTTCGCCACCTGGTGGACGTGGGCCGCAAGCCAATCTCCCTGATCTGCAACATCACGACGCCCTACATGCCCATCACCACCGATGGCAAAGAGCCCGATCTGCATCGCTACCTCCAGCCCCTGTACCTGGCCATCACCAAAGCCGCGAAGAAGGCCAAGCGCCAGTCGGCGCAAGTCAATGGAAGGCGACAGACCCAGCGAGAGGTGATCGAGGGCAATCTGCGGGGCGCCATCGACAAGGCCAGCGGCAACAACCGATACAGGTACTCACTGCGCCAGCTCTTCTACGCCGTGCGCCCCTTCATGCTGGACGCGTTCGGGAAGGAGCCCGACTACAACTACTTCGCGCAAGTCATCACCGACATAGAGGCCGCTGCCGGGGAAGACTTGCCGGGGCTTTACCGTGATGCGCGCGGCATCATCTACCACCCGCACACCGGGCAGGAGATACCTCTTGGCACCCTGAACGTGGAGAAGTACGACCGCCCCGAATGGACGTTCAACAAGGTGCTGTATTCGGAGAAGGAAGGCTTCTTCAGCATCCTCAAGGACACAGGTTGGCCCGAACGCAACGACTGCGCCCTGCTCACCAGCAAGGGGTTTGCCTCGCGCGCGGCGCGGGACGTGATCGACTTGATGGGGCAGACCCAAGAAGAAATCTACTTCTTCTGCATCCACGATGCCGACGCCTCGGGCACGCTCATCTACCAGGCCCTGACCGAAGCCACACGCGCACGCGGCGCGCGCAAGGTGCACGTCATCAACCTGGGGCTTGACCCGTGGGAAGCCGTGGACATGGATCTGCAGGTGGAGAGGTTTCGAGCTGAAAACGCCAGCTCCAAACGCGGTGAGCGCCGTCTGCCGGTGGCCGACTACGTGCCCCAGCAATGGGAAGAGTGGCTGCAGAGCCAGCGTGTGGAACTCAACGCCATGTCCTCCCCCCAGTTCATTGAGTGGCTGGACGGCAAGTTTGAGCAGTATTCCGACAAGGTGGTACCGCCCTCCCCTGTCCTGAGTGACGCCTTTGGCCAGGCCACCCAAGCCTCGGTCAAGCGCATGCTGGCGGCAAGGATCTTGGAGGAAGCCGGGTTTGACCAGAAGGTGGAAGCACTCGTGAGAGAGGCCCGCACGCAAGCGACTGCCCTGGACCTCAATCAAATCGTGCGCCAGGGCCTCAAAACGGCGCCACAGGCACGCTGGGACCATCCCCTTGAGGTGCAGGCAGATGCGCTCGCCAGACACGTCCTGCGGGGCTGACGTGCACCCCAGCAGCCCCTGCTCCCTGCGCCTGATTGCCGGCCTATGATCCAGAGCGCTTTGGAACCGGCCCGCCTCACCACGGCCCCCGCATGAAAACGACGATGAACAAGGTCAAGAAGAACGACACCCAGACCCTGCAGCAGCAGATCACGGCCCTCACCGCCCGTGTGGAAAGCCTGGAGGCGGCGCTCGGCCGCATGTACATCAACGCCCAGGCGCCAGGGGATGACGCGGCGCGCAGCACCCAACCCCGTGCGCCAGCCACTGCCCAAGCCAACGCTGAGCGGGAAATCCTGCTCATGAAGCTCGACGGGCTCACCCTGAAGCGCAATCAGATTTTCACGGCCACCCTCGGGGGCTTGAGCTATGACGAGATCGCCAATCTGATGCAAATCAGCGTGAGCACCGTCAAGATCCAGTTCAAGCACGCCCTGGACAAGATGGGCATTGCAAGTCGTCAGGTTTTGCTGACCAACCACCCGCACATGCTCGACCCCATTGGGGATGCCGAGTACCGCAAGCGCTTTGGCGTCTCCAAGCGATGGTGGCCCGTCAATACACAAGCCCCAAAGCCCAGACCACGGCAGGCCGCAGATCGCGGCAAATCAAGTTCGTAGACAGCCTCACGGCCGTCCTGGTGCCCCTCTTGTGGGAAGATGCGTTTTAACGGAGATTCCAGTTACAGCGTGCTGTATCAGCCTCATCCCACGGCTTGAACAACGGATTGAGTTCTGGCTTGAAGGGGGTAAGGCCGGGGTAGTTCCCAATTCCGCATGCCTCATCCTCATTGAGCCAAAGTTCGGGATGCTGGTCGATGAAGACCCTCAAGCCGTCCACCGTCTTCGAGCAACACGCATACAGCAAGCGCATCCTGCCAAGACCGGTGTGCCGGTTTGGCCTCTCTGCAGCAAGCCTGTACGCCTTGCACATCCTCTCCAAGAGCTTCAAGCCATTGTGTTTGGTGCTTCCGAAGTTGTCCCCCAGCTTGGAGTCGGCCTGCTGGCGCATCCAATGAAGGCCTTCGATGTAATACCGTATGTCCCACTTCTGGGCACCGGGCACAGCCATCACGATGTTGGTCACTGCAAAAAGCACGTACTTCGCCTGACCGGACTTGATGAAACGGGTTTTGCGGGCCAATTCTTCAATGGAGACCGGGTTGATCTCTGGTCTGAAACCTGGCCTCGCCCCGCTTGAGGTGCGCCTGCGCAATCGTGGTTGCTTTTCGGCTGTATGTTCGGTGGTGTGGGTGGCGTGTTGGGCGGCTTCGCTGTTGAGCATGGGTTGAACTGCCTTGAAAAAACTGGTCGATCCAGCCGCTCAAGTTTGGTTGTTCGCTATGCCCAAAAGGGGTCTGAAAAGCACTGAAAAACCGCGCCATTCAAGGGCGCAACGGCCAAGCCCCGGCGCCGGCATCCATGGGCTTGTGTCCTTGATGCAACGCTCTGTGCCCCAAGTGCAAAAAAACTCTGAAATTGACGAGCGGCACTTCGGTGGTGTTTACGACTTTGAATCCGAAACTTTGCCCCCCGCGCCGCGCCAGCCCGCATAAATCCTCATGGGGTGTTTACGACTTTATTTGCAAAGCCAAGGCAGCAAGGGTTAACCCTGGTTTTGCCTGCGAAAGTGGATCGGTTTTCGAAAAGCGGTCCACCCTTGCAGCCGTCTGCTTTTCTGGCTACCTTGGGTGCTCGAAGACCAACCAAAAAACACGTACCTGCGACATGCTCTACACCCTGCAAGACGCCCCAGCAGCCATCGACTTCACAAACGCCTTCTGGCGCACCCTGGTGGACGCCGATCCGGGGATTCAGGCTCCTGCACCTGACACCGTTGGCTCGGCCCGTGGCGACCGGTTCCACCTTCAGTGGTGGACAAGCCCCGATGGACAACACTTCGCAGCCCAAGTGCTCGACACCCAGCAGCCCAGCCTGTGGGAAGCCTTTGCCATACCCGCGCCCTCGGGCGCCACGGTGGCGGGCAAGCGCATTTGTTGGAGCGATGCCGGGGAAGGCGCAATGGAGGCGATCTGGAGGGCCGTTGTCGGTGCAAACGAGCTTCCCACCCTGGGCCATACCCGCCATCCCAGCTTCGTTGACATAGTTGCCGCTGGTACGAACCCGGCAGGTGTCTCGCTTGTGCGCGATGCACACGCGCTCGTGGATGGGCTCAAAGCTGACGTGGACTACTGGATGGGGCTTGCCAAGGCGCTGCACAAGGCCAAAGACGAAAAGCCCCAGTTCCGCCCCGTGGGAAGAGGGAGCGAGTCCACTGCCCATGCCGCACCTGCCCCAGTCGAACCAACCAGGAACTGGCGTCTGCGTGACATTGACCAGTGGGCTGCGCAAAATGCAGATCGGATCATCGTACTGCCTCGCGCCATTTCAGCCACAAAACGCAGCCCCTACGAATCGGCTGACCTTCTGTACGCGTGCCTGGAGCTGCTGGCTGAGGAATACAGGCTCGTCAAGCTGGGCCAGGCCGACCGCAACGCCTTCAAGGTCAAGGCGGAAACCTTGGGGCTTGAGTTTGGAGGGTCTGTTGAGCCCAGCACGGCCGGCATGCTGGGAGACCAGTATTTCATCCGCTGGAGAGGCTCCAGACGTTTTCTCGATCAACACCTTGCAAAAGGGTCTGCCCGCGACCCGCGTTTTTGCCTGCGGATCTACTTCACGTTCTGTGAGGATGAGAAAAAAGCGGTGGTGGGCTCAATGCCAGCACACCTGGGCACCTCCTACTCCTGAGAACAGCGAAATGACCAAACTCACCAAGGACCAGCGGCGCGCGCAGAAGAAGCAAAAAGAGCGCAAACAATCCCGCCAACTCGAACAGGCCTTCAACCGCAAAATCAAGACCATGGCCCCTGCCATGGCAACCATCCACGCTGCAGTTGAGCAATTTGTGGAACGCGACGTTCTGGAAAATGCGTTCGTGACCTTGTTCAAGGGCGCGAGCGCCAAGTCCCTGCCCGCCCCGTTTCACGACGCTGCATGGCAGGAGCTGCAAGCACACACCAAGGCCCTGATCTACCACTCCATCTTGTTTGCCTACGACCCTGAAAACGCAGAGGACAGCACACTGCGGGGACGCGCCTACTTTTTCCCGGATGATGACCACAGACCAGTGAAAGAGCATTTTCCGTTCGCCGCCGTGATGGCCAGCAAGTGGCCCATTCGACGCGTTGTGCAGGAGTTGTCGCAGGAGATTCTGGGGAAGGTAACGCCGGGGGCCTATGTGTTCGGCATACCGTTCGGGTACCACGGGGTGAACTTCGCGGTTGTCACCTCCAAGGATGCCCCTGATGTGCCAGCGTATTACCTGGTCACTGCTGACGACTGGCACTTGCTGAACAAAGACGCGTGTGATGAACTGCTCGTGCCAATCCTCATTGACGCATTCTCGATGTACGGGGAAGAAGACTCACAGCACAACAGCGACCTTCGCATGATCGGCGTGCTCAACCCTGAACTTCAAGAAGCGGTAGAAGAAGGTGTGCCTCCGGCGCTACTGACGCCCCTCATGCGCCAGGCCATCATGGCGGCAGGCAGTGGGTTGTGCGATCAAGTGGATATGCTGGTGGATGTGCTCAGGGAAATGGAAGAAGAGCAAGAGGAAATGGGCAAGCTCGCGAGCCCAGATCAGGACTATGAAGACGGTCTTCGCGATGGGGAGCGACAGCGTGACGAACTGCTGGCTCGGCTCAAGGCGGCAGAAGAACAAATCCAGGCGATGAAACGGCAGGCTGCGAGCCGACCCAAAGTGGCTCCTGAGGTGCCTGCAACTGCACGTGCGCTGGCACTGAGCGAACGCATGGGCGCGCTGCTGGCGCCGCTGCACTAGGGCGACAGGGGCGCTACGGGTTGATGCTTGGATCGGGGATGGGATCGGGGCTTGAGTGCCCTGGGTCGCCTTGCGCCGACAAGCCATCCCCTTCCACAACACCCTCAGTGCCCACCACGTTGTTCGTCACAGGGCTCATAAGGTCTTGGAGCGCGGCAGCGATGAGCAACGTTTCCTGGATGGTCTGGTGGGTCAGCGACTGCTCATTTGTCGCATCCCTCCATGACAACATCACCGGATTGACGCGGGGATTGAAATGCCTTGCTCCAGGGTACGGAGCCATGCCTGCCAGCTCTTCCCCGCTCAAGCAAAACTCCGGGTGCCGCTTGAGCATGGCCGTCAACACTTGCACGAGCCGCTCAAGGCTCTTCTTGAAAACCGCCATCTTCTTCAGCTTGTCAACGGCAGTCGAATCGGGTTCATACAGCCCAAGCTTGAATGCCTCCAGCAGTCGCTGCAAATATTGCAGCCCGTGATGGCTGGGTGTACCGAAGTCTGGCGCCACATGCTCATCTGCAGCCTTGGTCAACGTCTTGATCGACTTGATGATGCGACTTCTTTGCCACGGCTCAGACTGCGCAGGGATCGACCTGATGAGGTTGTAGAGGCCATGGCCCACGAGGTGCTTTTTCGCGGGGGGCATGTACCGCGTCACTTTGGCGAACTGGACAATCAGGGCCGGGTCGATTCGTTGCCTCGCGGCGTATTCCTCTTTCGACTGAGGCTGCCAGCGTTTGCCCTCGCGGAAGGTCTTCCCACCCTGGCCCACGGCTGCACGCGGTACGTCTGATTTCTCAACGACGATCACGCGCTTGCGCTGTATGGACGGCTCTTCAACGTTCAATGGGGACACTGCAACTTGCATGGGCACTCGATCTGACAGATTTCACCTGGGGCGGCCAGCCCGTTGATGGGGCACAGTATGGAAGATCGACATGCCAAATACGGTGCTGAAAAGCACGCGAAACCACGACGTTTCGATGTGGCCCGCTTCCTGCGTGCGTATTCCACGCCATGGCGGACACGATTCCATGCTGATGGCGGACAGTGTTCCAGCGTGATGGCGGACACCGTTCCACGC